>NZ_VFOO01000001.1:2491804-2803279 GCF_006716115.1 Subtercola boreus | reverse complement strand
GATCGTGGCGATCCCGATCGCGATGCTCGCCGGCCTCGTCTCGTTCGCGTCACCGTGCGTGCTCCCTCTCGTGCCGGGCTACCTCGCCTACGTGGGCGGGCTGAGCGACCCGAGCGCCCGCAGCAACCGCCGCCGGGTGCTGCTCGGCATCAGCCTGTTCGTGCTCGGCTTCTCGCTCGTGTTCGTTGCGGCATCCGCACTGTTCGGCGCGCTCGGGGTGTGGCTGCTGGTGTGGGGCGAGGTCATCACGCGAGTGCTCGGGGTGGTGGTAATCCTGCTCGGGCTCGTGTTCATCGGGCAGTTCGGCTTCTTCCAACGCACGTTCAAGACCTCCTGGCGCCCGGCGACCGGCCTGGCCGGTGCCCCGATCCTCGGTATCGTCTTCGGTCTGGGCTGGACGCCGTGCATCGGCCCGACGCTCGGCGCGATCCAGGCACTGAGTCTCACCGGCGGATCGGCCTGGAACGGCGCCCTCCTCGGCCTCTTCTACTGTTTCGGGCTCGGTGTTCCCTTCCTGCTCGTCGCGCTCGGGCTCAACTGGGTCACGCACACGATCCGGTTCCTCAAGCGGCACATCCGCATCATCAACATTCTTGGGGGAGCGGGCCTCGTGGTCATCGGCATTCTCATGGTCAGCGGTCTCTGGACCGCCTGGACCTACCAGCTCCAGGCGGTGATCACAGGTTTTGTCCCGGCCATCTGATCACTTCGACTCACCCGATCCCGCGCTCGCGACCCGCGCCGCAGGCGGCACCGACGGCGGCGACGGCGGCGACATCGCCCAGCCCCGGCTCGGGGTCGTGGGCTGGCTCCGCTGGTTCTGGCGACAGCTCACCAGCATGCGCACCGCGCTGTTCCTCCTGCTGCTGCTCGCGCTGGCGGCCGTGCCGGGTTCGCTGGTTCCGCAGCGGGCCGCCGACCCCAACGGCGTCACCCAGTACTTCGTCGACAACCCCGACTGGGCACCCGTTCTCGACAAGGTGCAGGCCTTCGACGTCTACACGTCGGTCTGGTTCTCGAGTATCTACCTGCTGCTGTTCATCTCCCTTGTCGGCTGTGTCATCCCGCGCGCGAAGCACCACTTCGACGCGCTGAGGGCGAAACCGCCGCGGACGCCCGCCCGCCTGTCACGGCTGGCCGGGTTCCAGCAGCGCGATGCAGCCCCCGGAACCAACGGTGCGGCGGCCATCGAGAGCGCGCGGGCGATGCTCCGGAAGTCCGGCTACCGCACCGTCGTCTTCAGCGCCCCCAGCCGGAACGGCGGCGAGGTCACCTCGGTGTCGGCCGAGCGCGGCTACGCGCGGGAGACGGGCAACCTCGTCTTCCATGCCGCGCTGGTGGGCATCCTCATCACCGTCGGTGTCGGTGGCGGCTTCGGCTTCAGCGGCCAGCGGGTGCTCGTCGAGAACGGCCAGACCTTCGTGAACACGCTCAGCGCGTTCGACTCGTTCAACCCCGGACGATTCTTCACTGAGAGTTCTCTCACCCCGTACACGATGAAGCTCGACCAGTTCAGCGCGACCTACGAGACGAAGGCCGACGGCGCCTTCGGCCAGCCGCTCGACTACAACGCACGGGTCACGACCCAGGAGCAGGGCGGTGAGCCCCAGCAGTCGGACATCAAGGTGAACTCTCCGCTCCGCATCGGCGGCACGGATGTGTACCTGCTCGGCAACGGCTACGCACCGACGATCACGGTCAAAGACCCGAGCGGAACCGTCGTCTTCACCGACTCCGTGCCGTTCCTGCCGCAGGACGCGAGCCTCACCAGCGTCGGTGTGGTGAAGGTTCCGGATGGTCTTGCCGAACAACTCGGCATGATCGGGTTCTTCTACCCGACGCAGGCGGTCTCCACCACGGGTGCCTACTACTCGACGTATCCCGACGACGACTACCCCGTGCTGACGCTGAACGTCTACCAGGGCGACCTCGGACTGAACGGGGGAACGCCCACGTCGGTCTACTCACTCGACACGGACACGCTCAGCCAGCTGACCGGTGGGTCGACGGGCGTGAAGTCGATCGAACTGAAGCCCGGCGACAGTACGGAACTGCCGAACGGCCTCGGAACAGTCAGTTTCGACAAGGTCTCCCGCTTCGCCTCCCTCGACATCCACCACGACCCGACCCAGGGATTCGTGCTGCTCTTCGCCACGCTCGCCCTGCTCGGACTCCTGGTCTCGCTCTTCATCCCCAGGCGCCGTGTGTGGGTCAAGGCGACCGAGCGGGCCGACGGTTCCGTCAGCCTCGAATACGCCGGGCTCGCCCGGGGCGAGGACCCGCGACTCGTGCCCGCGGTGGCCGAAATTGCCGACCGGCACACCAAAATGATCGGTGGCCCTGTGCCGCCGGAAACTAACGCTTAGGCTGTCACCGTGACGCAAACCATCGACGAGTATTCCGTCTTCTTCCTCTACGCCGCCATGGCGGTGTACGCGTTCGCCTTCATCGCCTTCGCGCTCGACCTGGCCCGCCGTTCCGCGCAGGTCGGGGCCGGCAATGCTGTCGGTGTCGACGGTTCGGTGACTGTGAACGAGCGCGTGCTCGAAAAGGTCGGCGCCGGGGCTGCCGGTGCCGGGGCTGAAGCGGCGGAGTCCGCCTCCGTAGCGACGACGCCGGCGCGTGCGGGTTTCTTCTCGCGTGGCGGCAATTCGGTTTCAGGCGGCAGCAGCGACGGCGGGAGCACCACCAAGCGGTCGCTCAGCCTGCGACTCGGTGTGGCGTTCACGCTCATCGGTTTCCTGCTCGAGGCCACAGCCGACGTGCTCCGCGGCATCGCGGCCGCACGGGTGCCGTGGGCCAACATGTACGAATTCTCGATGACCGGCACGGTGCTCATCGTCGGCGTCTTCCTGATCGTCATCACCCGGGTCGACCTCCGGTTCCTCGGCACGTTCATCACGGGCCTGGTCCTCATCCTGCTCGGCATCTCGACGGTGAACTACTACGTCGGCGTCTCCCCGCTGCCGCCGGCGCTGCAGTCGGCCTGGCTGGTCATCCACGTGTTCGTCGCGAGCCTCGGCACCGCCTTCTTCGCCCTCGGGTTCGCCCTCTCGGCCATCCAGCTCGTGCAGTACCGCCGCGAGTCGATCGTGGCCGGCGCGAAGTTCTGGCGGCTCAAGTTCATGGCCTCGCTGCCCGACTCGACCCGGCTCGAGAACCTCGCCTACCGCGTCAACATCGTCGGCTTCGTCTTCTGGACCTTCACCCTCATCGCCGGTGCGGTCTGGGCGGAACGCGCCTGGGGCCGCTACTGGGGCTGGGACACCAAAGAGGTCTGGACCTTCATCATCTGGGTCATCTACGCCGGCTACATCCACGCTCGCGCGACCCGCGGATGGCGGGGCTCCCGCTCAGCGGTGCTGGCGATCATCGGCTTCGCCGCAGTGCTCTTCAACTTCGGCATCGTCAACGTCTTCTTCCACGGCCTGCACTCCTACTCCGGCCTGTAGGCCGCCCGCCGTCGCCAGCCGAAAACCGCCGAGAGAGGCCACAATTGTGGCGCAAAAGGTGTACACATTTTCGATTGTTGATAAGGTGTCATCATGTCACTTGCAGCTTCCTCCCCCATTCTTCCGAGTCGGGAAGCGCGGACCGAGTTGCCCAAGGCGCTGAAACGATTCCGCGCTGAAGGCTCCGCCTCGGAGCCATTGGTCTTCGGCTCCCACCGTAAGGCCGAGGCCGTCGTCATCCCGTTCGCGTTGTACACCGCGCTCCTGCCGGCGATCGAACAGCTCGAGATCGCCGATGTGCTGCGCAAGCGATCCTCTGCTGGTCCCTCCGTGCCGCTGAGTGACCTTGCGGATCAGCTCGGTCTTGACGCTGCCGATTACCGGTAGTGGCTGAACGGAGGCTCGCCCTGACGAGGCTTGCCGGGATTTGCCGACGATGTTCATGCTCTCCCGGATCTTCGAACACGCAAGATGGCTCTCGACATGCTTGTGTTTGTTCGCGACGGCCGCGTCACGGGTGTGCCGCTGGGACAGCACTCCCAAACGGGCGATCTGAGCGACTGCTACAAGCTGTACTTCGATCCGGATGGCAGCCAGAAGCCGCGCTATCGGCTCGTCTACCGGTTCACTCCGAATGAAATTGAGGCAGTTGCTGTTGAGGCTGTCGCAGTGGGCGAACGGCGGAACTTGGGTGCGTACCTTCAGGCCGCGAGGAGACTCGACCGGGTGGCCGACCGGTGATCAGGGGCTGGCGGGGCGCTCAGCGCTCAGCGCTGGCCGCGGGCCAGTTTGAGGTACCGGTAGACCGTCGGCTCCGACACGTGGAGTTCCACGGCGGCGTACGAGACGGCGCCCTTCATGAGGAAGATGCCGGCCGAGTCGAGCTCGCGAACCGCCTGCACCTTCTCGTCGGGAGTCATCCGTGAGCCGTCGACGCCCAGCCGGGCGACCGTGCGTGCGACGTTGTCGCGGGTGAGTTCGTCGACGCTGAGGCTGAGGCGCTCCGCCACTTCGGTGCCCAGCTCCGCGGGCGGCGACGGCATCGGAGGGTTCTCGGGCGCGGTGCCCGACGACTTCAGCAGCCCTGTTGTCCGGGTGATCGACTCGAGCAACTGGCGCGCCTCGTGGAGGGGCCCGTCGTCGACGTTGAGGCAGAGCATCCCGATCACTTGACCCGCATCGTCGCGAACGAAGAACGTCGAGGAGCGGAAGTACCCGCCGGTCTGCGACTGCGCCAGGTAGTTGGTGAGGAAGTCGCGCTCGAGGTAGTCCTGGTTCTGCAGGATCTTCAGCACCAGGTCGGTGGCCGGGCCACCGACGCTCCGGCCGCTCATCTCCCCGTTCTCCACCGCGATGATCGACCGTGAGAGGTCGCTGATGTCGTGCAGGACGATCTCGGTGCGGGAACCCAGCAGGGAGGCGAGGAACGGCAGGAGGGCGAGGTACGGCTCGAATTCGGACCTGATGCGGCGCTCCGGCTCGTCGTGGGCGGAAGCGGTCATGGAGACATCCTGCCCGATGCCGGAAGGCACTTTGTTTCGTTCTGGTAAAAAGTCTTCGTCAGCATAATAATTAACTATTATCGTGCAAAAAGTCGACTAATGTAAGGCCGGAGGCGCCACAGCGTGCCCCTCAGCCTCTTTGCCGAAGACGAACCAAAGGACGAAACCCCCATGCGCACCTCCCGCAGAACAGCGCTGGCGACCACCCTCGCCGCCGCCTCGCTCGCCGTACTGCTCTCTGCCTGCGGCGGCCCTTCCGCTCCCCAGCCCGGCGCCGCCGGCTCCTCTGACGCCGCGGGCGGCGGCTCGAGCACCATCCCCGACACCTCCGCGCTGCTCTCGGCGGTCAGCGAAGACGCGACGCTCGCGGCCATGGTGCCCGAGGCCATTGCCTCGACGAAGGAGCTGAAGGTGGGCTCGAACGTGCAGTCCGCTCCGAACAACTTCTTCGCAGCCGACGGTTCCACCGTCATCGGTTCCGACCACGACATCATCACGGCGATCGGCACCAAGCTCGGCCTGGCGGCGACATACTCCAACCTCGATTTCGGCGCTCTCATCACGAGCCTCCAGTCCGGCCGGGTCGACACCACCATCGCGGCCATGAACGACACCGCCACCCGCCAGCAGTCGATCGACTTCGTCGACTACCTCACCAGCGGCATCACGCTGATGGTGCAGAAGGGCAACCCGGCCGGCATCACCGGGCCCGACACGCTCTGCGGCAAGAACATCGCCGTCGTCACCGGCACCAGCCAGCAGACCTTCGCCGAAGACACCAGCACGAAGTGCGTTGCGGACGGCAAGGCCGCCCTGAACATCTCGGTGACCGACAGCGACAGCCAGAACCAGACCCAGCTGCGCACCGGGCGCATCGACGCGATCGTGAACGACCTGCCGAGCGCCGTGTACATCTCCAAGACCACGCAGGACGGCAACGCGTTCGAGGTCGTACCCGGAGACGTCATCGACGGCGCCCCCTACGGCATCGGTGTGAACAAGGACAACCCCGGCCTCCGCGACGCCATGGCGAAGGCTCTCGACCAGCTGATCGAAGACGGCACCTACGGCAAGATCCTGGATGCCTGGGGCATCTCCTCCGGCAAGGTCACCAGCGCGGTCGTCAACGGCGGCAAGTGATGTCGACCCCCTCCGTGCGGGAACTCCTGCCCCAGGTGCGCCTGCGCCACTGGGGGCGGTGGGTGATCGCCGTCGTGATCCTCATCGTGCTCGGCGCTCTCGCGTACGGGGCGTCGCAGGGCGACATCTCCTGGCGCGACATCCCGTACTACGTCATCTCGCCGATCATCCTGCAGGGGCTCGTCAACACGATCATCCTGGCCGTTGCAGCGCAGGTCTCGGCGGTGATCATCGGTGTGGTCATCGCACTCATGCGGATCTCCGAGAACCCCGTGGCGAAATGGTTCGCCGCCGCCTACACGTGGCTGTTCCGGGGGCTCCCTGTGCTGCTGCAGATCCTGCTCTGGTACAACCTCGCGCTGATCTTCCCCCGGCTGCAGCTGGGTATCCCGTTCACCGACGTGGTCTTCGTCGACCTCTCGACGAACGCCGTCATGACCACCTTCGTGGCGGCCTTCCTCGGCCTGATGCTCAACGAGAGTGCGTACATGGCCGAGATCGTCCGGGCGGGCCTCAACAGCGTCGACCGGGGGCAGATCGAGGCCGCCCAGTCGATCGGCGAGACGCCCCTGCAGCGGATGTGGCGGATCGTTCTTCCGCAGGCGATGAGGGTGATCATCCCGCCGACAGGCAACGACTTCATCAACATGCTGAAGGGCACCGCGATGGCGTCGGTGATCGGCTACGTCGAGCTGATCAGAGCAGCCAACAACATCGCCTCGTTCAACCTCCAGGTGATGGAGACGCTGATCGCTGCCGCCTTCTGGTACATGGTGATCGTGAGTGTGGCGAGCGTCGGCCAGTCCTCCCTCGAGCGGTCGTTCGACCGCAGCGACCGGGCGCGCGGTGGCCCCACACGCCGTGCCAAGCGCCGGCTCGCCCGTGATCTCGTGACACCACCGCTCGTGAGGAGCCACCAATGACGAACACCCCGCAGGCGAACGCTCGGCAGAGTGGATCCGAACGTCCCCTCCTCGACGCCGTGCGCGTCAGCAAGCACTACGGCTCGCACGAGGTTCTGAAGGAGGTCTCGCTGCAGGTCGCCTCGGGGGAGGTCGTCTGCATCATCGGGCCCTCGGGTGCCGGCAAGTCGACCTTCCTGCGCTGCATCAACCGCCTCGAAATACCGGATGCGGGCGAGGTGTGGGTCGACGGACAGGCGATGGGTTTCGAGGAGCGTGACGGAAAGCTCTACGAACTGACAGAACGCAGGCTGTCGAAGCAGCGGGCCTCGACGGGCATGGTCTTCCAGCACTTCAACCTCTTTCCGCACCTCACCGTGCTCGGCAACGTGATGGAGGGCCCGGTCCGGGTGCAGAAGCGTGCCGCGAAGGTCGTGGAGGCTGAGGCGCGGGCGGTGCTCGAACGGGTCGGGCTCGGCGACAAGATCGACAGCTACCCGAGCCAGCTCTCGGGTGGGCAGCGCCAGCGCGTCGCCATTGCCCGGGCTGTGGCGATGAAGCCGCTCTTCCTGCTCTTCGACGAGCCGACGAGCGCTCTCGACCCCGAACTGGTCGGCGAAGTGCTGACGGTGATGGCCGGACTGGCAGCAGACGGCATGACGATGCTGGTCGTGACCCACGAGATGGGTTTCGCGCGCGAGGTCGCCGACCGGGTCGTCTTCATGGCCGACGGTGGCATCGTCGAGCAGGGCACGGTCGACCAGGTACTGCTGAACCCCCGGGAGCCCCGCACCCAGCGGTTCCTCGAGCGGGTACTGGCGTGACGGCCGCCCCCGCGTTCGACGCCTACCTCGGCAGCTTCGGTGAGGAGCAGGGCTACCTCAACTTCGCCAGCTACGGACCACCCTCGCACGCCGTCGCCGAGACCACGGCCGGGCTTCTGGCCACGGCCGTGGCGGGCGCCCCGGGTGCGAGCGAACGGATGCACGGGGAAGACCTCCGCGCCCGCAGCGCCTTCGCGCGCCTGAGCGGGTTCGGGCTCGACGCTGTCTCGCTGGTCCCGCACACCTCGCTCGGGCTCTTCCAGGTCGCGTTCGGAATTCCCGGGGGCACCGTTCTCATCGGCCGTTCCGAGTTCCCGGCGAATCTGTATCCGTGGCTCCGCGCGAGCGGCTCCGGGCTCTCGGATGCCCGGCTGATCGGCGCGGTGGGGGAGCGGATGACCCCCGGCGTCATCGCGGGCGCGCTGACGCCCGAGGTGACAGCGGTCACGGTGAGTGCTGTCGACTTCCGCACCGGCTTCCGTGCCGACCTCGCAGGCATCCGCGACGTCATCGGCCCCGATCGCCTGCTGGTCGTCGACGCCATCCAGGGTTTCGGTGTCGTCGACCAGCCGTGGTCAGTGGCCGACGCGCTGGTGGTCGGCGGCCAGAAGTGGCTGCGGGCCGGCTGGGGTGCCGGCGCCCTGGCGTTCTCCGAAACGGGGCTCGAACGCATCCGCCCCGTGCTCGGCGGCTGGACCGGGGTGGAGGAACCATCGCGCTACGACGGCTTCGAGCATCCGGTGCGCACCGACGCGCTGGCCTTCGGCATCTCGAACCTGTCGCCGTTCGCGACGGGGTCGTTCGCCACCGCGCTCGAACTGGTGGAGTCTGCCACGGTGGCGTCGATCGAGGCCCGGATCGCGGATTCCGTCGACCTGCTGCTCGACACTCTGGCCGGAGCCGGCCTCGTCTCCGTCTCGCCGGCGGAGTGTGCGCTCCGGGCGGGGATCGTCGCGGTCTCGCTCCCGGGCGGTGCCGGTGCTGCGCACGCCGCACTTGCCACCCGGGGTGTCACGACGACCCTGCATGGCTCCGATCGCATCCGGATCGCCGTGCACGCCACGACCGACCCGGCCGTCTTCGAGACTGTTGCCGAGACGCTGGCGGACTTCGCCTGATTCTGAGGCCGGGCGCGCGCGGCTACTCGGCGGTGGCAGTAGCGGTGGCAGTGGCGGTGGCGGCCTCGGACGGCGCGGCGTGCCGCCCCGTCGACTCCGACCAGCCCTCGAGCACACGGTAGACCCGCTCGAGTCGCTCGCGCCACCACACGTCGCGCTCATCGGAGGCGAGGCTCTGCTGCACCAGCGACTCATCGAGTGCCGGGCGCACGACCGGGATCGATCCGTCGACGGGCAGCAGAGGCTCGGCCGTCACGTCCGCCGCCAGAAGGGCCGCTGTCGCGAGGCCGCAGTCGTATTCCAGTTCCGGAATGCACGCCGCAAGGTGGGCCCCCATGGCGATACCGATCGACGTGTCGAGCGCAGACGACACGACGACCGGCAGCCCCGCCCGCTCGACGATGTCGAGAGCAGACCGGATGCCCCCCAGCGGTTGGGCCTTGATGACCAGCACGTCGGCGGCGCCCCGGCGGGCGACCTCGAGGGGATCATCCACCTTGCGGACGCTCTCATCCGCCGCGACAGGGATGCCCATGTACTTCACGCGCTGGCGGATCTCCCACAGGTCGTCGACGCTCGCGCAGGGCTGCTCGACGTATTCGAGGTCGAACTCCGCGAGGGCGTGGATGGCGTGTTCGGCTTCGTCGACGTTCCAGCCGCCGTTCGCGTCGAGCCGGATGCGGCCGTCGGTACCGAGGTGCTCGCGGGCGGCGCGCACCCGCGCAATGTCGTCGTCGAGGCTCTGGCCCCGTTCCGCGACCTTGATCTTGATCGTGCGGCAGCCGGGGTAGCGGTCGAGCACGCCCGCGACGGCATCCACGGCGACGGCCGGCAGGGTCGCGTTCACCGGGATCCGGTCGCGGAGAGGTTCGGGCGGGGCGACCCAGCCGAAGTCGATCGCAGCAGCGAGCCAGGCGGCCGCCTCCTCGTCGCTGTACTCCACGAACGGGGAGAACTCGGTGGCGCCCTCCGGCCCCCGGAGGATCAGGGCTTCCCGGGCATCCACTCCCCGGAACCTCGTGTGCAGCGGCAGCGAGACGACACTCGCCCGTTCGAGCAGTTCTGCCAGCGTCGGCAGGGGGCGGAGCATTGCAGTCATGCCCCATTGTCGCGCCCCGCGGGGTGCGGGGGCGAGCCCACGCCGTTCGTGGGCGATCTCCGCAGCGTCCCCGGCCCGGTTGGCGTGCCGGGCTCGGTTGGCGTGCCGGGCTCGCGGTGCGGAGAGGGCGCACCTAGGGTTGGTGGATGACGAGACGACTCGAGGTGCTGGGCGGGGCCGACCCGGTCGAGGTCGGGGCGGCGCTCCGGAAGGCGCTGAGCGGTGCGGGGCCCGCGATCCTGCCGCGCGAAGCCCGGTCCGGGGTGCCGGTCGCTGCGGCCACGCCCGTGCCGACGCCGACACCCGGGCCCGCGGGAGAGGCGGCCTCGCCCGCGGCGACCGGCTCGCCCGCCCGGCCCCGGCACGCGAGCCTCGTCGCCTCAGGCGGCGAGCATCCGGTGCCCGCCGAGGTGGCGAGGAACGTCGCCCTCGTCATCGAGACCTCCGGCAGTTCCGGCGTGCCCAAGCGCGTCGCGCTGAGCGCCGATGCCCTGCTCGCGAGCGCGGCGGCGACCGAAGCGTATCTCGGAGGCAGCGGGCAGTGGCTCCTCGCCCTGCCGGCCCACTACATCGCGGGGGTGCAGGTGCTGGTGCGGTCGATCGTCGCCGGAACCGACCCTGTGCTCATGCCGGCCGGGCACTTCAGCGCCCGGACGTTCGCCGCTCTGGTCGACAGGCTCACGTCGCCGCTGAAGTTCTCGTCCATCGTGCCGGCCCAGCTCGCCAGGCTCGTCGACGCGGCCGAGAGCGACGACGGGGTGCGTGCGTCGCTCCAGCGACTGGATGCCCTGCTGATCGGTGGGCAGGCGGTACCCGCGGCACTGTTCTCACGCGCCACCGACGCGGGACTCAAAGTGATGCGCACGTACGGTTCGAGCGAGACCGCCGGCGGTTGTGTCTACGACGGGCATCCGATCGGCCGGGCGGCGGCAAGGGTCACCGGCGGGGAACTCGAACTCTCCGGGCCCATGCTGGCGGAGGGGTACCTCGGCGATGAGGAGCTGACGGCCCGCAAGTTCTACACCGATGGAGGCGTGCGCTGGTACCGCACGGCCGACAGCGGCGAGGTGACGGAAGCCCGCGAGGGCTCCGGATCGGGCAGCCCCGGCGGCAGTGCCACGACCGTCACGATCACCGGTCGGATCGACAACGTGATCATCTCCGGCGGCATCAAGGTCGCCCTCGACCGGGTTGAGCGTGCTGTGCAGTCGCATGAAGGTTTCCACACCGCGATCGTGGTGCCGCAGCCGAGCGAGGAGTGGGGGCAGACGCCGGTCGTGGTCACGTCCGAACCGTTCGGGCCGGGCGCCCTGGAACTGCTGCGCTCCAGCGTCACCGAGACGGTCGGCCGGGCGGCGGCACCGACGCGGATCGTGCTCCTGCCGAGCATCCCGACCCTGAGTTCGGGTAAGCCCGACCGGCTCGCCGTGGCGAGGTCGTTGGCCGCGCATCCACAGGGCTGAAACCGCACCCGGCCTCGCAGCCCCCCTCCGTCACTAGAATCTTCTGGTGGCGCAAACCAAGAAGAAGTCGTCGGGTCACCCGGCCGGCAAGAAGAATCACTCGGCACCGAACGCACTCGTGAAGCCGACCCCGGCGATGTGGATCGCGGGTGCGCGCATCCGCACGCTCCCGCTCGCCGTCGCACCGGTCGCGCTCGGTACCGGGGCCGCGGCGCTGCTCGTCGGCGGAGTCGGGTCGCTCGACTGGGGGCTCGTGCTGCTGTGCCTCGCGGTCGCGCTGTTCCTGCAGATCGGTGTGAACTACTCCAACGACTACTCCGACGGGGTGCGCGGCACCGACGAGTTCCGGGTCGGGCCGCCGCGCCTCACCGGGTCGGGCGTCGCGAATCCGAAGCGGGTGCTCGCTGTGGCGCTGGCGTTCTTCGCGCTGGGTGCGCTCGCCGGCATCGCGATCGTGGTGCTCACCGGCCAGTACTGGCTGCTCATCCCGGGCGCCCTCGCCATCGCTGCCGCGTACTTCTACACCGGCGGCAAGCGGCCCTACGGCTACTACGGGTTCGGTGAGGTCTTCGTCTTCCTGTTCTTCGGCGTGGTCGCGACCGTCGGAACGACGTACATCGTGGCGGGAACCTTCGACACGATCGCGATCTACGCGAGCATCGCGGCCGGGGCGATCGCCTGCGCGGTGCTGATGGTCAACAACATCCGCGACATCGAGCAGGACAGGGTCGCGAAGAAGCGCACGCTCGCGGTGCTGATCGGCAACCGGGCATCCCGGATCGTGTTCGTGGTGTTCCTGGCCGTGGCGTACGCCGTACTGTTCTACTTCTCGCTGCTGTTCCCGCTCGCGCCGCTGGTGTACTTCACGCTGCTGCTGACGCTGCCCGCCGCGATCATCACGCTCACGGCGAAGACGTCGAAGGAGCTCATCCTGGCGCTGAAACTGACGAGCTTCGCGGGGCTGCTGTTCGGCCTTGGACTGGGCGCCGCGATCGCGTTCTAGCGGGGGGTGGTCTCCGGGCGGTCGTCCGCCGCGTCGTCGGCGGTGCCGGTCACGGCGGTGCCATTCACGGCGGTGCCGTCCACGGCGGTGCCATCCACCACAGCGCCGGTCACGACGGTGCCGTCCACGACGGCGTCCTCGTTCTCCTCGTCGGAGCCCGCCTTCTCCGGCGCACGCTTCGCCGCCCGACCCTCGCCGTGCCGTGCCTCGTAGAGCCCGGCGGCGAGTTCTTCGCGCGGACGCCGCAGGAAGATGTACGACGCACAGAGGGAGATGACGGCTGCGAGAGCAGCCGCGATCCAGGGGGTCATCTGCGTCAGCAGGAGCACGATGAGCACCACAGCGAAGATGCCGAGGCGGATCAGCGTGTACACCAGCCACGTACGTCCTGTTTTCACTCAGCCAGCTTAGGCGACGGCTTCTGACCGCCCGCTGCAAGCCCGCCGAGCACATTTGCACAACGGGGGGAAACGCTCATTTTCAAGGCGTATGGTTTCTCTATGGCACGTCTCCTGGTTGGTGTGGTCGCCCTCGCGGCGGCTTTCTACGTGTATGCGCTCGTCGACTGCCTGCTCTTCCCGAGGTTCCGGGTGCGGGGGCTTCCGAAGGTCGCCTGGGTGTTCGTCGTGATCCTGTTCCCGGTGGTCGGCGGCGTGCTGTGGTTCCTGGTGGGGCGCGGCCGCAAGCGTTCGGCCCGCGGTCCGGTGTACCGCACGATCGGGCCTGACGACGACCCCGAGTTCCTCGGGGGCCTCCGCTCCGACCCGGTGACCGAGCAGCAGCTCCGCGACCTCGAACAGCAGCTCGCCGAGGTCGAAGACGACCCCGACAGCAAACGCACGGACAACGGCAGAACCGAGCGGTGAGCGCGGCGCGCGGCCCTGATGCGGCCGGCCCTGCGGAGAGCTCCGACACCTCTTCCCCTGTCGCTGGCAGCCCCGCGGCATCCAGCCCGGCAGCTGGCAGCCCCGCGGCATCCGACCCCGCGGTTTCCAGCCCCGCGGTTTCCAGCCCCGCGGCTTCCAGCGCCGCGACTTCCAGCCCGGCCGCCGACTTCTCGCTCGCGGTGCTCGGGGAACTCGTAGCCCTCGGCGTGACCGATGCCGTTCTTACCCCCGGATCCCGTTCGCAGGCCCTCGCGCTGACCCTCTCCGAACTGCACCGGGCGCGGATGATCGACCTCCAGGTTCGCATCGACGAACGCGTCGCGGGCTTCACCGCCCTCGGCCTCGCCGTGGAGACCGGCCTCCCCGCCATCGTGGTCACCACCTCGGGCACGGCCGTCGCGAACCTCCTCCCGGCGGTGCTCGAGGCGCACCACAGCGGGGTTCCGATGCTGCTGCTCACCTCCGACCGCCCCGCCTCGATGCGCGGCACCGCCGGAAACCAGACCACCTGGCAGCCCGGCATGTTCGGCCGCTTCGTGCGACTTGCGCTCGATGTGCCCGCGCCGACCGGTTCGGCCGCCGAGCCCGCTCTCGCCGCCCGCATCGCGGCGTCGGCCGTCGAGGCGGCCCTCGGCACGCACACCGGAACCCCCGGTCCCGTGCACCTGAACCTCCAGTTGCGCGAGCCGCTGTCGGGCGCGGTTCCCGACCTGGTGGCGCTGGCCGCCGCCGGCGGGTGGATGCCCGGGGGAGCCGCTTCGGCGTCCGGCAGCTGGGGCGGCAGTGCCGCGGCCCAGGCCGGGGCCACCGCGCAATCGGCCGACGCCGGGTCGCCCGAGCTGGCGCCCTCCTCGTCCTCCCGCATCGCCACCACGCAACGGGCGGCCCTCGGCCGATCCGGGCCGAAGAGCGCGGCGGATTCGGCTGGGGCCGCCGATTCGGCGGGCCTCGCGGCGGTCGCCGGCGCGCCTACGGCGCACGCCGCCAACAGCTCGAGCGCGTCGCAACCGCCCGTCGCCACCACGCAACGGGCGGCCCTCGGCCAATCCGTGCCGAAGAGCGTGTCGGATTCGGCTGGGGCCGCCGATTCGGCGCCGCACGCCGCGGGTGCGGCCGGCGGCGCGCCGGAGGCGCTGGCGCTCGGGCGGGGGCCGCGTACGATCGTGGTCGCCGGGCACGACGCCGGTCCGGCGGCGGAGGAGCTCGCGCA
Source organism: Subtercola boreus (assembly GCF_006716115.1). Classification (NCBI taxonomy): domain Bacteria; kingdom Bacillati; phylum Actinomycetota; class Actinomycetes; order Micrococcales; family Microbacteriaceae; genus Subtercola; species Subtercola boreus. The sequence goes on along the minus strand of NZ_VFOO01000001.1, from coordinate 2,788,679 downwards.
CCGGGGCGGCTGGCCGCTGGTCGCCGAGCCGTCGAGCGGATCCCGCTTCGGACGGAACCTTGTCGTCGCCTATCGTGAGCTGCTTGCCGACGCCGACTTCGGCGGGCGGGTGCAGCGCGTCATCGTGTTCGGCCACCCGACCCTCTCCCGTGAAGTCCCGGCGCTCTCGCTCCGGGACGACGTCGAGACAATCGTCGTGACGCCGGCCGCCGCGACCGCCCGTCCCGGCGAGGAGCTCGTCGACGCCTACAACCCGGGCCACCGCGTGAGCAGTTTCGTGACCGCCGTCGAGGTTGCGGGGGGAGAGCCGGGCGATGAGCGCGAGTGGCTCCGCTCGTGGGTGCTGGCGAGCAGGGCGATCGTCGACGCGCAGAGCGCCGAGGATCCGATCCCGGCCCCGAACATCGAGCTCGCCAACTCGCCGGACATCGCCGAGCGCCGCGCCTACCGCCTTGCCGAGACGGCGGCCCTCAAGGAGCCCGTGACCCGCCGCACTCTCGCGCTCGCGGTCTGGCAGGCCACCTGGCCGCACGACCGGCTGGTGCTCGGGGCGTCGCGGCTGATCCGGGAGCTCGACCGGGCGGTTCCGGGCAAGAAGATCCGCGTGCACGCCAACCGCGGCCTTGCCGGCATCGACGGAACCATCTCGACGGCGACCGGCATCGCCCTGGCGAGCCAACGCGCTCCGCTGTCGGCACTCCGGGACCTGCCGCTGCAGGGCGGGCCGGCGCGGGCATCAGGAGCCGCGGCATCCGGTGCCACCGTCTCGACGCAGCACGGGGTCACGCGCGTGCTGCTCGGGGACCTGACGCTGCTGCACGACGCGGGTGCGCTGCTGTTCGGGACGGGTGAGGCCCGTCCGCGCATCCAGCTCATCGTGGCCAACGACGGCGGCGGGACCATCTTCGACACCCTCGAGGTCGCCGGCACCGCCGACCGGGCTGCCTTCGATCGCGTCATGCTGACCCCGCAGACCGTCGACCTGGAGGCGCTCGCGAAGGCCTACGGCTGGGCCTACTCCCGCGCGACCACTCGCGTCGAACTCGACCGCGCCCTGACGGCCCCGCTGGCCGGCCCCACCCTCCTAGAGGTCCCCCTCCCCCGCTGACCCCCTCCCCTCCCCTCCCCTCCCCTCCCCTCCCCTCCCAGAGCAATCGAGTGGGCAGTTCGGGCCCCAAAATCGGAGATTTAGGGCCCAAACTGCCCACTCGATTGCTGGTCAGCGGCATAGTGGTGAGGGAACGCATCAACGGAAGAACGCAACAACGCAACAACGAGGGCGGGCGACATGGCGACGAAGAAGTCGAAGGGCGCGAAGAGCGCGGAGAAGTCGAAGGGCGCGAAGGGCGCGAAGTCCGAGGAGCAGGCCGCCAAGGTGAAGGACGCGAAGGCGCAGGCCGCCGAGGCTGCGGCCAAGCGCGAGGCGCACGCCGACCCCACTGCCGACACACCCGCCCTCCCCTCCACCGCCTGGGCCGCCGACCCGGCGCCCCTGCTGCGTGTCGGCGCCGGCTTCCGCCTCAGCGATACCGACCCGCGGGCGACCCCGGGCTACGAGGGACGGAAGGCCGACGGGGTGCGCGATCTCGCCCTGGCGGCCGCCGAGGTCGACTCCCTGCAGGAGAAGCTGTTCGCCAACAGCCTGTTCGAGGGTCCCGAGCAGCACCGCTCGCTGCTGCTCGTGCTGCAGGGAATGGACTCCTCGGGCAAGGGCGGCATCGTGCGCCACGTCGTCGGATCCGTCGACCCGGGCGGCGTCACCCACGCCTCGTTCAAGAAGCCGACGCCCGAGGAGCTCAGCCACGACTTCCTCTGGCGCATCCGGAAGTGTCTGCCGGCCGACGGCCAGATCGGCGTGTTCGACCGCTCCCACTACGAGGATGTTCTCGCCGGCCGCGTGCTCGAACTCGCGAGCCCCGAGGAGATCGACGGCCGCTACGGCATCATCAACGACTTCGAGCGGGAGATCACCGAGCAGGGCACGACGGTGATCAAGGTGTTCCTGAATATCAGTCCCGACGAGCAGAAGGCGCGCCTCGGCGCACGCCTCGAACGCCCCGACAAGCACTGGAAGTACAACCCGAACGACATCGACTCCCGCCTGCTCTGGAACCAGTACCAGGACGCCTACCAGCTCGTCTTCGACCGCACCTCCACCGAGGCCGCGCCCTGGCACGTCGTTCCCGCCGACCACAAGTGGTACGCGCGGCTCGCGGTGCAGCACCTGGTTCTGGATGCCCTGCAGAACCTGCACCAGGACTGGCCGCCCGCGGACTACGACGTCGAGGTCGAGAAGGCGCGCCTGGCCGCGAGCTAGCCGAAGGCCTCCACCATCGGCCGGAACTTCATCTTCGTCTCGAGCAGCTCGTGCTGCGGGTCGGAGCCCGCGACGATGCCTGCGCCGGCGTACGCCGTGATGTCGCCGGCCTCGTTCACCTGGGCGCAGCGGAGCGCGACCGCCCATTCGCCCTCGCCGTCGGCGCCCACCCAGCCCACGGGCCCCGCGTAGCGGCCCCGGTCGAAGGGTTCGAGGCGCTCGATGAGCGCCAGCGCATCCAGAGTCGGAGTACCGGCCACCGCGGCCGTCGGGTGCAGCGCCGCGATCAGGTCGAGCGAGCTGCTGCCGTCGCTGAGCGCGCCTTCGACATCGCTCGCGAGGTGCCAGAGGTTCGGGAGCTTCAGGGTGAACGGGATCTCGCTCGCGATGACCGTCTGCGAGTGGGGCGCGAGCGCGGTCATGACGCTGGCGACGGCGAAGCGGTGCTCGTCGAGGTCTTTGGCGCTGGTCGCGAGGGCGACCGCCTGGTCGTGGTCGGCTTCGGCGTCGCGTCCGCGGGAGATCGTGCCGGCGAGCACGCGCGCGGAGACGGTTCCGTGGTCGACCCGCACGAGCGTCTCGGGGCTGGAGCCGATGAGGCCGTCGACCGCGAACGTCCAGCAGTCGGGGTAGCCGAGCGCGAGGTCGAAGATCACCCGTCGCAGGTCGGAGTCGCCGGGGAGGTGCCCGACGAGGTCGCGGGCGAGCACGACCTTCTCGAGGTCGCCCGCGCCGATGGCTCTGACGGCCTGCTCGACGGCGGCACGGTAGGTGTCGGCGTTGGCCCGGCCGGGCAGCAGCGAAATGCGGTATTCGGCTCCGAAGGCCGTGGCGGCGGGCAGCGCGGGGGCAGCCGACGGCGCGGCGGTGGGCGACGACTCCGGATGCCCGGACGGCGCGGTCCCGGGATCACCCACGGTCTCGCCCTCTGCCAGTACCCGCACCCGCGTCAGCCAGAACACCCCGTCGCGCTTCCCGATCACGAGCTCCGGAACGATGAGCACGCTGGTCAGTGCGGACTGCCCCGAGAACGCGAAGGCCCCGAACGCGATGAGGCCGGTGCCGGGCGTGCCGAGCGGATCGACGACGGTCGCGGCGGCGGTGACTTGGCGCCAGGCCTCGCAGGCATCGCGGAACCGGGTGGAGCCGGTGAACTCCAGCCGCAGGGCTTCGCCTCGGCCGGCCATGCCCTGGCCCTTCCGGATCCAGAGCAGCGGGTGCCGCGCGTCGAGCAGGGGCACGAGCATCCGGATGTCGCCGACCGGGAAGGTCTCGACGTGCAGGCGGGGAATCGCGGGGGCTCGGCCGGCCGGCTCGGGGGCGGGGGAGGCGGCGGGCGGTGCGGATGTCACGCGGGAATCGGTCACCCTCCCAGCGTACGCTCGCCCGCCCGTCTCCCCGCCTGCCGAACGGACGGACGGCGCTCGGCAGACGTGGCCCCGTATACGGCACCGTCTTGGCTGAGCGACGTCCGTTCGGTCGACAGATGCGCGCGCACCGTTACCAGGCGTACTGCTCGGGCGCCGTCTTCGTGCCCGGGAAGATCTCGTCGAGCCGCGCCAGCGCCGCCGCATCGAGCTTCACGTCGAGGGCGCGGAGTGCGGCATCCAGCTGCTCCTGCGTGCGCGGCCCGATGATCGGGGCGGTGACGGCAGGCTGGTGCAGCAACCACGCCAGCCCCACGTCGCCGGGTTCGTGCCCCAGTTCTTCGGCGAACGACTCGTACTGTTCGATCGCCGAGCGGTTCGCTTCGAGCGCGTCAGCGGCGCGCCCCTCGAGCCGGCGCACCCCGTCGCGCTGCTTCCGCACGACGCCGCCGAGCAGCCCGCCCTGCAGCGGCGACCACGGGATGATCCCCAGCCCGTTCGCGACGGCCGAGGGAATCACCTCGAGCTCGATGTCGCGCGTCAGCAGGTTGTAGATCGACTGCTCGCTCACCAGCCCCGTGTAGTTGCGCCGGCGGGCGGCCTCCTGCGCCGTGGCGATGTGCCAGCCGGCGAAGTTGCTCGACCCGTTGTAGACGATCTTCCCCGCCGTGACGGCCACCTCCATCGCCTGCCAGATCTCTTCCCACGGGGTGTCCCGGTCGATGTGGTGGAACTGGTAGAGGTCGACGTAGTCGGTCTGCAGGCGTTTGAGGCTCGCATCGAGCGACATCCGGATGTTGCGGGCCGACAGCTTCGCATCGTTCGGCCACTCGGTCATGTTGGCGTACAGCTTCGTCGCCAGCACCACCTTCTCCCGCCGGCCACCGCCCTGGGCGAACCAGCGGCCGAGGATCTCCTCGGTGGCCCCGCGGCCGAGCGACCCGCCGTAGCCGTTCGCCGTATCGAAGAAGTTGATGCCGTTCGCGAGGGCCGAATCCATGATGCTGAACGAGTCGGGCTCGGGGGTCTGGGGCCCGAAGTTCATGGTGCCGAGGCAGAGGCGCGAGACGGTCAGGCCGGAGCGGCCCAGGTGTGTGTATTCCATGTTTCCAGTCTGCCCCCGTGCGCTGACATCGCAAGAGCGGTCTGCTCCGGATGCGCCGCACCCCGCACGCGCCGGCCACCCAGCGCAAGCCCTGTGCGCATCCTGAGCCTTTGCCGAATGCCGCTCAGACGCACCGTAAACTGGGAAGGTGTCCAAGGCCGACCTCAGCAAGCAACCCGCGCAGGTTTCTGCGATGTTCGACGATGTGTCGACCCACTACGACCGCACGAACAATGTGCTCTCCGTCGGCAACGCCCTGCTCTGGCGGGTCGCCACGACGAAGGCGGTCGCCCCGAAACGCGGTGAGCGCATCCTCGACCTCGCCGCCGGCACGGGCACGTCGAGCGCGAGCCTCGCCGCCGGGGGAGCGAAAGTGGTCGCCGCCGACTTCTCGCCCGGCATGATCGAGGTGGGCAAGAGGCAGCAGGCCGGCAACCCGAACGTCGAGTTCGTGGTCGCCGACGGCATGGATCTCCCGTTCGCCGACAATGAGTTCGACGCCGTGACCATCTCGTTCGGTCTCCGCAACATCGTCGAGCCGCGTACGGCGCTCGCCGAGCTCTACCGGGTGACGAAGCCGGGCGGCCGCATCGTGATCTGCGAGTTCAGCACGCCGCCGGCGAGTCTCGTGAAGTTCGGCTACTCCACGTACCTGCAGCGGTTCATGCCCGCGATCGCGAAGCTCGCGTCATCCAATCCCGACGCCTACACCTACCTTGCCGACTCCATCGAGGCGTGGCCCGACCAGAAGACCCTCAGCCGGTGGATGACCGGCGCAGGCTTCACGCAGGTGGGCTACCGCAACCTCACGTTCGGCATCGTTGCGCTGCACCGCGGTACCAAGCCGCGCGCTGCTGCCGCCGCCGCCCCCGCCGACGCCGCACCCTCAGTAGGCTTGACCTCGTGAACAAGGCCAACTGGCCCGGGAACGCATCCGGGGCCTCCACTGCGAACAAGAGCGCCCGTCGCAGTCCCTCCTCCTCGTCGCCGTTTTCACTGGCCGAGAGGCTCTTCTCCACGGGCGACGACCGCCGTGCCGCGAAGGCCGTCGACGACGGCATCGTGCGGCTCGAAGACAAGCTGCTGGCCGAGACCGTGTTCCACGACGGCATGGCCGAGGTGTCGGCTCGCTACCTGCTCGAAGCCGGCGGTAAGCGCGTGCGCCCGCTGCTCGCGTTCCTCACCGCCCAGCTCGGCGAAGGCGTGACCGACGATGTGGTCACGGCCGCGACATCCATCGAACTGATCCACCTCGCGTCGCTCTACCACGACGACGTGATGGATGAAGCGGAGCAGCGCCGGGGCGTGCCGACCGCGCACACCGTGTGGAGCAACTCCGTCGCCATCCTCACCGGCGACCTGCTGTTCGCCCGTGCCTCCAAGCTGCTCTCGATCCTCGGCGAGCGGGCCATCCGCCTGCAGGCCGACACCTTCGAGCGCCTCTGCCTCGGGCAGTTGCACGAGACCGTCGGGCCTCGCGAGGGCGAAGACCAGGTCGCCCACTACCTGCAGGTGCTCGCCGACAAGACGGGGTCGCTGATCGCGGCCTCCGCGCAGCTCGGAATCCTCGTGTCGCGTGCTCCCAGCGAATACGAGCAGCCCGTCTTCGACTTCGGCGAGAAGATCGGCATCGCGTTCCAGCTCGTCGACGACGTGATCGACCTCGCCCCGCCGAGCGATGCGACCGGCAAGACGGCGGGCACCGACATCCGGGCCGGCGTCGTGACCCTGCCGCTGCTGTACCTGCGACGGGATGCGTCAACCGACCCGTCGGCCGCCGACCTGCTCGCGCGGCTCGACCCCGAACGCATCGCGGCGACGCCCGACGCCGAGGTCGACGCGCTGATCGCCGAACTCCGGGCCCACCGCGTGACCGAGGAGACCCAGGTCGAGTCGCGCCGCTGGGCCGCCGACGCGGTTGCCGCCCTCGACCCGTTGCCGGAGGGCACGGTGAAGAAGACCCTGATCCGTTTCGCCGACACGATGGTGGAACGATCCGCCTGACCTGCCTGCCTGACCCGCCTGAGCCACTGGCCCGTCGCGGTGGCCGGACGCTCCGAACAACCCGCTGGCGCCGCGCCTCCCGCGTGGCCCCAGCCCCACACAACGTAAGGAACACACCCTCATGACCAAGCTCCGCCTGGCCATCGTCGGCGCGGGACCGGCCGGCATCTACGCCGCCGACCTGCTGATCAAGGCCGAACGTGCGTTCGACGTCTCGATCGACCTCTTCGACCACCTGCCCGCGCCCTACGGCCTGGTGCGCTACGGCGTCGCCCCCGATCATCCGCGCATCAAGGGCATCATCGGGGCGCTCCGCGAGGTGCTCGACCGCGGCGACATCCGGTTCTTCGGCAACGTGCGCTACGGCATCGACCTGACACTTGACGACCTGAAGAAGCACTACAACGCGGTCATCTTCGCAACCGGTGCGATCAAGGATGCCGAACTCGACATCCCCGGCATCGACCTCGACGGCTCCTACGGCGCGGCCGACTTCGTGAGCTGGTTCGACGGGCACCCCGACGTGCCGCGCACCTGGCCGCTCGGCGCGCGCGAAGTCGCTGTGCTCGGCAACGGCAACGTCGCGCTCGACGTGGCGCGCATCCTCGCGAAGCACGCCGACGACCTCCTCGTCACCGAGATCCCCGCGAACGTCTACGAGGGACTGAAGGCCTCGCCGGTGACCGACGTGCACGTGTTCGGCCGCCGCGGCCCCGCGCAGGTGAAGTTCACGCCGCTCGAACTCCGCGAGCTCGGTGAGGTCAACGACGTCGACATCGTCGTCTACGACGAGGACTTCGACATCGACCCCGCCTCCGAGGCCGCCATCGCCTCGAACAAGCAGGTCATGGTGATCAATCGCGTCATGAACCAGTGGCGTACGCGCCCGGCCGGTACGGCATCCCGCCGCCTGCACCTGCACTTCTACTCGCGCCCCGTCGAGGTGCTCGGCGAGGACGGCCGCGTGGCGGGCCTCCGCATGGAGCGCACCCGGCCCGACGGCGCCGGCGGTGTCGAGGGCACGGGCGAGTTCCGCGACTTCCCGATCCAGGCGCTCTACCGCGCGGTCGGCTACTTCGGTTCGCCGCTCGACGGTGTTCCGTTCGATTCGCTGCACGGCGTGATCCCGAACCGCGAAGGGCAGGTTCTGGATGATCACGACGAGGTCATTCCGGGCGTCTACGCCACCGGGTGGATCAAACGCGGCCCCGTCGGGCTGATCGGCCACACGAAGAGCGACGCCATGGAGACGCTCAGCCACGTCGTACGCGACCAGGCCAACTGGTGGACGCCCGCCGACCCCTCCGAGGAGTCGGTCGTCTCGCTGCTGGAGTCGCGCGGAGTCGACTACACGAGCACCGAGGGTTGGCACCACCTCGACCAGTACGAGCTCGGTCTCGGCGAGGCAGCTGGCCGCACCCGCATCAAGGTCGTCGAGCGCGACGAGATGGTCGCGGTCTCGAACCAGCAGCCGGTCGGCTAGCCCGCCGCCGGGCCCTCCGCGGCCGCGCACACCCGCTTCGTCGCGGTGAGTGCGGCAGCGGCAGGAGGGGCGGTCAGCGGAAGTTGACGAACTGCACGGCGACCTCGAGGTCGGCGCTCTTCAGGAGGGCCATCACGCCCTGGAGGTCGTCGCGGCTCTTCGAGGAGACGCGCAGTTCGTCGCCCTGGATCTGGCTCTTGACCGACTTCGGCGACTCGTCGCGGATCAGCTTCGAGATCTTCTTCGCCGCCTCCTGCTCGATACCGTTCTTCAACTCGGCTTCGAGCCGGTACTCCTTGCCGCTCGGGTACGGCTCGCCGGCATCCAGGCTCCGCAGGCTGATGCCGCGCTTGATGAGCTTCGCCTCGAACACCTCGAGGATGGCTTTGACCCGCTCCTCGGAGTTCGCCTTCATCAGGATCTTCTCGCCGCTCCAGTCGATCGAAGCGCCGATGTTCTTGAAGTCGTACCGCGACTCGACCTCCTTCTGCGCCTGGTGCAGGGCGTTGTCGGCCTCCATCTTGTCGACCTTGCTCACGATGTCAAAACTTGAATCTGCCATGCGCCGATTCTACCGCGGCGGCCCTGTCGGGCATCCTCCAAGGCTCTGTGGCTAGGGTCGGACGGTGGCAGAACGGCGAGCGACGAGCACCCAGGCGAGACGCCGGGCGGCGGCGCGGCGGGCTGCAGCACGGAGGCGGGCGCGAACGGCCCGCGCGGGCATCCGGAGCCGCCGTCGCCTGCGGACGACCCTCATCGCGGTCGGCGCCTCCGCAGCCGTGCTCGCGCTCCTGGTCGCCGGGGTCTTCGCGGCGGGGCCGCTGGGGGAGGCCCTCCGGCAGGCGGTCGTCTCCGCCGAGGGCGGTGCGGCTCCGGACGCCCCGTCCGCCGTCGAGCTGCCGCCGCTGTCGACCGCGGTCGCCGCGGCGCCGGGTGCCGCAGGTGCGCCGGGAGTGCTCGCGGGCCTCGCCGGCAACACGGATGTCGCGTGGGCGACCCGCATGGCGGAGGCGACCAACGTGAGCGTGCGCGCCATCCAGTCGTACGCGGGCGTCGCCCTCGCGAAGCAGACGGAGAATCCGACCTGTCACCTCGGCTGGAACACGCTCGCCGCGGTCGGCTCCGTCGAGAGCGGCAACGGCACGCACGGCGGCAGCAGTATCGCGGCCGATGGGCAGGTCTCGCCGCCGATCTACGGCATCGCGCTCGACGGGGTCGGCGTGAACAACATCCCCGACAGCGACAAGGGAGCGATCGACGGCGACGCGAGCATCGACCGGGCGGTCGGACCGATGCAGCTGATTCCCGAGGCGTGGCGCAACTGGGGCACCGACGGCAGTGGTGACGGCGTCGCCGACCCGCAGAATTTCGACGACTCGGTGCTCGCCACCGCCAACTACCTCTGTTATGCGGGCGGCGACCTCTCGACGCTGGCCGGCTGGGAGCGCGCGATCGCGGCCTACAACGACGCGACCCCGTACGCGCTCAAGGTGTCGACGGCCGCGGTCACCTTCGCGGCCACCGCCGCGCGCACAGACGCCCCAGCCTGAATCGAAACACCGAAAATTGTCGGAATCCGTTCGGCTAAGCGACAACTTTCGGGGTTTCGATTGGGGTCAGGGGGCGGGGGCGGCGGGCGGGAGAGGAGGGGGCGACGGGGGAGCCGTCGAGGTGCGCACGATGAGCTCCACCGGGAGCGGGATGTTCGTGGGGGTCGGGTCGCGGCGGCCGGGGTGCAGCTGGTCCATCAGCATCTCGACCGCGTGCGCGCCCTGGCGCTCGGGGAACTGCGCGACCGTCGTCAGCCCGAAGAAGTCGGAGTGCTCGTGCCCGTCGATGCCGATGATCGATACGTCGCCGGGCACGCTCAGCCCGAGGTCACGGGCGGCGAGGATCGATCCCATCGCCATCTCGTCCGACGCCGCGAAGAGGGCGGATGGCCGCGACCGCGGATCGCGGAGCAGCGCCGTCGCCGCTTGGTATCCACCGCGGATCGTGAAGTCCGCGGGGAGGAAGAGATGGGGGGCCGGCTCGATCCCCGCCGACCTCAGCGCGCGCTCGTACCCCGCGCGGCGGTTCGTCGGCAGATGGAAGTCGAGCTCGAAGCCCGACTCGCCCCCGATCATCCCGATGCATCGATGACCGAGGCCGAGAAGGTGCTCGGTGGCGAGCAGCGCGACGCCGACGTCGTCGATGCTGAGGGTCTGCACGCCGGCCAGCGGCCCGCCGATCCCCACGATCGGCTTCTTCAGGTCGAGCAGTGACTGCAGTTCGCCGGTGGTGAGTTCGATGGTGAGGGCGAGCACGGCATCCACGCGTTTCCGGAGCAGGAAGTGCTCGAAGACGCTCCGCCGCTCGTCGACGCCGCCTCCGCCGGTCAGGCCGTAGAGCGTGAGGTCGTAACCGTTCTTCAGCAGCGCGGACCCCGCGCCTTCGAGTACCGAGGAGTAGAACCAGCGGCTGATGAACGGCACGACGACGCCGACGTTCTTCGTGCGCCCGCTGGCGAGGCTCGACGCGGGCGACGACACGACGTAGCCGAGCTCGCGCGCCGCGTCGTGCACGCGCACCCGGGTGGACGGGGAGACGTGCCCGTTTCCGCTCAATGCGCGGGAGACGGTGGCTGTGGACACGCCAGCGAGCGCCGCGACAGCGTCGATTCCTGGCATAGCGTCCTCGCTTTGACGCGCCCGGGTGGGGGCGCAGGGATAGTGAGAAGAGTTTAGCGAGCGCCGACCCGGCCGCTCGTCCGAGAAGGCCCTGACGCCGTTTCGATACGGAACCGGTATCTTGGCGCGTCGGCCCGGCCGCCGATTTCGTCCAGCCGCGCTCTGTGAGTATTCTTGTCCGAGCGCCTTCGGTTGTGTTGTACGACGTGGTCGGGTGCGCCTCGGCAAGTTACCCTAGCGGCCAAAGGGATCTGACTGTAAATCAGACGGCTGAGCCTTCGGGGGTTCGAATCCCTCACTTGCCACAAGGCGAAATATGGAACAAAGCAAGACAAACGAAATCAGGTAAAACTCCTGGTGAAGCTGAGAATAGAAAGAAACGCCCCGTTCAAACCAATGGTTTGGCGGGGCGTTCTTCTTATTACACTGCTTATTATTTGCTGCTACGGTCAAGCATGGTCATCCACCGCCGACGAACGAACGATGAACTTTGGCAGGCACATCAGCAGCCGAAGACACGGGGCGAAGGTTCCGTTTTCCAGGTGACGACGAGCGCAGGAGTCCAATGGAGGGCGACGCGCACTCTTTATATGGACGATTCCGGGCGCGCGGTGCAGGTCTCAGGGACTGCTGCGAGCAAAGAACAGGCGATAGAGCGGCGAGAGAACAATCTTCGTAAGCGGCTCGTCAAGAGTGGAGAATTGCCCCTCTCGGCATTGTCGGCACGCCCCAAAGAACTGAAACTCACGACCGGCGAAATGCTCAACGAATGGTTAGAGGTCAAGAGGCAGAAGACGTCTAAGGCTGAGCGAGTCAGCGCTAATACTGCGCATGTCTACGAAAACCAGATACGTCTACACATAGCCCCCTACGTCGGCAGCATTCCAGTCCGGCTCATTACCGAAGAAGACATACGGAATCTCCTGTTCAGAACGCTTCCGAAGAAGATGAAGACGAAGAAAGTTGACGGCAAAGACGTAGCTACAAACGTCCCACTGCTGGGCGCGAGTCAGCTCAGACTCATCCAAGGCATCATCAACCAGGGATTCCGGTATGCGACGGAGCAAGGGCATGTGTTAGAAAATCCGACAACACGAATAGATCAGCTTGATAAACCTGATTCTCGCTCTGAGACGGAACACTTGGAGAAGAAGAACTGGATAGCACGCGAGATAGCGGCATACACGCAGGGAACAGCCGAGGAAGCACATTGGATTTTTGCGCTCATGGGACTGCGGCAAAGTGAACGGTTAGGACTCACCTGGGACTGCTTCACCTATCTGGACGACAGTAGGGGCAAGCAGCCCGTTGTGGAGATTCGTCAACAACTCAGCAGGGATGCAAAGACCGGAACAATGTCCATCAAGCCGCAACCCAAAACAAACGCAGGGAAGCGAATCATCCCGCTTTCGCCCAGAGTTGTGGACGTACTGAAACGGCACAGAGCAGAGCAGAGGCAGATAAAACAGGATGAAGGGTGGTCAACCGAGCCGCAGTTTGCCAACCTCGTCTACACGACGGAGAACGGTAGCCCCATCAGACAAACGACGGATAACAAACGCTGGAACTCGCTGCTCTCAGATGAGAAGAAACTAAACCTGAAGCCCGAATACCGTATTAGGCAGCACGCGCTCCGACACATTGCAATAACGCTGCTCATCACCCACGGCACCCCCATAGAGATAGTCCGAGCCATAGCCGGGCATCACTCAGAAGCGATCACACGGGGGACGTATTCGCACATTGACACCGCCCCCAAGGTGCAGCCAATGAACGACCTGATGGATGACATATACAGGACAGCGGACAAACGAGCAGCCCGGAAGACGCAGTAAGCGGTCAATCTCATTTATGGCAAGACAATGACCGGCTTGAGCGAGAAGCCACAACCAGTTTCGGAAAAGAACTACTGCTGGGTTTGAGGAACGTAGCAGTTTCCGCGCTCGTCAACATACAAGTCGTTGAGTTTAAACTCCTCCATAAGCTGCCTGAAACGCCAGCCTGAGACGTAATCTCTCACCACCTCGTTCGTAGGCTCTATCAAGTTAGTTGCGATCAAACGCACGATGAGAGTAGAGAGTTTCCCGATGAGTCTCGTCTGAACGAAATCTGGAAAAGCTCCCCTGTCAAAGTGTTTGATGCCGTTGTAGTTGTTCGCCACGGCACGCGCCATTCCTTGACGGCTATGAGAGATGGGCGAAAAGTTCATACCTACGGAGGCGATACAGCGATAGACAAAAGTCGCGGTCGTGGGTCTGCCCCGGAAATAGGTGGACTCTTCGTCGTCTGCGGGCGGAAGAAGGTGTCCTGCTGCTTCCAGGCTCAAGTTGGTGGACATCACCACGTCTTCGGCGTAGGCGTCGGGTCTCTTCAGAACTCCTACTGTCGGGTTTATGACTCGCCCCCACTTCCCAAAGCCTTCCGCCCACTGGGAGAGTCCTTCACCCTTGAGTTGTTGCAGGAAGACGATTCCGCTCTGCTTTAGATCAGACCGAGCGGGAATTTGCTCGCTGTAGTCCCGGATTGTTTGACGGGCAATTACTTCCACCAGAGGCGGTGCGCCTATCAGTTCGCCGTCCAGATTACGGACGCGGAAAAGCTCGTCTCTAATTTGATGTTTACGGAAGCTGATACCAGTGCCAAACACCAGAGTCAGTAGCGACACCAATTTCCGATGCTCGGTGATGTGCGCTGAAAATGGACGTGCTTCCGGAAACTTTGAGTCCAAGACGACCCACTCATCTACGTGTATACCGGGGCGGCTGTGGTCACCCTCCCAGTGAGTAGTAAGCGTCATTTCTGCGTCGCCTTGACGCCAGGAGAAACTGTCCGCGGTCTTCACCGTCGCAACAACCTGCTGGATGAGGTGTGCCTCGTTCGTTCCGACGTCTTCGGTAACAGCAGTGAAACCTGTCCACTCCGCCAGCCCGTCAATGTGAGATTGCGCTGAAGCGACTACGAACGAGTCTGATATGTCACCATCGCGGTCGTGAAGGACGGCTTCGTCAACGTCAAAGTGACCAACGGCTGGAGTAGTCATCTGATAGCCCGAGAACCGAATACCAAACAGGCTGATGCGACCGTCTCCACTTGCAAACAGCATGTTTTTCGGAAAGTCGTGTTTAACAAACCACTCGTTAGCTGAGCGAAATTGTTCCAAGGGAGGGTGAGTTACGAACGGCACGTGCACACGGACACCGCGCGACGCATCAAGGGTGAGAGATGCGCCGACGAAGGGAGTGTCTGCCACTCCGTCAATAAGGAACCCGTTTAGTGGTTCTGATGCGCTCAGTTTGATAGCCACAAATATTTCCAGCCCCGGACGCCCCGCTGTCCGCCTCGTCAGTAAACGTAGTACAGAAAAAATCGCTGGTGGATAAGGTGGGCAGATGCCTGAGTTGAGTGAACCTCTTCCTTCCGAACAGTTACGGCGAAAGAAGCTCGCTGAGGAGGAGGCTGAGTGGGGAATCATTTGGACGACCAGGCTCAATGACCCAGCAGCCCGCAAGATCTATCGTGCGTATCTTCGTTCCACGAACAGACCGTTTCTCGTGGAAGAAAGAGTCGCCACTATTCGCTCCGAACATGGCGCGTGGGGGTGGGAGCCAGGGGGAATTGAGGAAACCCTGAATGGATCTCCTAACGTATCCGAGGACGACAAGCTGGATGTAGTGGCAGCTATCAGCTTTGCTCTTGACCAGTTAGCCGCTGAACGAGAAGGCAGAACGTATCAGTTAGACGCCACCTACTATGCATACGAAATGTATGACGGTGCGAAATTTCGTGATGCGGCTGATGACATTCTGCTGAACCACCGCGTTGAGTGGGCGTTCACCCCCGGTGGACTGGTGTCTCGGGGTAATCAAGAGCTGCACGCTGAAATCGTCAAACCCGCAACTGAACTCCTCGCGGCAGACGCGAAGTATCTGAAGGTCAAAAACGCCTACAACAAGGCACTTTTGGAACTGTCAAACGGCGACCCTGGGGACGCTATAACCGACGCGAGTTCGGCGCTGCAGGAGATGTTTCGGACTCTGGGGGTAGAAGGAAAAAGCGCAAGCGAACAGGCTAAAAAAGCACTGAACCAGGGACTCCTGAAGGGATATGACGCAAAGCTCATTGACACCGTCGTCAGAGCGAGTGAGTGGGTATCCGCTGAGCGCAACAACAACGGCGATGCTCACAAGGACGGCAGCAGCAGCCTCAAAGAAGATGCATGGCTCATCATCCATATTGCGGGGGCACTCATCCTGAGACTGTCTGGTCAAGCGCTCAGAAGCCCCCAGAACGATCAACGCCCGGCGGGCGGGGGAGAGCCAGTGCAGGAGGGGGATTCATTCTGACGGGAAAAGCAAAAGCCCCCAACTGGTGAAGGAAGGGGGCAGAAGCGTGTAGAACTCAGACGTTCCTGTTCAGATGGTAAAGAACAATATCCCGGGCATTCTCAGCGGCTCTCTCCTCGTAGCTCGCCCGCACATGACCATCAAGACCAGGGAAAGAGTGACCCGAGTGGGCAGCCTCACTCTGACCTGCCTTGTGCGCCGCATTAGAAAGCGAGCTGCCTGGACGAATGTCGTCATACCGCGCAGGTCCGTCCGTGTAATCGTCCAGCGCTATAACGAAGCCGTCCTCGTAATCCTTCAGGTACGCCTCAATGTCCTTCGCAATCGTGCGTGTTGCGTCCCTGCGCGCATCGGCAGCGAACCACAGCTCGCCCTCCGTAATATCCTCAGCGCTAATCCCGGTGAGTGGGTGGGCAGCACTCGCAGACTTACGGGCAACAGCATGACCGACAATGTGACAGTCCGCGCTCAGATGTAAATCCTTGATATCCAAAAGTCCGCCTTCACGTACGTCCTCTAAGAGGGCATCCGTATAAGCATCACGGTAGGCGTTCATGTACTGCATTACTTCGTTAAGGGAGGAGCGTTCCTCAGCCATTTTCTTATCCAATCTTTTGCGCCGCGAAATACGGCTATAAGGGTTATCGGTTGATTGGGCGAAAAATGATTCGGGAAAGCAAAAACCCCCAACCAGTGAAGGAAGGGGGTCGGTGCTCAGGGCGGAAGAAAAGGATTAAGACCGCCCAAGTATTAGCTATCGGCTGACGAACCAGCCTTCACGAGCGATAGAGACGGAACAGGTTCCAAGGCGTCAAGCTCCACGAAGGGAGCCTCTTCAGAAGGCTCTGGAGGTGCCGGAAGAGCATTCACAATCTGCTCAGCGCTTATGTAGTAGCTCTTGCCATAGCCGGGCGTAGAAAGCCCCCTGACGGCGAACTGTCCGGCGCAGGAAAGCCGACCTGACTCCACCATCACACCCCTAATGAGGTCAGGGCGTGCCAAGTCCAGGGAAGTGAACCCGATGTATTTAGCGTCCTGCTCAGGCTGCTTATAGCCAACACCCAAGTCAAAGCAGAGATCCCTAATGCGAGTTTCTAACATGTAGGAGGGAAACGTTTGAGAGGAGAGGATGAAAGCCATCCCAAGGGAACGAGCAACGGACAAGATTCCATAGAGCCTGTCCTGAATCTCAGCCTTCTCTTTTGACGTGGTGAAGTGACCAAGCACGGGGGAAAGCTCGTCCCAGACAACTAAGAGCTCGTTGCCGTCATCGGTGGGATTCCAGGAGTCAGACTGACGATGAAAGTTGACCAGTTTGGATGCGCCCATGACCAAGCCACGCCTGTCTCTCTCGCTCTCCAACCAGGTGAGGAAGTCAAGAAAAGCCTCCTTGCCATACTGACCCTTGATGTAGCGGTCAGCGCCATTCTTAAACCAAGTGAATTGGTCGCCCTTGCCGTCAATGATTCCAACGTCAATGTTCGGATTATTCACCGCCCAAAGCAGCTGCTGCCGGATGATTGAGGACTTACCAGCGCCAGACAGTCCGCTGTGAAGAGCACGAACCGCGCCACCCTCTTTTAGGAACATCGGTATCTGAAGAGGGTCGCCCAGCTCCGTAGTGCCAACGTCAAGCCAGTGAAAGACATTGTTCTGCTCCTGTTCAGTCAGGTTAAGGACTCCTGCTTTCACAGGGTCAAGATCCTCGGTCAAGGGGTCAACCCCAAGAAGGAGAACGTCCAGGTTCCCCTGGCGGGCGTTGATATTCAGGGGCGAGACTCGCACGAGCTGCAATCCTGCGGCGACAATCGGCATGGTTGCAAGCATTTGGTCATCCGTAAAATGACGCGGAGTGCGAATACTGAGCTGAAGAACGCCCTCCTTTGCAGTAGACGACACTCTCAAATGATTTGCCATGAATTCGGTGCCAAGCTTCGCGTCCATGAGGGAGGCAACCTCCAGCAAATAGCCTTTCAGCATCCGGCGGTTGGCGATGACTTTCTGAAGTTTGATTTGTGCGTATATGCCAACAGCAACAGGGATGACTGCGGTGATTGGATAGTTTGAGTGCAGCAGCGGCAGGACGAGAAGAACGGTAACCCAGAACCAGATAGCAGCTTTCGGGAAGCGGCGCGGGAAAGTCCACAAGACCAGCTTCAGGGCATACCACCAGACCAGGACGAAGAAGAGGAAGATAGCGACCTCGGGCTTCTTATCCTTCGTGTTGTTCCAAAAGTCACTCGCATTTTCGCCTGCGTTCCTCATTTTGATTCCTCCTGAGCGAAAAGAATCTCGCAGCCGGCTGGCGACGTAACAATCCCTATGACTGCTCCATCCCAGGAGCATTCCCATGCCTGAGAAACGCTCTGCGAGGAGGCACCATTCTCAGAGCCACGAGGAAGGGGTGAGCCGGGAGCCGCTGCGGCGTCGTAGGCAGCGAAGGCAGCTGAGCAATCGGTGAAGTTGTCCACCGTAGCGACATCTACGCCGTTCTGGGTGCAAACCCATAGAGCACGAACCATGGTTGCTGCACCCAACTCAATTCCAGGATCAGAAGGAACAGGGGTCATCACTGCGATTGGTGACGGGATAGCAACAGGCGCGGCTTTCTGAGCAGTAGCGGCAAGGAAGCCTTTGACCTGAGGGGTTGGAATGGGAACGGGCTGGGAAGTCTGGATGCCGGTTTGCGGCGAAGCAGGAAGAGCGGCTTTAGAAGATGAGTCCTCAGTGGGCGCTGAGGTTGGCGTTGTGCCGAACGGAAGAATTCCAGGAACGCCTTCCAACGATCCTGCTGAGAAGTCATAGCCCTGAGTCTTTTCGGCGGTTGCAACAGGTGCGGGCAGAACGGTGACAACCGGAGCAGGTGCTGCGGTGGAACTGTTAGAACCGACCCCAGCGGAGCCGGAGACGCTGACAGGGGCGGGCGAGACGTAACGGGTTGCCGGAGTCGTCTGAGTGAACAGAGCTACGGCAGCAAGGGCAGTTAGAGCTAAGAACATCAAGATGGTGATGATGATGAATGCTCTCTGATTTGCGGCGGTGGGGGTTGGCATGGTGTTGGTTTCCTTTTACTTGATTTGAGCGAAGATGTGAGCCACGGAGTTCGTGACGTAATGGTTGAGGTCATTGTTGAGGCTGACGCCGAGGTGACCGATACCGACCGCTGAGCCGTAGAGGGCGGTGGCGATGATGGCGAGCGCGACGAAAAACATAAAAATTTGATACATGAGCGGATTCCTTTTCCTGAGACGCAGCTGTCTCTTGGGGAATCCCTAACGGGGGCGCGGGAGAAGTTGTCTTCCACACCCCCGTTATGCGGGGTTACTCGCCTTGCTTGATGGGGCGACCGTTGACGGGCACGAGAGTGCCGCGCAGGGTTCCGGAATACGCCTGCTGGTTCGTGCTGGAATTCACATAAGCCGTGACAATGAGGACGCCTTCGGCAACGCGATAGTCGGTGTTCTTTGCGAAGACAGGAGCATCCTTGGCGGGAATCTTTAGAACGAGGTCGTCAACGTTGTCGCCGTCCTCAATTTGGACATTGACCTTCCAGACGGGGAGGTTGTTCTCCTTGTCTAACGCCTGAACTTTCGGGGCGTCTCGTTTAGCGTCCTTGTCAAAGACGTAGACCGGAGTCACGGCATTCTTCTTGGAAGTGCTGAGGACGGCTGTGGGGGTGATGGTGAGTTGCAGCATGATTTGATTCCTTTTCAGTTGGTTGTGAAGCTACGAAATTGGCTTCACAGTTGTTATCGGCAGAAGTTGCCCAGAAAATACGCAAAACAGAGAAAAAGTCTGAAACTCGCAAAAAACGTCCCCGCTGGTGCGCTGAAGACCAGTGGTGGAAGGAGTTAGCCAAATTTTCTTTATGTATCAAGGGCGGGGCTGCGCCCCGCCTGCCAACAGCTGCTCTCTCAGCGGTCTAATCCGCGCCCAGGCTCCCCAATTACCGCTGTTTGCGCGGCGGTCGCTTTGCTGCCGCTCCAACAGCGGTAATTGCCCGCCCACTCACTCCTCAGAGCCGCTTCGCAAACTGCTTTTTGGCATGCCAAAGGAACCCACCTAACACCTTTGTCATTGGGTTTCCGATTCCAGTCTTTTATTCAGTAGGGGAGGGTTTTCGCCGCTCAAACTCTTCTTCAGATGCTTGCATGTCAATTTCCCAAACAATGATGAAGTCATCCGGGTCAACGGGTACCTCGGGCGCGAACATTGCTTCTGCCCACGCACGCATCTCCTCTTTCAGCGAGGTAAGCGAGCACCCCCAGTTAGATGCGGAAGTGAGAGTGCCGGTAAATCCTCCGTTGTCGGCAACACGGTTGAGTCGCGTGCGGATGCCCCGAAGCGAAACGAGGTCGCCTGTGACCGTCAGACAGCGCACAAGTTCCTTTCTCGTCAGGTGCGAACTCATCAGCGGGGAGACTGCCTCAGTCAGCGGGTTAGGAGCTATCGGGGCGTTCTTCAGCTCCTCAATCTCTGCACGTAGAAGCCGAATTCCAGGTGGCTCCCTGTCTGGTCGGTCACGTTCTATTACTGGAGGAATCGCTTCCTTGCGCAGACGATGAATCATGTCATCGGGTTCAGGAGCAAGCGGTGGGGCGTGCCTGTTCGCCTGCTTGTCGTCTGCCCATTTTTGGAGTGAGGCGGTAAGGGTCTTGGTCGCCGTGGCGCGGCGAGAATGCAGGACGGCACGGTCTGCGAGGAGAGCGAACGCGAGGCGTCTGAAGCGGGCGTAGTGAGCGCGCAGGAGAGCTTGCGTGCGTCGTAATGCGGCGGGCGAGAATGCTGACTGGTTCTTCGTCAGATATTTCGCAAGATACGCGGCGGCGGCGCTGTGTGAATCAACGTCAGGCATGTCCTCGGCTTCGGCAGCAGCAGCTGCGGCGTCGTCAGGGTCACCAGTGGTGTGAGGAGCTTCCGGTTCTTTGGCTGAGATGACGCGAATGTCGTATTGACTCCCGAACATGGTTGCCGGACGAGGGGCACCGCCCTTCCAAGAGGCAACAGGGATGGAGTCCTTGACGAGGGGGCGACCGTGCACATAGTCAAGCGCGTCTTCCGCAAGTTTCTGAGCAGCATCTGTGCGAAGCCAGGTGACCAGCTCGTCGGGGATTTCGGCAGTGGGTGGGGTCACGTTCCAACTAAGGTCTATCGCCTCCACAAGGGCTGCAAAGGCTGGGGCATTTCCCTCACACGCAAGCAGGACATGGGTGTGTAGTGCGCCTCTGACTTGGCGTTCATAGACGATGAACATTCGGAAGTTTTGCAGGTCAATTCCAGCTGTCTTCGCCATGGTTTTGACCTTGCGCTTCATGGAGCTCACAAGGGCGGGCAAATTCGCATTCCAGATGATTTCCGCCGCGTAGTCGTAAGTGTTCGGGTTCACGGGGGTGCCAGCTATGCCCTCCGATGACGTGTGAAAACCGGAACATGGGCAGGGAGAAGCGAACTGCTTTCTGTAGAGACGTTTTGCCTCTCTTTCGGTATCTGGGAGATGACGGCTTCTGAACTCATCCTTGGCTGTCCAGTAGCTGCTGTGCACGCGCCCAAAGGAAGGGGCGGTCAAGGTGAAGAGTGCAGCGGCGGAACCGTCGCGGGAGAGCGTTGTGAGCATTTGGCGCATGCTGAGCTGTTTGCGAAACTCGGCGCATGGTTCGCATTTGTCGGCGTCGGAAGTAGAACAAGGAATCAGGAACGACTCCGGCTCATCAACAGGTTTGCCTCTCATCGCGGGGTCGTGTCTCCCTGAGTCCAAAACACTTCGCTTTGATACAAGGGGGCGCGTGCAACGGTCAGCGCGAGTCAGCCCAACCAGCCCGGCGGCAACACGAGGGTCAACTCCTTCGTCAGCGGCGGAGGAGAGAAAGTCGGGTTCTAAAAGTAATGCGAGCCGGTCGCGGTAATTTATGTGGTTAATTGCCATGGTTTCTCCTTGCTGCTGTATCTATCGGCAGCAAGGAGAAACATGGTTTTAAGCGACAGGTTGCGGGTCAGTACGGCAAGCGGGAGAGCACCGTCTCACGGACAAGGGATGACCGGCTGTATCGCAACATATAGAGCACCACGTTGGGGGTGTTCGGGTTCTCCGCGAGTCCTTCCTCCACGTCTTCACATACGAGAATGCTGTTGTAGATAGCTGACAGTATTTCCGCCGATGTGGTTTGCATGAAGGTAAGTTCCATAGCGGCGCGCTGGCATGCGAGATAGTAGAAGCGGAAGTCTCTAAAATCCGCGCGGCGGATGTCAGGGAATAAGTGAACGAAAAGCGGGTCTTCGGTTGGGACGCCGTTCACTTTGCACGACCACAAAGAAGGGCTGCACGAGCGGAGAAGTTCTGACGAGCGGCGAGAAGGGCGGAGGCGCTCGTTTGACCGTTGACCGCCAGCCAGGTCTCAACTTGTTCATCATTGTTGTCGGGAGCTGAGTAGCTACGGACTTGCGTTAGCAGGGTTTGCATTTTGGTTTCCTTTTCCAATTCAGAGGCGATTTTGTCTCTGAATCGTCCCTAACGGCGGGCGCAGTGAAGTAAGCGAAAAAGGTACGGCGGGCGGACTTAAATGGCGCAGGCGTCGCAGTTGCCGCACGGCTCGGAGCCTTGACCGAAGTAGGCGAGGAGCTGGACGCGGCGACAGCTCGGGGTGATGCAGAGGTCAAGCATGGCGTCCAGGTCTGCCTGTAGTTTGAGGCGGCGTTCATCGGGTAGGTCAGAGTCAGCAATCATCTGCGACTGAGAGTCATAATCTCGGACGCCGTAGAGAAGCAGAGCAGCGGAGGGCAGCCCATCACGTCCTGCGCGACCTGATTCTTGATAGAACCCCTCAACAGATTTCGGGAGGTCAATGTGGGCGACAAAGCGAACGTCAGCTTTGTCAATTCCCATGCCAAACGCGATTGTTGCGACGATGACCGTGCCGGAATTTGTGAGGAACTCGCGTTGACTCTCGGCGCGAGTTTCTGGGGGTAGTCCAGCGTGATAAGGGATAGCGCGTATGCCCCGCTTGACCAAGGATTCGGCAGTTGATTCCACGGTAGAGCGAGTGAAGGCGTAGACGACGCCGGATTCGTTCGCATGCTCCTGCTGAATGAAGTCCAGGAGCTGCTGACGTGGGGCAACCTTCTTTACAACGCGATAGCTGATGTTTGGACGGTCAAAACTCGTGATGAAATGACGCGCCTTCTCCATCTTTAGGACAGAAGAGATTTCACGGTGAGTTCGTTCCGTAGCGGTCGCGGTGAGGGCAATGCGAGGAACGTCAGTCCAATGCTTCGGGATGTCAGCAAGGCGCAGATAGTCAGGGCGGAAGTCATGCCCCCACTGGCTCACACAGTGCGCCTCGTCAATAGCGAACAGGGCGATGCGACCACGAGAGAGGAAGCGTTTCGTTCCCTCAGAGGCGAGGCGTTCAGGAGCCAGATAGAGCAGGTCAAGCTCACCAGCAACGTAGGCATCTTCTACGACCTTCTGTTCCGCGTAGGACTGTGACGAGTTCAGAAAGGCGGCACGGACGCCAACAGCGGTAAGAGCTTTTACCTGGTCTTCCATCAGGGCTATGAGAGGCGAAATGACAATGCCCGTCCCTTCTCGTAGCAGCGCAGGAATCTGAAAACATAGGGACTTACCCCCACCCGTAGGCATCAGAACAACCGCGTTACCGCCAGCAGTAACGTGGGCAATGACCTCAGCCTGATTCCCACGGAAGTCGTCATAACCGAACACTTCTTTTAGCTTGGCGCGTGCGGCGTCCTCAGACATGAGCCGCCCCAAAACGTGAGCCGGTTGTGAGGAGAAGGTGAGTCTCTTTCCGGCATTGCTCTATGACTGCGGGGGAGCTGAGGTCTAACGCGAGCAGAGCCGCGCGATAGCGAAGAATCTCATTCAGCAGAGGCTCCACCTGAGTAGCGGAGAGTTGTCGGGCAACAGGGAGTTGTCGGGTCAAATTGTTAATCCAGCGCGTGCGGTACATGACCGAGAAACGCGTATCCCTCACTAAAAGGCGAAGGTTTTCAGGCAGGTCGTAAAGGGCTGCAATCATCGTCGGTGGGAGCGAAGGCGCGAGCGCAGTCAAATCAGCCAGATAGGCAGGCTGGCACAGGTCAAAGTCGGCGTTTGATGGCGAGGTGAGATCAAACTGAATACGAAGGTATGACCTCTCCCGGACTCTTGCTTCCATCGGCTCCATCGTCGGGTCAAGGGAAACGAAACACGGGAAGCAATCCAATGTGAGGAACTTGACCGGAATAGAGCTGGGGTCAAACGCGACATCCAATTCTGGAAATCCAAACTGAATAGGGACAGCGGGGGGCGTCAGCTCACAAACAGCAGAAGTGGAACGCGGGTCAAGAGAGACAGTCATTTGGGAATCCTTTTCCTTGTGTGCTTTGTCTCTATCGGCAGAGCACCAGGAAGAAGCGAAAATGTACGGGGGGCGGACTTAGAGCGGTTGGAGCTCGGCGGAAAGAACGGCGGATTTGTAGCGCTGAAACTCCGAAACCCAAACCTCGTAGTCATCTTCGGAAAGGTCGTCTGCGTCTAAATGAAAGATAAGCGCTGGGTCTTCACCGCGTAGCGGGGTAACTCTTGGAGGCAGGTCAGGCAGGCTGAGAAGCGGAGCTGCATACGTGAAGGGCAGCCCAGTAACCGCGCAAATGTCGTCGCGCCAGCCTGCGTCAGCCTCCTGCTGAGATTGGGTTTGGAGCCAGCTTGCAAAATGCATGTCTTTTACATCCCACCGGGAGGCGTCCTGAATCCAGGAAAAGGGGGCGGGGGAAATCATGCGGAGAAGGTATCGCTCCCAAATGAGGGAGGCGAGGGGGTCGCCGGTGTCCTCTCGCCAGTGATTCTGAAAGCCGCGAGGTGGGAGAGACTGTGACTCAAAATGCGCCGGGGGGAAGGCGAAGAAGTCGTCAACGGTGAAATCAAAATCAAAGGCGGCGAGGTCGGCAAGGCTGGATATGGGAGGCATGGAAAATCCCTAACGGCAGAGACGCCAAAAGCCCCGCCAGGATGAGTGACGGGGCTTTTGGTTGCGGGTTAGCTCTGCGGCATGTTCGGCGGCGTGTAGTTGGGATAGTGGTCAATCGTCACAGTGGCATTCGGGTTGTCTTGACTCCAACGAGCGTCAAGCTGATAGGTCGTCGTTCCATCCTGAAACTTGAGATTGAGACCACAACTCCCCCCGGTGAAGCACCCGCCGCCAATCCCGCTTGTCTGAATTGACGGGTCAAAAGTGGCTGCTCCGGCGATTGCTCTAATGTCTGCGAGGCTGATGGATTTCACTCCGCCATTGGCTGCCTGAGACGCTTGGAGCTTGGCTAAGGCGGCGCGGAAATACTGTTCGTAGTTGGCGGTCGTCACTGTTGTGATAGGTGCGTCAGCAGCCACCAGACAGTTCTCAGCGTATGTTCCCGTTTCAGAGGTGAAGCCGTAGGAATAGGTGCCGTCAGTGTTAGCGGCACAAACGGAGTAGCTTGACCAGCTCCCCTTTACAGAAACGGCGTTCCCTTTTGAGGCAACCTTCGGGGCGGCTGACAGGTCGGATGCGGTGGGGTGCTGCGCAAGCATAGAGGCAACTTCGGTGACCGTGTTCTTTGCATCTGATTTGACGGTGGCGTTCATTGCAGCCTTCTGCTGGTTCAGCAGAATCGGGATAGCCGTCGCCGCAAGAATGCCGATGATGACCACGACGATTAGCAGCTCAATAAGAGTGAAGCCGTCCTCACGAGTCAGGGCGGTCAGAGTTTTCTTGTTCATTTTGGATTCCTTTTCCTTGAGGCTTTTTGCCTCTTGGAATGTCTCTAACGACGAAGAATCAAAAACATGAACTTATCTGCTGTATTGCGGAGCGAGGGCTGCCAAACGCAGAAGACCCCCTCACAAGACAGGAGAGGGGGTCTTCTAATTTAGGGCAGTGCTGTTACCAGCTCTTGCGATGGAACTTGTTTGCCTTCTCGCGGGCAGAACGTTCGGCTTCTTTCTTGGCAGCCCTCTCTGCCTGAGCTTGCTGCATCTTCTTGGCAGCAGCAGCCATTGACGAGCCATTAGAGCCTGGCTTGTAGGAGGAAGACCCCGGGTAGATGTTGGACATGATTTTTCACCTTTCTTCGCGCGCAATTTGCGAGCTACAAGAGTTATCGGCTCATGTCATTCGGAAGGCACGGAATAGAGCGAAGTTGCGAAAATCCGTCCCCTATGTGCGTGGCTTACGACGCCAGAGCACAACCCCAACAACAGCAGCCACAATCAGCACCACGAGTCCACTAATCAAGACGATGGTGAAGGCGGAGGGGGATGAGTCCGAGGTAACGGGGAGAGCTTCATTCACAGAGGCGGTGGTTGGCGCTGCTGAGGTCGTCGGAGAGAGTGACGCAACAGGAGCGACTGGGTCAGCCGAAGTTGAGCCTGCTGCGGCGACAGTGAAGCCGATTGAGGGAGTGATATCAGCGGAAGGGGTGCAGACGGTGGGAACTCCCATCACTACCTGGCTCAGCACTTCGTGGGTGTCGGCGTTTGCACAAGATTTTGCATAGGTGGCAGCCGTAATCGTGCCCACCGGAAAATCAACATTCCACGACCAATTTCCCGACGCGTCAGCAAAAACCCATGTTCCTGGGTCTTCTACAACTTGGAGATGAGTCTTTGACCCGTCCGGGTTGGTGGTCACCTGGGGGATTGCGGAGTCAGGCAGAAACGTGTGCGCGCAGAACAACTCAACGTCCACGTCATCTTGCGTGAAAATCGTAGAGGGGTCGCTCGTGCAATCAGCCATTTGCCGTGACTGCGAGAGCAGTTCATCACCCTTGTAGCCAATCTCAACCCGCGAAAAAGGGGCTGCTGTTCCCGAAACTACGACCGTGCCAGCAGCAGAAAGCTCCACGGTGGAGCCAGGAGCTGGAGAAGTTATCGTTGGAGCTGGAGGGGCGTCAGGACGCCAATCGGTTGCCGAAGCAGAGAGCGGAGCAAGAAGCAGCAGACCGCCCGTTAGAACAGCAGCAGCGGCAAGTGAACGACGAAGCATGAACAACCCCCAGGTATGTAGTGCGAACAAGCACAAGTATGGCTTGGTGGGCAGACATTCATGTATGCCACGGTGCACATTGTCCCCATGCCCGTCAGCAAAGCACTCACGTCCCCCGAGCAGACATTAGCGCGAACGAACATCCGAAAGGCGATAGGCACTCAGATTGTGCGTCTTCGTCAACGGGAAGGACTCACACAGGAGGCTTTAGCTCTCGCGGCTGGATGGAGTCGCAATCAACTCATCTTCGTAGAGCATGGAGAACGCGGCATCCAGATAGAACGGCTCTATGAGCTGGCAGAAGCGCTCGGGGTGACCGTCCATGACCTCCTGCCTGTCAATCTGGGGGAGGCTCTTCCAGAGGGGTAGACCCGCTGCTTATGATTTTACTTATTGCAGATTCTTGTTCGTTATCCGCAATAACCTGCCTGACCAGGAATTTTGCGGCGAAAAGTTGACATCCCTCACTTGCCACCGAGAAAAGCCCTGAGATCACTGCGATCTCAGGGCTTTTTCGTCTTGAGGGAGGGTTGAAACCCCACAAAACCCACATTTGCCGGAAGTCGCTCGTCGCTCGGACTGCAAATCAGACCCGGCCTGCCTCATTTCAGGTCGCTGCCGGACTACCCATCGACTCTGAATGAAGTGCGTCCATGCGTTCAGACACATCGTCGAGGTCGTCTTCGAACAGGTCGGCATACGTGTCCAGAGTCATGGCCGCGGATGCGTGTCCGAGCATCCTCTGCACTGCTTTCACGTTCGCTCCGGCCGAGATTGCGATGCTCGCAGCCGTGTGGCGCAGATCGTGAGGTGTGAGGTAGGGGAAGTCCGGATCCACGAGTTGTGCCTTGCAGTTGGCATTCCAAAACCATCCCTGCTTGCTTCCAGCACGGCGCAGGTGGGTGGCTCCGGAACCGAAGAGGAGTTGATCCTTTGTCTTCTCCCGACAGCAATCTTCAAGGGGCTCCGCGAGAAATTGAGGAAACGGGACACTGTGGTTTTCGTGAGTCTTGGGAGTGCCGACGATGATGCGGCTCCCAATCGTCACCGCGTTCTCGTCGACGAGCATCCGCCGCCGGTTCGTGTCGAGAGATCGAACACGGAGCCCGATGGTCTCACCCCATCGAAGTCCCGTATACGCCAGTGTGTGAACGAGGGTGGCGTGTTCGCTGGCGCACATGCCCAAGATCGCCGCGAGGATCCCCTAGGCCCGGAGAGCGACTGTCGCACCTGATCTCGCCGAGTCTGCGCTTCCCCCAAATCGGGAGAACGTGGACCCGCCAGGAACTCTCTATGGAACGGAAGGCAAAGACTTTCAGATGGCGCTGGTTCGCGATCCAGTCCGATCCGGCTTCAGCGATGGAGGTCGCTGGAGGACGCTGCTACAAGGTGCGTTATCGCGACCCTGACCGTCGCTCACGCGAGAAAAGCGGCTTCGTACGCAAACGAAGCCTCAATGATCGGCATCATGCCCCCTCGGTCGATACTAAATAGAGCAATGCTCATTCAGCACCGGATCCTCGCCGTAGCACTCCTGCGCCCGTCCCCACGCAAAATGCCGGAGCAGGTTGACGCAGACGGATGCGGAGTAGTTCGCGCCCTGCGCCCGCGTCTCCAGCCCGATTACGTGGCCTACCCTCGTTTCCAGCTGGGGATTCCACGTCGCCGCCCGTGCCATCGTCACAGGAAACGCAGTTGAGGCCCCGATCACAACGCCCCTCGCGCCGTCGCTGAAGCGGATGCCCGGGACGCCGAGCCGTGGGACGGCCCCGGCCACGAACGGCCGCCGACCGTGCAGCAGTGGGATGAACGGCAGTAGCCGCCTGGGGGAGTCGCCGTCGAGCAGCCCGAGTACCTCGTTCACGGTCATCCGCTCGATCAGGCGATCGGATGACCGTCCGCGTCGAGCTCGCCCAGACGGACTGCCCGAACGGCGTCGAGGTAGGCGCTGCCCTCTGGCCTCATCGCGTGCTCCGTTGCTGACGCCGTGCCAGCGCGCCGCTTCCGCTGCCCACTGGCAGCTCGTTCGCAGGCATATCCATAGGCTGAATTCTGCACCCGACCGCGGTGGTTCAGCTTTCGGGAATGATCAGCCTGAGCTGGTGTTCGAACTGGCGCCCCCGGATGTCGCGAGGTGTGATCCGTACGTAGAGGTACTCTGCGGTTGGCACCCATTGGGGAAGGGTCTCGTCGCCGTAGGCGGGATCCGGGATCTCGGGCCCGAGGACCTCAGCGGTGCCTTTCAGGGTGACGCTCCAGGCGCCGTTCTCGAGTTGCTCGTCGACTTCGAACACGACGGATTCGTTCGTGAGGAGTTCGCGGAGTTTGGTGCCTCTCGCCGTTCGGAACACGACGGAGGATCCGTCGGCGATGTAATTCACGGGGAAGATTTCTGGTTGGTTGTTGACGCTCAGACCCAGTCGACCGATGTTGGTCGCTTTGAGAAGATTCCAGCAGTGTTCAACGGACAGCTCGGTGACGGGGCCCTGGGGGGACCATTCGTTGAAGTCCTGGGATGTCATGACCATGTGGTGTTCCTTAGGTGATCGTTGTCGTGGCTCATGTGCGAACGGCTGAGCGAATCAGCTGAGCCACTGGTGGTGCTGTATGAATGGAAGCCTTTTCCAGGCCCGTCCCAGCCCCCAGGTGTCTCCGGCAGAGAGCGCGGCGATGGTGATGAGGGCGAGCGCGTAGATGATGTGGTAGTCGACGAGGGGGTTGGTGGATGCGGTGTTCTGGCCGAAGGACCATTCGGCGAGGTACATGAACAGCATGATGATGGTGCCGGCGACTGCGCTTACACGAAGGCCGATTCCGAGTATGACGGCCACACCGATGGCGAGCATCCCGAGCATGAACAACACGTCGGTGGTGGGGCTGGCGATCGCGGCGTAGAACGGTTTCAGGGGCCCCACGACGGAGGGGCTGTTCAAGAACCCCTGGCTGGGCGTTCCACCGTTGATCCAGGCCTTCGCGGCGGGGGTCGAATATCCGAAGCCGAAGAGTTTGTCGATGAATGCCCAGAGGAAAATGAATCCGGTCGCGATTCGGAGGATGGCGAGGATACGACCCCCACGCGCCCGAACTGCGACGGGTGCATCGGACGTGTGGGTGAGGTGCGATTCTCGGTGGGCAGGATTCAGGCGGGCAGTGGGCTGTGCGGTCATGGCGTTCTCACTTCTTGAATTGAAACCGATACGGGCGGGCAGTCGGATGAGGTGTTAGGCGGCGGGTGCGGGACCGTCGGAGGGGGAGGCATCAGGTACGGGGAGCAGTCCCTGCTCGGCGAGGGAGGCGTTGAGAATTGCCTCTTCGAGAATGTCCTCAGCCGTTTCGATGCGGTCGGTTTCGGAAGTGTCGTCCTGGTCCGGATTCTTCATGACGGGGCGCCTGTCTCTTGCGGTTCACGGACGGCCGGAGTGACCGGCAGTGTTGTCGCAGGTGCGACGGGGGAGAAGCTGGCTTCGTGCGGTTCCTGGTCGGGTGCGCCGTTTCGCCACGATGGTTTTCTGAAGTGGTAGATCAGCAGTGCTGCTCCGACGAAGACGACGAGACCGCCGGCGACGAGGGCAACGTAGGTGGTGGGGTCTCCGATGGGGAGCTGTGTCGGCGGGAAGAATGAGACAAGCAGGGCGAACGCGACGGCGACGAAGCCGATGCCGGCGACGATCCACATGCCGGGTTTTCCGCCGGGGATCCTGAAGGCTCGAGGGAGGTCTGGTTGGGTGTAGCGCAGCCGGATAGCGGCGGCGTACATGAACATGTACATCACGATGTAGAGGCTGATAGTGACGGTGGAGATAAGAAAGAACGCCCCGCTCACGTCGGCAGTGAACAGGTAGATCGATGACACGGCTGTCACGATGATGGCCTGCAGGATGAGGATGTTCCGCTGGATCCCGGCCTTGTTCGTCTTCTGCAGGATCGGCGGCAACAGGCCATCGTGAGCGGTTGTGAGGAGTGCCCGGCTGGGGGCTGAGATCCACGCCAGCGCGCCGCTGAGCGCCCCGTAACAGACAAGCACGGCGAGGATCTGCACGAGCCAGTTCATATTCCAAAGACCGACGAGCACAGAACTCATCGCATCGAACACTCCGGTCTGCAGAACGAGGTCGTCATAGGGCACCAGACCTGCGACAGCGATCGAGCCGAGAAGGAAAACCGCAACCGAGATACCAGAGGCAAGCAGCATCGCAGCGGGGAAACCGCGCCGGGGGTTTTTCATCTCTTTCACGTGCACGGCCTGCACTTCGACGCCCGCGAACAGCAGCATGATGTTGCCGAGGAACGCGAGGGAACCCAGTCCGGTGAGAAGGGGCAGGAGGCGCGGGGTGATCTCACCGTCGACGACGGTCGCGACGGCAGGATCTGTGGCCGTGCTCCAGCCCATCGCGTGCCCGGTTGCGGCCCAGTAGATGAACAGGCCGAGCAGCACGGCGCCGGGGACGACAGTGCCGACCATAAAGCCGTACTTCGCGACCTTGGCGAGAAGGGCATTTCCGCGGAGTGCGAGGAGGGTTGCAAGCCAGTAGCTGACGATGCAGAAGATCCCGACGTAGACGTGCGCCTCGGCCAGGCCGGCCTGGTTCAACGCGTATGCGGCTGCGGCTGCGGCGAAGGCGAGCCCGGTGGGGTACCAGACGACGTTCTGGATCCACTGCAGCCAGATGCCGACGAATCCCCAACGCTGCCCGAAGGCTTCCCCGATCCAGGTGTAGACGCCGCCTTTCCGGTTCGAGAACGCGCTACCGAGCTCCGCAGAGATGAGGGCGGCGGGGACGAGAAACAGCAGGGTTGCGAAACCGATGTAGACGAACATGGTCAGTTCTTCTTTGGCCATCACAGGGAGCCCGCGAAGGCTCGTGACAACCGCGGCCGCGGTGAGGAACGCCACTGTCGGCACGGTCATCGTGAGCTTGCTCTTCTTCTTCGATTCGAACGAGGTCCGTTTCGGGCTGCTCATGAGTGCACCAGCTCACTGGGTACCGCGGCGGTTCCGGTGTGACTGAAACTCGGGGCTTCGGCCGCGGTAAGGGGCCGTGAAGGCGGCCGGTCGTCGAGTTTCGTGATCGCGTTGCCGAGGTCCTCGAGGAGGAGGTCGGCCATATCGATACTGAGGCCATGCCGCACGATGATGCGCTGCACAGTGACTGCCTCCTGGCTCGGCGGGAGGGTGTAAGCGGGCACGAGCCAACCCCGGGTACGGAGTTCTTCGGCGAGGTCGAAGAGGTTGAACGAGGAGGATTCGCCGGTGAGTTTCCAGGTGACGGCGGGGATGCCTTCCTGCGGGTTGCCGTCGAAGACGATGTCGAACCGGCCGGTGTTCAGGATGCCCGCGCTGAGGTGCTTCGCCACAGCGTAGGTCGCGGACTGCACTTTCCGGTATCCCTCCTTACCGAGGCGGAGGAAATTGTAATACGAAGCGACGACCTGCCCGCCGGGGCGGGAGAAGTTCAGGTTGAAGGTCGGCATGGAGCCGCCGAGGTAGTTGACGTTGAAGATCAGTTCCTCGGGGAGGTCCGTGGCCTGACGCCAGATGACCCAGCCGCTTCCAAGGGGTGCAAGCCCCGTTTTGTGGCCGGACACGTTCACGGATTTCACGCGCGGCAGCCGGAAGTCCCACCGGATGTCGGGTGCGCAGAACGGCGCGACGAAACCGCCGCTCGCAGCGTCGACGTGGATGTCGATATCCAGGCCGGTACGGAGCTGGAGGTTATCTAGGGCCGCGCTGATGGCGTCAACGTCTTCGAACTTGCCGGTGAACGTCTGCCCGAACGTGACCACGACGGCGATAGTGTTCTCATCGCAGAGTGCGAGGGCTTCGGCGGGGGTCATGATGTTGCCGGCGTTCATGGGCGCCTGGCGGAGTTCGATGTCGAAGTATCGAGCGAATTTCTCCCAGCACACCTGCACCGGCCCGCATACGAGGTTCGGCCGGGACGTGTCTTTGCCATCCGCTTGGCGGCGGGCCTTCCACCGCCACTTCGCGGCGAGCCCGCCGAGCATCGCGGCTTCACTCGACCCGGTCGTGGAGGTGCCGATCGTGGTGGCGGCGTCAGGGGAATGGAACAGGTCGGCGAGCATGTGGATGCAGCGGGTTTCGAGTTCCGCGGTCTGCGGGTATTCGTCTTTGTCGATGATGTTCTTGTCGAGCGAGTCATCCATCAGCTGGCGGACTTCGGGTTCGACCCAGGTGGTGCAAAAGGTAGCGAGGTTCATTCGGGCGACACCGTCGAGCATCAGCTCGTCTTTGACGAGCTGATAGACGTCTCGGGGTTCCTGCTCGTGTTCCGGGAAGCGGTTCTTGGGTGCCCTGCTGGTCATCGGGGTGGAGGCGAAGATGTCGTCCATCTCGTTGTCGACGACAACGTCGGGGTCTGTGCGTGTCATGGTCGTGCTCGATTCCTGTCGGTGTGTCCCGGCGGGTGACGGTATGGGTCACCAGGCATGGACAGAGGGGGGGTGGAGGTGTCGCGGGGTCAGGCGGGGTCGTCGTCGTGCATGACGAGGACGGGGCAGTGGGCGTGTTCGGCGCACGCGGTGCTCACCGAGCCGAGGAGGAGGCCGGCGAATCCGCCATGTCCTCGGCTGCCGACGACGAGCATCTCCGCGCCCCGGCTCTGCTTGATGAGGATCTCGGCGGGGTTGCCTTGGCGGACCATGGGGGTGAACCAGTCCGGGGCCTGGCCGTCGAACGCTTCCTTCATCGTGTCGTCCATGATCCGCAAAGCGTCGGCCTCGGGGGACCAGTCGGAGAAGTTGTAGCCACCGTACCCATTGGGGCTCTGCCATGCGACAACCCCCTGCACGGCCGAATGCGACCCGTTCGCGAGCGTCATCGCCTTCCGGAGGGCGGTGATGGATGCCTTCGAGCCGTCGAGTCCGACGACGATCCGGGTGGTGCGGGGGTGAAGGGGGAGTCTGGCTTCTTCGTCGAACGCGAGAGCGGTGTTGTATTCGTCGGTCGCTACCCCGGTGCCATCGACACCGAACCGGGAGACCCGCCCGTCGGATGTTTCCTCACCGATCGGGGGGACGGTGCGTTCGTTCATTTCAGGTGTCGTTGGGAAGGTCATGGTGTCAGATTCTCAGCAGCCGTCCCCCCGGGACAGAGTCTTTAGTCACAACCCTGTGCCCACTCGTTGACGGGGTCGATAGGACCTATGGCACTGTGCACGGCCCGACCCGGCGGGAGATAGTCGTTCAGTCGGGGCGGACGCCCTGTTTGACAACAAGGAGAACCTGATGGACCGCGTAGCTGGAAAAGTCGCTTTGATCACCGGAGGATCGCGCGGCATGGGTGCCTCCCACGCCCGCCGGCTCATCGCTGAAGGGGCATCGGTCGTCATCGGCGACGTCCTGGACGCCGAGGGCACCGCCCTCGCCGCGGAACTCGGCGACAAGGCCCTCTTCGTGCACCTCGATGTCACCAGCCGCCACGACTGGGCCGCCGCGGTGCTGGCGACGAAGGAACGCTTCGGCACCATCGACGTGCTGGTGAACAACGCGGGCATCGCAACGGGTGCCCGGATCGCTGAGTTCGAGCTGCGGTTGTGGCAGAAGACGATCGACATCAACCTGACCGGTGCGTTTCTCGGCATTCAGGCCGTGGTCGTCGGAATGGTCGAGCAGGGCAGCGGCTCCATCATCAACATCTCCTCGGTTGAAGGGCTCCGTGGTAGCGCGAACCTGCACGCCTACGTCGCGACAAAGTTCGCTCTCCGTGGCCTGACGAAGTCCGTGGCGGTCGAGATCGGGTCGACCGGGGTGCGAGTGAACTCGATCCATCCCGGGTTCATCACCACACCCATGACGGCAGGTATCTCCGCTGATCAGCTGCAGATTCCGCTGGGCCGGGCCGCGGACCCGTCCGAGGTGTCCTCGCTGGTGCTGTTCTTGGCCAGTGACGAATCCCGGTACTCGACCGGATCCGAGTTCGTCATCGACGGCGGCCTGACCGCCGGGATCCCGCACGCCTGATGAGAAATTCATTTGTCGTCATCGCCGACCGGCTCGTCACTGTCAGCCCCCAGACGACCACTGACCTGGACCGGATCGCCGACTGCACGCGCATCGCGGAGCAGTTCTACCGCGCCGCAGAATGCCAGCAGCACACCCGGCCGGCGTTGGTGACCGTGCCGGGTGCGGAGGTGGTGATCAGCGGGGTGAGTTTGTTGGGCAGCACGATGATCGTCTGCGCTCCCACCTGCAGCACAGCGGTCGTCGCGAGACACGTTGCGGCGTGTCTCGCCGCCGGAAACACGGTGGAATTGGCCCTGTTCGAGCCTCCCTGCGCGCTGCTGCTGGTTCTCCTGATGATTCTGGAAGACGTGCTGCCCGAGAGCCGGTTCCGTGTCGTCTCTGAGCGCACAGGGTGGCAGATCACCGGCGCCAACCCGACCGTCATTGTGCTCACCGAGACGGACGCGTTCCTGAACGAAGAACCCCGTATCCGGTTTCGGGATGCTGCGGGCGGCTCGACTACGAATGAGCTGGTGGACTTCTACAGCCGATCCTCGAGTGTGCGTGTCCAAGCCGGCCGGGACTCGAGGTGAAGGATCGCGGCCTGGGTGCGGCGTTGCAGTCCGAGTTTGCTCAGCAGTCCTGAGACATAGTTCTTCACCGTCTTCTCCGCCAGAGACAGCCGGGCTCCGATCTCCCGATTCGTGAGGCCGTCAGCTATGAGGGGGAGAATCTGCTTCTCACGTGCGGTCAGCGTGTCGAGTCGGTTGTCGCCGGTGGGGGCGATGATCCGTTCGACGACTTTCCGCATCAAGAGCGGGTCGAGCAGCTGCTTGCCTGCGGCGACCTTTCTGAGGGTCTCGACCAGCCCGCTGCCTCTGACGTCCTTCAGTACATAGCCGGCCGCCCCGGCCAGGACTGCGGCGTCGATGGCGTCGTCATCGTCGTAGGCGGTGAGGATCAGGCAGCGGATGTTCGGGCTCGCGGATCTGACTTCTCTGCAGAGGTCGATGCCGCTGCCGTCGGGCAGGCGCACATCGAGGAGCACGACGTCGGGTTGGGTTGCTGCGATGCGCACTTCTGCCTGGTGCACGGTGCCGGCTTCGCCCACGATCTCGATGTCGTCCTCGAGCCCGAGAAGACCCGCGATGCCGCGTCGCACCAACTCGTGGTCATCGACCAGAAACACACGAATCACAGCATCAGTCCCTTCTGGCTGGTGGGTGTGAGGGAGTAGGGCACTCTCCAACGCACCGTCGTGCCTGCTTCGGAGGAGTGGAATTCGGACGTTCCCCCGCGGAGCGCGGCGCGTTTTTCGATGTTCGCGAGCCCGCTCCGATGGGTGGTGACAGGGGTGCCGTTACCGTCATCGGTGACTTCGAGCGTGATGTGGCCCTCTGCCGCGGTGAGAACCACTGACGAATGTTCGGCTGAGGCATGTTTAGCCGTATTCGTCAGGGATTCCCGCATCACTGCGGTGACGTCGCCGACGAGGCCGCCGGTGACGAGCAGGTCGACGGGGCCAGAGAAGCTGACGTACGGGGTGGTGGTGAGGCTCGGGGCCAGTTCGTTCACGATGTCGATGATGAGGTGCCGAACAGTGTTCCGGGTCTTCTCGACCGGTGCCGAGAGGGCGAAGATCACCGTCCGGATCTGTGAGATGCTCGCATCGAGACTCGCGACCGTCTGTTCGATCCGCTCGGCGAGGGACTCGTTCTGCACTCGCCCGGCGATGCTCTGCAGCTCAAGGCCCGCGCCGAAGATCTCCTGGATGACGTGATCGTGGAGGTCACGGGCTATACGGCCACGGTCTTCGAGGAGGGCGAGCTTCTGCCGGTCGCCGCGGGCCCGGCCGAGTTGCATGGCGACACTGGCCTGGCCGGCGAAGTCCGCCGCCATCTCGAGGTCAGCGATGGTGAAGAGCTGGGCGCCCTGAGCGCGGGCGACGAAAAGAACCCCCTCGGCTGTTCCTGCAGAGATCAGAGGCACCGCCATGACCGGCCCGAGCCTGACATTGCCGGGGAGGGCGATGTCGCTGTCGTCGAGGAGGCGGGGCTGTTTTCCCTCCAGCACCGAACCGGAGACGGAATGCGCCGCAGAGACCCGGGCACCCTGCACGTCAGATTCGCTGAGACCCGTCGCGGTCTCCACGACGAGAGCCCCGGGTTTGTCGGTTGGGAGGAGCACGCAGACCAGGTCGGCGCCCGACAGCCCGAGCACACGGTTGACGATCAGCGAGATCGAATCACTCCGTTCACCCGACAACAGCGCGGCCGTGATCTCGGCCGATGCGGCGGACCACGCCTGACGCCTGTTCGTCTCAGCGAACAGGCGGGCGTTCTCGATGGCTATTCCTGCTGTCGCGGCAAGTGCGGTGACGAGTTGTTCGTCCTCGTCAGTGAACTGTCCGTTGGTCTGGTTGCTGAGGTACAGGTTGCCGTAGACCTCATCCCGCACCCGGACGGGCACGCCGAGGAAGTTGCCCATCGGGGGGTGGCCATCAGGGAAACCGGACGATCTCGGGTCATCACCGATTCTGTCCAACCGGATCGGGTCGGGGGTGTCGATCACCGCTCCGAGGAGACCCTTTCCTTCTGGCAGGTGTCCGATCGTGCTCACCTCGTCTGGGGTCATCCCGACGTGGATGAACTGGTCCAGCCCGCCCGAGGGTGCGATGACGCCGAGCGCACCGTACTGGGCACCCACCAATTCCACAGCCGCCTCAACGATCCGGCGGAGCACTGTCGGGAGGTCGAGCTGCTCGACAACCGCCCGATTCGCGATCAGAAGTGCCCGCAGCCTGCTCTCGGTGGTCATGTTGTGAGGCACGATGCACTCCTTCTCATCCGCGGGCAAGGGCAGCTGCCGCGTGGTCTGGAGCAACGCCGCAAGGCTACTCCCCAACACTGACCGGCGCACAGGATCGGGACTTTCGACTCTGCCCAGGCGCCCGGCGCTGTGTCAGCCTCGGTTCATGAGTCGTATCGCGAACACGTTGAACAACCACCCCACAGAGTCGATCGTGGTCGGTGTCGACGGTTCCTCCCCGAGCAGGGCAGCGATCAGGTGGAGCATGCACCGCGCTGCAGCGACCGGTTGCAGCGTCATTCTCGCCCACATCGTCGAGGACTACCTCACCGTTCCACCGGAGCACATCGAAGCCGACATCCAACAGACCGGCAACGCGTTCCTGCAGGCCGAACTCGACTTCGCCCACCTCATCGAACACCGCGTCCCGGTCACCACTCTGTTGCTTCAGGGAGATCCGCTGGAGCAACTCGCTGCCGCGTCGGAACACATGATCATGGTCGCCGTCGGTACCCACAAGACCGGCTTTGTTCAAGGGCGCGTCTTCGGATCGAAGTTCATCCAACTCGCCGCGCGCGCATCAAGTCCCGTCGCCTTCATCCCGAACTCCTCCACCCGGCGGCGAGGCGGAGTGGTCGTCGGTGTGGGTGACGCTGTCGAAGGCCAGGCGACGATCCGTTTCGCCGCCGCGGAAGCGGCGCGCGCCGACCACGAGCTCACCATCGTGCACTGCTGGGAGGCGCCGCGAACGACGAATATTCGCACCCCGGAAGAACAGTCCGAGGCCGCACAGTTCGCTGCACTGCTGTCAGAGACAGTCCTTGCTGACGCGAAAGCCATCGCCCATCAGGCGCAACCAGAACTTCTCGTCCGCACGCGGAGTGTGCACCGGACCCCGGCCGAGGGTCTCATCGACGCGTCCGCAGCGGCTTCGCTTCTCATCATCGGCCGTTCCCACCGCAATGCGAGCCTGCCCGGCACGGTCGGCTCCACCGTTCACGACGTCCTTTTGAATCTTGGCGGCCCGACGGTCGTCATTCACGACACCCTCCCGACTCGCCGACGCACCTTCGCGCACAAGATGCGCGACATCGCCGCACCCCGCTGAACCCGAGGGTTCCCTGTTCTCAGACGTCGAGGACCTTGTGCCCTACCCGATGCTGCTTCGTCGCCGCAGAGTTGGAATATGCGAAACAGCGAAGAACCCACCGCCCTCATCATCGTCGCCGTCGACGGCACCCGATTCTCCGTCGCGGCCCTCCAGTACGCGAAGAACTACGCCGAGACACAGCACGCGCGGCTCCGCGCCATCTCGGTGTGGAGCAACGTCAACACCTACAGCCCCTTCATGCTCGAGTGGTCACCGCTTGAAGACGCCAATTTCCAGCTCAAGGAAGCCTCACGCGAAGTGTTCGGTGACGACCTGCCGGCCTGGTACGAACAGGAAGTCATCGAGGGATCTACAGCGAAGATCCTCATCGAAGCGAGCAGGACAGCCGAGCTGCTGGTTGTCGGTAGCCGCGGGCACGGGGGCTTCGCCGGGCTCTTCCTCGGCTCCGTCAGCACCCAATGCGCGGCTCACGCTCACAGCCCGGTGATGATCGTCCGCGAACACAACGACCTCACCGCCACCCCCGCCGGGACGCCGGTCGTTGTCGGCCACGACGGATCCGTCAACGGTGACGACGCCCTCGAATGGGCGCTGAACTACGCCGAGAAGGTCGGTGCGCCCGTCGAGGTCGTGCGAACGTGGAGCATCGACCGGATCCCGCCGCAGTTCAACGAGGAATTCGGATACGTCCCCTCCTTCGATGAAGTGACCGCGCGGGTACGCCGGGACCTCATCACTGAGACAGCCCATCGTGTCGGGGAGCACACCGGCACAACGGTCACCCTCACCGCGGCCATGTCGCAACCGGCCGAGGAGCTCATCAAACGCTCCGAGCATGCCCGCCTCCTGGTTGTCGGCTCCCGTGGTCGCGGCGGGTTCGCCGGCCTCCTGCTCGGCTCGGTCAGCTCCGAATGCGCAGCCCACGCACACTGCCCCGTCGCCGTCGTACCCAAGAGCGCCGACGCGCACCCTGACCGGTGATCCGCGTGGGCGCCCCTGTGATTGTCGCCGTCGACGGGTCGAGCGCATCAAGTGTTCGGGGATGATCTCCCTGACTGGTACGAACAGAAGGCCGTCAAGGGATCCACCGTCAGGGCCATTCTTCGCGAGAGTAGGACTGCTCCCTTCGCTCTTTCGCTGCCACCCGACGCACCGATTGTTGTCGGCGACGACAGGTCAGCCGGTAGCGGCATCGCCCTCGAGTGGGCGCTGCAGGCGGCCGCGTCCCTCGTCGTTCCCGTTCAGATCGTGCGCTCCTGGACGATCGACCGGCTCGATCATCGGGGTCGCTGCTCTTGGCCTCGGCGTCGTGCTCTTGGTCGGTGGGATCTTTGTTCCAGCGCACTATCTCGAGCCCTGGGCGACCACGTACGCGGACCAGTACACCGACCCGCGTACGAAGGTCGTCTCCCAAGCCCTCCTTGCACCCAGCGGACACAACATGCAGCCCTGGACGCTCTCGCTCGATCCTGATGACACCGACGTGCTGAACCTCTGTGTCCACCCCCTCACCGCCTCGCAGACCACCACCCTGACGGGCCTCGCCGACAATGTGGGAGCGGCGCTGCAGATCTTCACCGACCAGGACAACCTCAAGACCCTGGACGCGTTCGGCGTCCCCCTCCGGAAGGACCTGCTGCAGTGCGGCGATGACCGCCGCCAATTCGGGTTCGGGTTGCTCGAGGAGGGCGAGCTCGACGCAGTTGCGGGCGATCAGGGCGGCAGCGAGCGGCTGGCCAAAGATCGTCGACGGCTGGGTGAAAACCCTCTCCAGACCGGCGCGAGAGCTGACCCGCCACCGCGAAGCTGCATCCGCAGAGGAGCCCTCATTCCAGTGGGAAGCGGCCAGGCCCCTGGCGTCGATCGCCGGTTGCGGGAGGGTGATGGTGCGTCGCAGCCGCGTCTCACGACAGGGCAGCGCGCTGCCGACGCGCTGCGGAACGGGGTGGGCAGTTGGCCCTTCATCGGCATCTTCATCGCACTGGTGGGTGTCTGGGCAAGGCGTCAAC
Organism: Subtercola boreus; assembly: GCF_006716115.1. Classification (NCBI taxonomy): domain Bacteria; kingdom Bacillati; phylum Actinomycetota; class Actinomycetes; order Micrococcales; family Microbacteriaceae; genus Subtercola; species Subtercola boreus. The sequence continues at coordinate 2,748,486 of NZ_VFOO01000001.1, read as the reverse complement.
ACCATCGCGCTGAAAGACGGGTCATGGGACCCCTACCCATACTTCCTGCTGAACCTCTTCCTCTCCATGCTCGCGGACTCCAGGGTGCGATCCTCCTGATCGCGGCGAAACGACAGGACTCCATCAGCGCAGCAATGGCACAGCACGACTTCGATACCAACGTGGCGTCGAAGACAGAGATCGACCGGCTCCTTCAGCTCGGCCAACAGCATCGGCAGATGATCACCGAACTCACAGAACTCGTCAACACGTTCGCGACTTCCGCCGCTGCCCGTGCCTGACTTGGAACTCGCTCCATCCCCGCTATGGCGTCGCTGTCGCGCCGCTGCACGCCGAGTTGGGTGCCTCAGAAATCTTGAGATGAACGAGGCATCAACCGGTCGGCTCTCGGAACACGCTGAACTCGGCCACACTCGGTAGGCCTCGTCCAAGGAGGGCGGCACCGGCAGCGGTGAGGAGGAGCCCGAGAGTGACGACGACCACCCATGAGGCCGGCACACCACTGCCGAGGAGGACACCCGCTAATGGGGGGCCGAGGAATTTGGAGACGGGGTAGGTCGCTGAGTTCAGAGAGTTGTATCGCCCTCTGAGCCCATCCGAGGCTAGAGCGTTGGGCATCGCCTTGATGACCGGGCTCAGGAACGTCTCGCTCACTCCGAAGACGCCGAGTGCTGACACCACGAGCACTGCCGCCCAGGCGGCAGAAAGCCCCGCGAGAGAGGCCACGCCGGTCAAGACCCATGCGGCGGCGCCGCACAAGGCGCACAGGATGAGCAGACGGCTGCGTCGCACCGACCGGGTCAACCGTTCCACAGGTAGCTGAAACACGATGATGGCCAGGGTGTTCGCCGCGAACGCGAACCCTATGACCTGCGCCGTCCCGCCCGGGCCCAACGCCACAAACGCTGCCCAAGGACCCTCCGTCTGCGCACTTCCAAACACCGCCAGGCCCAGCAGGACCACGAGGTACCCGACGAAGTGCTTGTCTTGCAGGACCGTTCTGTACGACGGCGCGGCCAGTGCGTTTGGCCGATGAGCGTGCGCTGTCCACCCAACCGTCCCTCGCACCCCTACGAGGAGAATCACTGCGAACAACGCAGTGCTCACGCCGTCGATCCCGTAGACGTAACGAAAACTGGCCGGTCGCTCGACACTGACCGTCGCCGCCGCAATCAACGAACCCGCCCCGATGCCGACATTCATCAGCCCGAAGCGCACAGCGAAGGCGCGGGATCGCCGCTCCGCCGGAACCTGGTAGGTGACTGACCCATTCAAGCTCGGCCAAACCATGGAATTGCCCATCGACAGCAGCGCTAAGCCGGTCCCACCCATGACGGGCTCCCTGGCTACAGCCAGGACGAGGGTGCCGCCGGCTTGCAGCATCAGACCGAATACCGCGACAAGCGTCGCGTTGAAAGCCCGGAGCTCTGCCGTCCGCTCTGCACTCACGAGCGCGACCTCACGGTGTCAGCCCCCGGCGCGAGCACAACGCACGCGAGAATGAAGAGAGGAGCGTGCACGGTCACATGTCCAATCCGGAGGGTTTGCCGTCAGGCGCAATCGCACGCCCGAGAGGGTGCTGCCCGTCGGTCGCAACGCGACGCGGATCATCACGCTCACCCGCTTGGTCCGCGATCGCACTTTGGAGCGGCTTACAGCGACAGGTTTCCTGCTCTCCTTCGAAACCAAGACACGACGGGAGTGAAAAGCGTACTCGCTACACTCGACGCGACTGGTTGATGACCTGACGCGCGGTGTACTCAAGGACTCCGGCTTCGCCGAACTCGCATCCCGCGCCGCTCTGTTTGATGCCACCGAACGGCACGTCGTACATCAGCGCCTGGTGCTGATTGATCCAGACCGTTCCGCTGTCGAGGCGCCGGGCTACCGAGACGGCGCTCTCGATGTCGGTGCTCCACACCGAGGCACCGAGACCGAAAGGTCCCGCGTTCGCCCGTTCCACGACGTCATCGATGTCGTGGAACTTCAGGATGGAACGGATCCACAAGCATGGCGGCGCGGTCAGCTGCATCGGAACTCCCCGGGCCGCCCTCTAGAGGACGTGTCCGCAAGAGGATCTTGTCGCTGAGGGAGCCGCCCGACACACTGACTGTGTCGACAGGGGAAGAACACCATGACAGACCGACTCACCGACGCGGGCCCGAGTCGATCCGAGGCCGCGAGCGCCGACCAGCCACAGCTCAAGCGCACCCTCGGCGGCTTTCAGGTCTTCGCGATCTCGTTCGCCTTCATCTCTGTCGCGGTCGGTGTCTTCGCGACCTACGGCGAGGTACTGCAGACGTCGGGACCCGTCGGAATCTGGCTCTGGGTGCTCGCCGCCGTCGGGCAGACGCTCGTCGCGCTCGTCGTCGCGCAGTTCGCTGCCCGGATCGCGTTGAGCGGCTCGTCGTACCAGTGGGCCTCCCGGCTCGCGAACCCGAAGGTCGGCTGGTTCTTCGGCTGGTTGAGCTTCTGGTACCTCGCCATCGCGGTCGTCACGATGGCCAATGCAATGGCGAGCCAGGCGGTGATGCCGCTGCTCGGAATGGACGCCGATGAAGGGATGGCGCGCATCCTCACCCTCGTGATCCTCGTCGTGCAGGCCGCTCTCGTGATCGCGTCGACGAGGCTGTTCGGCCTGATCACCTCCGCCGCGGTGGCCGTCGAGCTCGGCATCATCGCGGTGCTGGTCGTCGGACTTCTGATCGTGCTGGCCGTGACCGGCGGTGGGGATGCCGCCACTCTCGTCTCCCGGGGAACGTCGATCACCGATCCGAACTACTTCGCCATCGGGGGTGGCCTCACGGCCGGCGCGCTGATGGGGCTCACGACCCTGGTCGGCTTCGACTCCGCAGCGAACCTGGCCGAGGAGGCGAAGAACCCCTTCCGCACCGTTCCGCGGGCGATCGTCGGGTCGGTCATCGCGGCGAGCGTCGCAGGTCTGGTCTTCCTCATCGTTCTGACGGTGTCGATCAAGGATGTGGATGCCGTCACCGCCGATCCCTCGCCGGTTGCAGCGATCATCCGGGGCCAGCTCGGCCCGGTCTGGGAGCGCATCCTGCTCGGCGGCATCGCGTTCGCGTTCTTCGGTGCCGGAATGGTCGTGATGGCGGCCTGCTCGCGCCAGGTCTTCGCGATGGCCCGTGACGGCCGTTTCCCCGCGGCGCGGCTGATGAGCCGGGTGAACCCGGTGACGCGAACGCCCGTCGCGGCGACGGTGCTGATCGTCGTCATCGGCGTCGTTCTGATGATCGCGCTCCCCGGTGACGCCCTGATCCAGCTGATCGTCGGGGGGACCCTGCTGCCGGCCCTGATGTACGGGGGCATCGTGGTGCTCTACCTGGTGGTGCGCGGCAAGCTCGAGAAGAAGGCCGGGGGGTTCAGTCTCGGGCGCTTCGAACTGCCGGTCACGGTGGTGGCGCTGGTCTGGGTCGCGCTGGTGCTCGTCGTGCTGGTGACGCCGCCCGATGCCTTCGTGCCCTCGCTGGTGGTGCTCGGGCTCCTTCTGGCAGGAGCGGTGTACTTCGCGTGGCTGATGATCTTCCGGCGACGGGTTCTCGAGAGCGAGTCCGATGGCGGCTCGGCCGTCGAGGCGGTCGAATGAGCGACCTCGGCCAAACGTCTGCCGGCATCGTCCCTGATCTGGGCGCACTTCCCGGCCGGGTCGTGCGGGCGGGTGATGACGGGTACGACGCGGCCCGAAGGTCGTGGAACCATCTCTTCTCGCACCGGCCGGCCGCGCTCGTGTACCCGCAGTCGACCCCGGATGTCGTCGCTGCAGTGAGCTGGGCCCGGAACGCCGGTGTACCCCTGCGGGTACGCAGCGGCGGCCACTGCCTCGAGGGTTGGTCGACGCTGGACGATGGTCTTGTGATCGACGTCAGCGAATTGGTGTCGGTCACGATCGATGCCGAGAACCACACGGCGACCGTCGGTGCAGGTGTGTCCCAGGCGGCAGCGGTCGCTGCGCTCGGTGCAGCCGGATTCGCCGCCCCGACGGGCACTGAGGGTTCGGTCGGGCTCGCCGGCGCAACGCTCGGCGGGGGCTTCGGGCTGCTCACCCGGGCGTTCGGCATGGCGTGCGACAACCTGCTCTCCGTCGAGATCGTGGTGGCTTCGGGTGCGGAGGCGGGTGCCGGGGCGGAGGCGATCACGGTCGACTCCGACCATCACGGGGAATTACTGCGTGCGCTCAGGGGCGCGGGCAACGGCAGCTTCGGGGTGGTGACCGCGTTGACGTTCGCCGTGCATCCGCTCGCCCGCGTCGCCTCCGTCACGGCGACGTGGCCGGGCCTCACTGCCCTCGCCGAGGTGTTCGACGTCTGGCAGCGCACGGCGCCGTTCGCCGACGAACGCCTGACCAGCCAGCTGGAGATCGACCGCCAGTCGGTCGTGCTGTTCGCGGTTCTCGCGTCGGGTGACGAACGCGAAGCACTGCGGATGCTCGAGCCTCTGCTCGCGATCGGTTCGCCCCACGTCGTGACCACCGATGCACCCTGGGCCCAGACGTACGCGGGCTTCCAGATCCCGACGGGCGACGAGCCGGCCAACTGGACGTTCCGCTCGCAGTTCGTCACGGAGCCGCTCCCGCCGGAGGCGATCGACATCATCGGCTCGTTCCTGGCCAGCGCTCCGACCGAGGGATGCAACTACTTCACCAACGCGTTCGGAGGTGTGGTGTCCGAAAGCGAACCCCGCGGCGGAAGCGCCTTCGCTCACCGCGACGCCCTGTTCTACGCCGAGCCGGGCGCCGGATGGGGCGTCCGCGGGGGAGTTGCCGCGCTAGACGATCCGCTGACCCCGGTGTGTCTCGCCTGGGTGGCTGCGTTCGCCGCCGCGCTCAAGCCGTACGGGAACGGTGCCTACCCCAACGTGCCCAATGTCGGCGCCGACTCGTGGGCGAGAGACTACTGGGGACCCGACCTGGCGCGGCTCTCGGCCGTCAAACGAGCCTACGACCCGGCCGACGTGTTCCGCTTCGAGCAGAGCGTGCCCCAGAGCGCGTGACCCTCTCCGCGCACTTCTCTCCCTTCCGCCCGTTCAGCTGAACCCCGTCCGATCCAGGAGTCACCATGGGCACATCCGCCCGCCTCGCCCGAACGACCACTGTCGTCGCCCTCGCCCTCCTGCTGGCCGGATGCTCTACGCCATCCTCCACCGGTTCGGCGCCGACGGCCACGACTACCCCCACAGCGACCGCCTTGGCCCCGGCGGTACCGGCCTATCCGACCGACACCGTGGCCGCCATCACGAAGGCGGCCACCGACGTGATGACGGCCAACAACATCCCCGGCGCCATCGTGCTCCTCCAGACCCCCGATGGTCGTTTCGAGCAGCCGTTCGGCGTCGCCGACAAGACCTCGGGCGCGCCGCTCACACGTGACGAGTACATGCGCATCGGGAGCATCACCAAGACGATGACGGTGACCGTCGTGCTCCAGCTCGTCGACCAGGAGAAGGTCGGCCTCGACACCCCCATCCGCACCTACCTGCCCGAGCTGCCCGAGACCTGGAAGGCCGTGACGGTGCGCCAGCTCGCAGACATGCGGAGCGGCATCCCGAGCTACACCGGCACCAAGCAGTTCGACGACGAATTCTTCGCCGACCACCAGCGCCAGTACATGCCAACGGAACTGCTCGCCATGGTCGAACCTCTCGACCTGCTCTTCGCCCCCGGCACCGACTTCGACTACTCGAACTCGAACACGGTCATCCTGGGCCAGCTCATCGAGAGGATCACCGGGGCGTCGTACGCGTCCGCCATGCAGGGCCTGTTCGATGCGGCTGGGCTGAATCAGACAGTGTACGCAGAGGCTTCGAGCGGCTTTCCCGAACCCCACCCTCGCGGCTACACGAACCTCACGACCGACGGTGGAGAGGCCGATGCGACCGACTGGAACGCCTCGTGGGGGCAGGCGGCCGGAGCCGGAGTCTCGACCATCGGCGATCTCGAGACGTGGCTCGGCGACCTGCTCGACGGTTCACAGGTGAGCGCTGAGTCCCAGCGCCAGCGGCTCGATCTGGTGAGCATTCCGGGTAATCCCCCGAGCACCGGCTATGGTCTGGGGATCGCGCGCACGAACGGCTGGATCGGGCACAGTGGCGATCTGCCCGGGTATTCCACGACGATGTACGGCCGCGAAGACGGTTCGAAAGTCATCGTCATCACGTCCACCAACTCGCTGGTGACGCCGGCAGGGGGAACTCCCGTCCCGCCGAGTGCGGCCATCGCGTCGGCCGTCTCGGCGGTCGTGCTCCCCGACTCGCCGTTCGTGTTCCCGCACGTCGGCGCCTGAAGGCTCGAAACCCTCGGCGCGGGGGGAGTACTCCCTCGGCCGGGTGCAGAGGGAAGAGGGCGGCGGGGCGGGCTTGACGGGTGATGGAGCACCCCCGTATTCTGAAATACATACGACATCAGATGTCATTCGTTCGAGGGAGCTTGCAATGTCGCATCGCCGCTGGTTGTCATCACTCGTGGGAATCGCCGTCGTCGGCGGTCTGGCGCTCTCCGGCGCCGGCGCCGCCCAGGCGACACCGACCGATCCGCCGGGTACCTTCGCCCAACAGAACCTCGGCTCGACGCTCACCGGCACCTTCGCCGCGTATCGCATTCCAGCGCTCGCCTCCCTGGGCAACAACGTCGTCGTAGCGGCGTGGGACGGGCGGCCCACCAGTGCGGCCGACTCGCCGAACCCGAACTCGATCGTGATGCGGCGCAGCACCGACAACGGTGCAACGTGGGCTGCGCAGACCGTCGTTCGTGCCGGCAACCCCGATACCGCCGGCAATGGCGCCGCCAAGACCGGGTACAGCGACCCGAGCTTCGTCTGGGACTCCGTGGCCGCGAAGCTCTTCGTGTTCTCGGTCTACTCGAAAGACCAGGGCTTTGCAGGAAGCGGGTACGGCAACGACGACGCGAACCGCAGCATCATCAGCGCGCAGGTGTCGGAGTCGACGGACCTGGGCCTGACGTGGGGTGCCCCCCGACTGATCACGACGGTCGTGAAGCCCGGAACCAGCAGCAGCAGCAGTCCCCAGCCGGGTGCCGTCAAGGGAATGTTCGCCTCGTCGGGAGAGGGCATCCAGTTGAAGTACGGCGCGCACGCGGGCCGGCTCGTGCAGCAGTTCGCCGGAACCGTGCTCCAGGCGGACGGTTCCACGGCTGTCCAGGCCTACTCGGTCTATTCCGACGACCACGGGGTGACCTGGACTCGTGGCGCCTTCGTCGGCACGGGAATGGATGAGAACAAGGTCGTCGAGCTGTCGAACGGTTCGCTGCTCTTGAACTCGCGCACCAGTACGGGCGGCAGTCGCAAGGTCGCGACCTCGACCGATGGCGGTCAGACCTGGGGTGCAGTGACCGTCGACACGGATCTGCCCGATCCCGCCAACAATGCGTCCATCACGCGGTTGTTCCCCGACGCGGCGCTGGGTTCTGCGGACGCGGCCAAGCTGCTGTTCACCAATGCGGACAGCACCAGCTCCCGGCAGAACGTGTCCGCCCGCGTCTCCTGTGACGACGGTGCGACCTGGTCGTCGGTACGTCCGATCGCTCCCGGGTTCTCGGCCTATTCGACGGCGACCAGGCTGGGCAACGGGCAGCTCGGGGTTCTCTACGAGTCGAGCTACACCACGGGCATCCAGTTCGCCCGGTTCAGCGACGCGTGGCTCGACTACAGCTGCCCCTCGGCTGCGACGGCCACAACGTCGATCGATGGGGTGCACATCACGGGTTCCCGGAATGATGCGGGACGGAACGTCACCACCCAGCCCTATGTGGCGGGCGAGCTGGTCTCGTACGCCTTCGCGGTCACCAACACCTTCTCGACAACCGTCACCGTTGCCCCGACGTCGGGAAACGTCTCACCGCTCGTTCCCCCGGGCACGGGCAACTGCCGATACACCAACCTCGCTGCCGGGGCCGGCTACACGTGCTCGACACCGAAACACACGGTGACGGCCGCCGAGGTCGCTCAGGGCTACTTCGTTCCAGATTCCACCTGGACGGTCACCAGCGTTTCGACGTCGACCGCACGGGTGATCGGTGCGCGCGTGGCGCTGAGGTAGGTCCTGTGTGCTGGTCGCGTGGTCGGTCTGAGAAGCGTGTTGGTCTGAAGAGAAGGAGTCGTTGTGTCTGAAGTTGTGATCGCCGCCGATGCGGAGGAGGCCGGCGCTCTGGCTGCTGGCATCATCGGTCGGTTGGTGCAGGATGATCCTGCCGCCGTGCTGGGAGTGGCGACCGGCTCCACCCCCCTTCCGCTCTACCGGGCGTTGGCGACCCTGGGGCTCGACTTCAGAGGAGTCACTGCGTTCGCCCTCGACGAGTACGTCGGGCTGCCGCCCGGGCATGCCGAGAGCTACCGGCAGGTCATCGAACGCGAAGTGGTCGGGCCGCTCGGGCTCGACCCGACGCGGGTGCATGTGCCGAACGGCGACCCGGAGGAGCTGGCGCACGCCGGCTCCGACTACGAAGCCGCGATCGCTCTGGCGGGCGGCGTCGACGTGCAGATTCTCGGCATCGGCACCGATGGTCACATCGGGTTCAACGAGCCGGGGTCGTCGCTCGCCTCACCGACGCGCGTCAAAACGCTGACACCGGAGACGCGCGCGGACAACGCACGGTTCTTCGACTCGATCGACGACGTGCCGATGCACTGCGTCACCCAGGGGATCGGCACCATCCTGCGTGCACGGCACCTCATTCTCCTGGCGTTCGGCGAGGCCAAAGCGAGCGCGCTCGCCGCGGCGGTCGAAGGGCCGGTGACGGCATCTGTGCCGGCCTCCGCCATCCAGCTGCACCCCCGCGTGACGGTGATCGTCGACGAGGCCGCGGCCGCCCAGCTCGAACGTGCCGACTACTACCGGTACGTCTTCGCGAACCGCCCCGCCTGGCAGCAGCTCTGACGCAGCAGCTCTGACGCATCATCCTGTCGCCCAGGCGGCCGGGCTCAGCTCGTGAGGGCAGCGAGCGCGCCGAGCGTCAGAAGGGTGGGCTGGAGGCGCTGGTCGACGGATGTCGCTCCCGGCTTAGCACCCACCTTCACCCCGGCGTAGAGCAGCGGGCCCGCGGTGGCCAGGGCTGCACCCATCGCCTCGGTCGTGAGCAGTGACGCCGGTTCGGCGCCGTCTGCTTCCGGAAGCCCCGCAGAGGGGAGTTCCGGAGCGGGGGGCAGGTGCGCATCCAGCCAGGCCTCGCCGTAGCCCGTCTTGTCGGGAGAGACCCCCGAGAACATCAGTGCGGTGAGTGCACCCGTCTCGCGGAGCAGTGCCGAATGGCGGTTCGCCTCCAGGGGATCGCGGGTCTCGATGACCGATCGTGCCCAGTTGATGGTGTGGCCGAGGCGCGTGACGCTCGCCCGGGCATCCTGAACCGCACTGATCTCCTCCTCCAGCGTGAGAAAACCCTTCTGGGCAGCCCACGCGGCATCCGGCAGGAACGCGTCGCAGTGCTCCACCATCAGGGCGGCTCCCTGCCAGTCGAGCGCCTGGAGTTCGGCCAGCGATGCGGCGAAGGCAGCGGCCGACGACGAGGCGACGGTGCGGTTCGGTGCCGACTGCACCTGGATCGCCTGCACGCATCCCGCCCCGAGCACGTCGGACAGCTCCGTGACCTCGGCGTGCACCGTTCGCAGATCGTCGAGTGCGCGTCGGCGGCCTGCCGGGTCGTCCGAAGCCAGACCGTAGAACGGATCGGTGAGGAGGATGCGACCGGTTCCCGGAACACAGGTCACGACGTTTCGCCAGGCTTGGTCGAGCAGGTGCGCGAGCCTCGCCATGCCCTCCGGGTGAAGCGTTGTGGTGAAGGGCAGCTCCAGCCCGGTGATACCCGGCGCCCGGCGCAGACGGCGGTACCACTGCTCTTCGAGCTCCGGTGCCGCGGCGAGGTCGGGCGGCGAGGCCGCATAGGCGCCGACGATCATCGCGGCACCGTGACGGCACCCGAAGCGATGGCCCGGTAGGCGGCGTCGATCACCGAGACGGAGGCGCGGGCATCCGCAATGCCGTAGTCCGGCGCCCGCCCGGCCGCCAGTGCATCGACGAGGTGGGTGAAGAACCCGGCCAGTGCGGCCTCCGATCCGCCTCCGCCGAGGGCGTGGGAGCTGACCGACGGTTCATGGCCGAAGCGCGTGACGGCCGGCCGGTCATCGTCGATGCTCGCGTGCCCGTGAGATCCGAGGAGCCGGATGCTCGTGCTTGTCGGCCCGAGCCCGGGAGCGAAGGGAACGCGACCGACGGTCACGGTTGCTGTCACTCCGTGTTCGAGCCCCAGCGAGACGACCGCCGTGTCTTCGACACCGAAGCGAGCGTGCCCATTGTCGAACAGCGAGCCGGCCATCGCGTAGACGCTCACCGTCTCGAGGCCGGTCAGGTACCGGATGCTGTCGACGCAGTAGCCCAGAAAGTTCAGCAGCTCGCCGCCACCGCTGAGGGCGGGGTCGACGACCAGCTCGGGGCGCTCGACCGACGTGGCGAAGTGGGCGCCGCTCGCGAGGAACTCGACGTCGATGTGCCGCGGCAGGCCGAGGTGCCCGGCGTCGACCCAGGCACGGGCCCGGCGAAGCCCCGGGGCGTGGGTGCGGTTCACGACGGTGCAGATCCGGCCGGAGCGGTGGGCGGCCGCTGCGACGGCATCCGCGTCGGCCAGGGTCGCCGCTACCGGCTTGTCGATGAGCACGTCTATGCCGCGCTCGAGGGCGTCGATGGCCAGCCGGGCGTGCCGGGTCGGTTCGCTGCAGACCACGACAAGGTCGACGGCCTGGGAATCGAGGGCCCGCGCGATGTCGCCGAGCCACGGTACGCCTGCATCTGCTGCCGCGCGGCGGCTGTCGGCGATCATCCAGTCGGGGCAGTCGTCGTGCTCTGCCACCCCGACGATCTCGACGCGCGGGTCACGGCCGAGCAGCTGGAGGTAGGGCAGCGCATGCCGCACGCCTGAGGCGAAACTCACTCTGAGCGGAGCGCTCATGCCGCGACTCCCGTCACTCGGTTGCCCGGTTCGCCATGGTCGACCCGCACGGGCTGGCCGGACTCGAGGGACCGCTGCGCTGCGACCGCGGTCGCCAGCGCCACGCGCGCCTCCGTCGTCGTGACGATGAAGGGTTCGAGGCCCTGCGCCGCCCGCACCCAGTGTGCAAGCTGCAGGTTCAGGGCGTTCTCGATCGAGGGTGGGGCGACCGGATGACCGGGCGACGACAGCCCCGGATCGTCGTCGGTGCTGTGCGCCAGCGTGCCTTCAGTGCCGACGAGCACGATTCGCCGCAGGAACTCTCCCGGCTGGCGCAGGGCGTAGCAGAGCTCGAGCGTTGCGAGCGCTCCGTTCTCGAACCGCACCTGCACCTGGAAGCTGTCGGGCATGGGCATCTCCGCTGCGAAGGTGGGAAAGTTGCGCGCGAACACCTCGACGGGCCGCGAACCGGTCAGCCAGACGGCGAGATCGATGCTGTGTGTGCCGTTGTGCACGGGGTGCCCACCCGACCGTGACAGGTCGAGCTGCCATCCCCGCCAGCCGTTCGGCCAGACATGCCCGGTGTACCAGCTGACGTGCAGCAGCTTCGGGTCGCCGATGTCGCCGCGTGCAAGAGCCTGTTGCAACTCGGTGATCACCGGTTGGAAGCGCACGGTCTGGCCGACCATCAGAGTGCCTTCACGGCCTTCGGTCGCCTCCACCATCTCGTCGAAGTCGCTCACGGTGAGAGCGGCGGGCTTGTCGACGTGCACGTGCTTGCCCGCCTCACCTGCGGCCACGGTCCACCGGTGGTGGTCGGGCGTGGCGTTGACCACGTCGACAGCGTCGACATCGTCCCCGCTGACGGCGGTGTGGATGTCGGTGGTGGCGGCCGCCCCGCCGGCCAGCGCCGCGAGGGCGGAGGCTCGGCCGAGATCGGAGCCGGCGACGTGGGTGATGGTGACGCCGGGGATTCCCTGCAGCGCGAGCACGTGCTCGCGGGCGAAGGCCCCGGTGCCGACGACCGCGACTCTAAACGTCATCGGTGGAGGCGGGGGTGCGGAGCTCTGGCTTGACCTCGTCTTTGAGGATTCGAGCCGACTGCCCGAGGCTGCGGGCGAGCGCCGGCAGCTTCGTTGCTCCGAAGAGCAGGAGGAGAACGGCGATGACGACGACGGCGTGCCAGCCGTTGAGATTTGCGAGCATGAGGGATCTCGTTTCTACTGAAGGTCCGCCCACCCAACCACATCAGACATCCTATGTCCAGTGCCCGAGCCGCCTTCAGGTGACCTCAGTGCACCGTGGTCGCCTTCTCGAGAGCACGACGAAGGGGCTGGTAGTGGTCGATGACGGCCTTCTTGTAGGCCTCGAGGTCTCCGGTCTGGGCGGCATCGAGCATGGCGCCGTGGGCCTTCGCCGTCTCGTCCATGTCTGCCGCAGGCGGGAGGCCGAGCAGGGGGTAGACGACCGTGTTGACCTCCCAGAACGCCGCAACGAGCTGACCCACGAGAGCGTTGTCGAGATAGCTCAGCAGTCGGGAGTGGAACGCCAGGTCCTCGTCGGGGAAGGATTCGCCAGCCGTGGACTTCGTGACCATCACGGCCACCAGTTCCTTGAGGACGGAGTCGGCCGATCCGTTCAGCGCCGCAACGATCGCCGGCGCCATCGCCAGATCGAGCGCCTCGCGGACCTCGACCACCTCGCGGAGCGCGGCGAAGTTGTTCTCGGGGCTGAGGACACCGCGAAAGACGAGTCCTTCGACGAGGGGCGCAAGCGACAGGTTGCCGACATAGGTGCCGTACCCGTGGCGCACCTCGACGATGTCAAGGGCCTGCAGGGTGCGGATGGCCTCGCGAACGCTCGACCGGCTCACGCCGAGCGTTGCGCAGATCTCCGTCTCGGTGGGCATCAGGTCGCCGGGTCGCAGATCGTTCTTCAGGATGTAGTTCTTGATCTGGTCGGTGACCGTGTTGCGACGATGGCCGGGTTCGACGGTGAACGCTTCGACTGCAGGAGTTGTAGGGAATTCCATCTCGCGCTTGACCTTTCGTGCGGTGAGGTATTAGCTTCAGTGTATCGACTTAGGACATCTGATGTCCGATATTCTCTCGAAAGGCAGAACATGCTCAAAGACGTGCTCCACCTGCAGACCAGCCGCCGCGCCTTCATCGGCTCCGTTGGCGCCATGGGCATCGTCGCCGCACTGGCGGCGTGTTCCGGCCCGGGCTCGACAACCGGGGCCAACGGTGCCGCCGGCGGGTCGGCCGGCCCGGTCAAGACCGACGGCCTCATCACCGCCGGAATGTCGTACCCTCTTTCGACCGGCTTCGACCCCATGACCACCTCGGCCGCGCTGACCGTGGCCGGCAACTGGCACGTGCTCGAGGGTCTCGTCGACCTCGACCCCGTCACCCGTACGCCCTACGCCGCTCTCGCCACGTCACTGCCGACCCAGGTCGACGACACGACCTGGAAGGCGACACTCCGGAGCGGCGCCACGTTCCATGACGGCAGCCCGGTGACGATCGACGACGTCGTCTTCTCGTTCACCCGGGTGCTCGACCCGGCGAACAACTCCCTCTATCTCGGCTTCCTGCCGTTCATCGATTCGGTGACCGCTGTCGACGCCTCGACCGTGCAGTTCAAGCTGAAATACGCCTTCAGCCTCTTCCCGACCCGCATCTCGGTCGTCAAGATCGTTCCGAAGGCGCTGGTGACCGCCGATCAAGCTGCCTACGACAGCCTGCCCGTGGGCTCGGGGCCGTACAAGTACGTCTCGGCCACGAAAGACGACAAGATCGTGTTCGAGCGTTTCGACGCCTACAACGGATCGCGGCCCGCACTGGCCGCCGGCATGACCTGGAATCTTCTCTCGGATGCGTCAGCCCGGGTCACCGCGGCGCAGTCGGGCCGGGTCGAAGCCATCGAGGACGTGCCCTATCTCGATGCAGACGGGCTGGCCAAGACGTTGACGGTCGACTCCGTGCAGTCGTTCGGCCTGCTCTTCATGATGTTCAACTGCCAGGTCGCCCCGTTCGACGACAAGCGCGTTCGCCAGGCCTTCTTCTATGCCATCGACATGGACAAGGTGATCAACACCGCGCTGCTCGGCAACGCGACCGCTGCGACGAGCTTCGTGCCGAAAGACCACCCCGCCTATGTAGAGGCGAAGACGGTCTACAGCTATGACCCGGCCAAGGCGAAGCAGTTGCTCGCAGACGCCGGCGTCTCCAACCTCGCCGTGACGCTCCTGACCACCGACACGGCCTGGGTGAAAGACGTCGCACCGCTGATCAAGGAGAGCCTCGACTCGGTGGGCATCGCCACGACCCTCGACATCGGCCAGTCGGGCGGCCAGTACAAGAAGGTCGACGGCGGAGAGCTGCAGGTCATGGTCGCACCCGGTGACCCGTCGGTGTTCGGCCCCGACGCCGACCTTCTGCTGCGCTGGTGGTTCGCCGGTTCGGTCTGGCCGGTCAGCCGCTACCGCTGGGCGGGCACACCCGAGTTCGCCGAGGTGACGTCGTTGCTCAACGAGGCCGCGTCAGCGACCGACGACGCCGCCCAGAAGGCGACCTGGGGCCAGATCTACGACATCATCTCTGAAAACGTTCCTCTCTACCCTCTCTTCCACCGCAAGCTGCCCACGGCGTACGACCCCGCAAAGGTCCCCGGTTTCAAACCGCTGTCGATCACCGGGCTGTCGTTCCTCGACGTCGGTTCGACCGTATGATCGCGCTGCTGAGGCTGGCCGGGCGGCGGCTCGTCTGGCTGCCGTTCATGGTGCTCGGCATCACGCTGCTCGTCTTCTTCGTGATGCAGTTCACGCCGACGGATGCCGCCACCAATGCGCTCGGTGAGAGCGCCACGGAGGCAGCCAAGCAGGCCTACCGCGTTTCGCATGGGCTGACCGATCCGTTCTTCGTGCAGTACTTCCGCTTTCTCGGCGGGCTCTTCACGGGCAACCTCGGCGACACGGTGCCTCCCGCCCAGCCGGTCACCTCGCTCATCTCGACCGCGTTCCCGCTCACCCTGCAGCTCACGTTCCTCGGGCTGCTGATCGCGGTCGTGCTGTCGCTCGTGCTGGGTGTGCTGGCTGCGCTCTACCGCGACCGGTGGCCTGACCAGCTGATCAGGGTGGTGTCGATCGCCGGCATCGCGACGCCGTCGTTCTGGCTGGCCATCCTGCTCATCAAGTCGTTCGCCCTCGACCTGCAGTGGTTTCCGAGCGGCGGCTACGTCAACCCGGGCGACTCGTTCACCGGCTGGCTGCAGTCGCTCTGGCTGCCCGCTCTCGCTCTCGGCATTCCGGTGGCAGCCTCACTCACCAGGGTCGTCCGTACGTCGATGGTCGAAGAACTCGACCGGGACTACGTCCGGACGGCCATCGGATCGGGCCTGCCGATGAGGGTGGTCGTGGGCCGCAACGTGCTTCGCAACGCCCTCATCACGCCGGTGACGGTTCTGGGACTGCGGGTGGGTTACCTGCTGGGTGGCGCGGTGGTGATCGAGGTCATCTTCGACCTGCCGGGCATGGGCAAGCTCATTCTGAACGGAGTGACCTCGGGTGACACGAACCTGGTGCAGGGCGTGACGCTGATCATTGCTCTCACCTTCGTGATCGTCAACATCGTCGTCGACATGCTCTATCTGCTCATCAACCCACGAATCAGGACGGTCTGATCATGCGCCGTACGCTCACCGAACGCCTGAGCACACCAGGGCTCCGCCTGAAAGCGCTGCCGATCGGGTCGAAGATCGCTCTCGTCTTCTTCGTGCTCATCGTGCTGGCCGCCGTCTTCGCCCCGCTTGTGGCGCTGCACGACCCGCTCGAGTCCGGCATCCCTGCACAGCCGCCCTCGGCCGATCACTGGTTCGGCACCGATCGCACCGGCCGGGACATCTATGCCCGCCTGGTGTACGGGGCACGCTACTCGCTCGCCATCGGCCTCGGGGCGACAGTCATCGCACTCGTCGTGGCCGCTGTACTCGGCTCGATCGCCGCGACCGCCAGGAAGGCCGTCGCCGAGACGATCATGCGCCTGCTCGACATCGTGATGTCGTTCCCCGGCATCGCGCTCGCCGTCGTCTTCGTGGCGGTGTTCGGCAAATCGCTGCCGGTGCTGATCTGCACGCTCGCGTTCCTCTATGTTCCGCAGCTCTCGCGCATCGTCAGGGCGAACGTGCTCAGCCAGTTCGGTGAAGACTATGTGTCGGCCGAACGGGTGATGGGCGCGCGCACCGGGTACATCCTGCTGAAGCACGTCGCCCGCAACTGTGCGGCGCCGGTGATGGTCTTCGCGACCATCCTCGTCGCCGACGCCATCGTGTTCGAGGCGAGCCTGTCGTTCATCGGTGCAGGCGTGCAGGATCCGGCGCCCTCATGGGGCAATGTCATCTCGTACGGGCGAAACCTGCTGCTGAGCGGCGGCTGGTGGGCCACCTTCTTCCCCGGCCTCCTCATCCTGCTCACGGTGCTCGCCCTCAACATCCTCGCCGAGGGAATCACCGACGCCATGGTGCGGCCGAGCGTGCGCAAGAACGCTGCCGCCGTGGCGGCTGTCGCCGAGGTCGACGGGTCGGAGGCCGAGCTGGCCACCGTCACGACCGCCGCGACGCTCTATGAGCCCGAGACGCTCCGGCGCCACCTCGATCAGCTGCGGGTGGCCGAACGAGGCCGTACCGACCGTCTGGTCTACCGCGGAAGCGCGGACCCGCTCCTCGAGGTCAAGAATCTGAGCATCCGGTTCCCGGAGCGGCACGGCGACGTCGCCGTGGTCGACAACGTGAGCTTCTCCGTGCGACCCGACGAGACGATGGCGCTCGTGGGCGAGTCGGGCTGTGGCAAGAGCATCACCAGCCTGGCGATCATGGGGCTGCTGCCTGCGTCGGCGAAGGTCACCGGCGAGATCCTCTTCGAGGGCAGGAACCTGCTCGAACTGGCGCCCGGCCAGCGCAATGCGCTCCGTGGCCACGACATGTCGATGGTCTACCAGGACGCTCTCAGCTCGCTGAACCCGTCGATGCTCATCCGCAGCCAGCTGAACCAACTGCTGAAGCGGGGCGGAACCCGCACCGCCGAGGAACTGCTCGACCTGGTCGGGCTCGATCCTGCCCGCACGCTCAAGAGCTACCCGCACGAACTGAGCGGTGGCCAGCGGCAGAGGGTCCTCATCGCGTTGGCGCTCACCCGCAGCCCCAAGCTCATCGTCGCCGACGAGCCCACCACCGCACTCGACGTGACGGTGCAGGCGCAGGTGATCGACCTGCTGAACGACCTGCGCGAGAAGCTCGGCTTCGCAATGGTGTTCGTCAGTCACGACCTCGCCCTGGTGGCAGAGCTCGCGCACCGCATCACCGTGATGTACGCCGGGCAGGTGGTGGAATCGGCCCCGACGACGAGCCTGCTCACCAGGCCCCAGCACGAGTACACCCGAGGGCTGCTCGGGTCGGTGCTCTCGATCGAAGACGGGGCGGAGCGCCTGCACCAGATCCCCGGCATGGTGCCTTCTCCCCGCGATTTCGCTTCGGGCGACCGGTTCGCTTCGCGTTCACTCAGCGGGTCTGCCGTTCGTGCGGAGCGACCGGAGCTGCAGTTCATCCCGGGCACCGAGCACTCCTTCGCGAGTTTCAACCCCGTCGACCTGCCGGTCGGCGACGAACTGGCGGCCGGAATCGGCCTGCCCGTCGATGAACTGGAGGTGCGGCGATGACCGGCACAGCGAACACGACCGAGATCCTGCGGCTCGAGAACATCCACGTGGTGCACAAAGCGCGGACCGGTGGGCTCTTCCGGCCCGACCGCGTGCACGCCGTCAACGACGTGAGCCTCAGCGTTCACCGTGGTGAGACCATCGGCGTCGTCGGGGAGTCGGGTTGCGGCAAGTCGACGCTCGCGCGGGTGATGGTGGGGCTGCAGAAGCCGACATCGGGCTCTGTCTTCTTTCGCGGAACGAACATCGACAGGCGGTCGGCGTCGACGGCGAAGGCGTACGGCAAGGCCGTGTCGGTGATCTTCCAGGATCCTGCCACCGCGCTCAACCCCCGCATGAGCGTGCACGACGTGCTGATCGATCCACTGAACGTGCACGGCATCGGCTCGAAGGCTGCCCGGGAGAGCCGCGTGGCCGAGTTGCTCGCCCTCGTCGGACTGCCGCCATCGGCCGCCGAAGTGCTCCCCTCGCAGATCTCGGGCGGCCAGCGCCAGCGCGTCGCGATCGCCCGCTCGCTGGCCCTGGAACCCGACGTGATCGTGGCCGATGAACCGACGTCGGCGCTCGACGTGTCGGTGCGGGCGCAGATCCTGAACCTGCTCACCGACCTCAAGGTGCAACTCGGGCTCGGCATGGTCTTCATCTCGCACGACATCCAGACCGTGCGCTACGTCTCCGACCGCATTCTCGTCATGTACTTCGGGCGGGTGGTCGAAGACGGTACGGCGCGGCAGGTGTTCGAGCATCCGGCCGATCCCTACACCCGTACGTTGCTCGGCGCCGCTCCCGGGCTGCTGACGCACTGACCCGACAGGCGGGCCCACCACACCTCGGAGCCCTGCCGCCGACTTTCCACACCTCTCGTCACCAACGCAAGGAGAACCACCATGACCACCCCCCGCTTCCACGGCGTCATCCCGCCCGTCGTCACCCCCCGCACGGCCGACGGCGCCCTCGACCTGCACTCGTTCGGCACCCTCATCGAGTACCTGATCGCCGGTGGGGTTCACGGCCTCTTCGTGCTCGGTTCGTCGGGCGAGGTCGCCTTTCTGACCGACGCCGAGCGGCGCACGGTCATCGAGGAGGCCGTTCGTGTCACGGCCGGGCGCGTACCGATCGTCGTCGGGCTCAACGAGATGACGCCGGCGCGGATGATCGACCAGCTGCAGCTCGTCGAAGCGGCCGGTGCCGACGCCATCGTCGCGACCGCTCCCTTCTACGCCCGGCCGAGCGCTGCCGAGATCGAAGCCCACTTCCGCCTGCTCGCCGCTGCCACCACGCTGCCGGTGTTCGCCTACGACGTGCCGGTGCGGGTGTACAACAAGCTCTCGGTCGAGATGCTCGTGCGGCTCGGCAGCGAGGGTGTCATCGCGGGAGTGAAGGACTCCAGCGGCGACGACGTCGCGTTCCGTCGCCTCGTTCTGGCCAACCGGGCGGCCGGCAGCCCGCTTGTGCTCTTCACCGGGCATGAGGTGGTGGCCGACGGTGCGCTGCTCTGGGGCGCCGACGGCATCGTTCCCGGTCTGGGAAACGTCGACCCGCGCCGCTACGTCGAGATGTACAACGCTTCGCAGAATGCGGAGTGGGACCGTGCACGGGACCTGCAGGAAGACCTCTGCGCGCTCTTCGAGATCGTCTTCCAGGCGCAGGGTGTGAGTGGTGAGGCTGCCGGCCTCGGCGCATTCAAGACGGCCCTCGTCCGACTGGGCGTCATCGCCACCAACCGCATGTCGCCGCCGGTGCCGCCGCTCGACAACGACACCACCGACCTCATCAACGCGATCGTCGACCGCGCGGGACTGCTCGTTCGATGAGTGCCGGCGACCTGGTTCTCGGTATCGACATCGGCGGCACCAAGACGGCCGCCGGCCTTGTCGACCCGGACGGCCGGGTCTGGGCCCGGGCATCCGCCCGCACACCCGCCGATCTCGGACCCGAAGCCGTGGTCGAAACCGCGATCAGGCTCGCCATCGACGTGCTCTCGCAGTCGGGTGCCTCGCCCGTGCTGGGGTGCGGTGTGGGCTCGGCCGGGGTCATCGAACCGGGTGTCGGCCGTGTCGTCTCGGCGACCTCCTCCCTGCCCGGCTGGGCCGGTACGCCGCTGGCACGCGTCCTTTCGACACGGCTCCGGATGCCCGTCTCCGTCGTCAACGATGTACACGCCCATGCCGTGGGTGAGTCCCGTTTCGGCGCAGGCCGGGGCGTGCGAACGGTGTTGATGGTCGCCGCCGGCACCGGGATCGGAGGCGCCCTCGTCATCGACGGAACGGTGCAGACCGGCGCCCACGGTGCATCCGGACACCTCGGGCACATGCCCTCCGCTGAGGCCTCGGGCCTGCCGTGCACCTGCGGGCGGAGCGGACATCTCGAGGCCGTGGCCTCGGGGCCGGCGATCGCCTCGTTGTACCGGGCCCGCGCGCTGCCCGCCGCGGGGGAGCCAGTTGCGCACGCGGAGGCCGTCTTCGCACTCGCCGACGACGGCGATCCCCTCGCCGCCACGGTGATCGACTCCGCCGGCGTGGCGCTCGGCCGCACGCTCGGCGGCCTCATCAACGCCCTCGACCCCGATGTCGTCGTGGTCGGCGGAGGGTTGAGTGACGGCGGTGACCGGTGGTGGTCGGCGGTGTCGCGCGGAGTCGAGACCGAGGTCATCCCGGTGCTTCGGGCCTGCCCCATCGTGCCCGCAGAGTTGGGTGGAGATGCCGCGCTCGCGGGGGCGGCTGCCGTGTTCCGCAGCGAGCATCCAGCACTCGCCGAGGCGGGAGCGAACGCATGAGCGGGCTCGCTGCCGAGGTTCCGTCGACACTTCTCTCGGTGCGGGGAGGGCTGATCGTGTCGTGCCAGGCCTATCCCGGCGAGCCCATGCGCCACGCCGAGACGATGACGCAGATCGCCGAGTCCGCGGTGCGGGGCGGTGCGGTCGGAATCCGTGCACAGGGCCTCGCGGACATCGCCCTCATCCACGAACGCGTGGCGCTGCCCCAGATCGGCCTCTGGAAGGACGGCCATGACGATGTCTTCATCACGCCGACGTTCGAGCATGCTCTCGCCGTGGTGAGGGCGGGTGCCGAGATCGTCGCGATCGACGGTACGCGCCGGGTGCGGCCCGACGGCCTCACTCTCGCCGAGACGGTTCGGCGCCTGCACGACGAGACCGGTACGCTGGTGATGGCCGACGTGGGGTCGTTCGACGATGGCCTCGCCGCTGAAGACGCGGGGGCGGACTGTGTCGGCACCACCCTCAGCGGGTACACGGGCGACCGGCCGAAGACCGAGGGCCCCGACCTGGAGTTGCTCGCTGCCCTGGCCGGTCGCCTCGCCGTACCCGTCATCGCGGAGGGCCGCATCCACACGCCTGCCCAGGCGTATGCCTGCCTGACGGCGGGCGCTTTCGCGGTCGTCGTCGGCACGGCCATCACGCACCCCCAGTCGATCACCCGCTGGTTCGCCGACGCGGTCGCCGACGCTCGGGCCGCTCTGGCCTGACGAACGCTGCGGGGGTCGGTGACACTCGCGCGCCCCGGTCCCGGATAGGGTCGGCTCGAACACAGATTCCTGCCGACCGAACGAGGACCTCATGCCAGACACCTCCGCGCACTACGACGTCGCCGTGATCGGGGCGGGCCCGGCCGGCACGGCTGCAGCGCTCCGGGCCGCAGAGCTCGGTGCCCGGGTGGTCGTGCTGGAGGCCGCGCGCGTCGGCGGAACGTGCGTGAACACGGGCTGTGTGCCGACACGTGTTCTCGCGAAGACGGCGCGTCTCATCCGTGAGACCCGCCATGCGGACGTCTACGGTGTCGAGGTTCGGGAGCCCGTCATCGACTGGCGGGCGACCGTCGCCCGTGTCGGTGAGCGCGTCGACAGGGTGCGTTCCATCAAGCGCGAGGCCGAGCGGTTCGCCGAGGCCGGAATCGATCTCGTGCACGAGGGACGGGCACGGTTCGTTGACGACTCGACTCTTGTTCTCGACAGTGGGCGACGGATAACGGCGTCGTCGATCCTGATCTGCGTCGGTGGGCACTCCCGGCGGCTCCCGATCCCGGGCAGCGAGCTCGCGACGGTGCCCGAAGAGGTGCTGGCCCTGCCGGTACTGCCGCGGCGGGTCGCTGTCATCGGTGCGGGCAACACGGGGGCGCAACTCGTCACCGTCTTCAACTCCTTCGGGTCTGAGGTGACCCTGCTCGACGTGGCACCGCGCGTGCTGATGGCGTCGGACGCCTCGATCTCGGATGTCGTCTCCCACTCCTTCGCCGAGCAGGGCGTCGACGTGCGGACCGGGATCGACGGTGTCGACAGACTCGCCCGCACGGCGGACGGCACCATCGCGCTCACCTGGCGGGAAGCCGGTAAGACATCGACGAGGGATGTCGACGTCGTCATCATGGCCACGGGCTGGCCGGCCGATGTCGAAGACCTGGGCCTTGCGAACGCGGGCATCGAGGTGGTTCGATCCGCCATCCCTGCCGACCAGTACTTCCGCACCATCGTGCCGCACATCTTCGCCGTCGGGGACGCGAACGGGCGGGACATGCTCGTCCAGGCTGCGCAGTTCGAGGGTGAGGCTGCGGCTGAGAATGCTGTGCTCGGCGCCAACCGGCGCACACCCCACCACCTGCTCCCGGCCGGTGGTTTCACCGACCCCGACTATGCCGGGGTCGGACTCACCGAGCAGCAGGCCCGCGACCGTGACCCCAGCTGTGTCGTGGCCACGGTGCCCTACTCCCGGGTCGACCGCGCGGTGATCGACGATCGGGAAATCGGATTCCTGAAACTCATCGCGGACCGCCGCCGCGAACTGATCCTCGGGGCCCACGCGGTGGGTGAGAACGCGATCGAGGTCATCCAGTCGGTCACCACGGCCATGGCCGCGGGGGTGGATGTCTCGACCCTCGCGAACGTGCGGTTTGCCTACCCCACCTACAGTGCGGTGATCGGCATGGCGGCCCGGGCCCTCCTCGCCGAAGTCAGGGAGAGCTGACGGGGGAGACGGCTGCGCCTGTCTGGGCTCGCGAAGCCGGTGCCTTCGTCAGGGGCCTCAGCGCAGCAGGTAGCGAACAGCGAGTTCCTGGAGGTGTCGATCGAACTGCTCGTCGTCGAGTTCGAGAGAGGAGAACTCCGCCCCGTATGCCACTCGCACGACCCAGGCCGAGAACGCGGTGTCGAAGCAGTAGCGAACAGCGGCTACAGGCTCCGCATGACGGATCTCGGCAGTCACCCGACTGAGCAGCTCGACGAACTGCCCTTCGAACTCTTCGCGGTAGAGCGCGCCCCGATTCGCCACCTCGGCGACGGTGCTCGAGAGCAGGACGACCGCGCGAAGGAACGGGGCATTCTCGCGAAAACGGGCACCGATCTCGCCGATGGCACCTCGCACCAGGGGAGCGGCCGCGAGGCCGTGCCACCGATCTTCGCGCTGAAGCTCAGACTGACCGAGCCGCACCCGCGCCAGACCGTGCTCATAGACGGCCAGGAACAGGTCGTCTTTGCCGTCGACCCGGTCATAGATGAACCGAGGAGCAACCTCGGATGCTTCGCACAGAGCGCTGATGGTGAATCCTTCGTACCCGCGCTCAGCGAGGAGCTCCACGCCGGCGTCGAGGAGACGCGTCCACGCTTCGCGGCTGCGCTTCTGGAGCGGGGGGCGGACGGGGTTACTCGTGATTCCTCCAAAGAAAAGCCTTGACACATTGTGCCATGGCGGATAGAAACGTAGTGCGCACTACGGTTTTACGACAACGACGTCAGGACACTCAATGATTCTCATCACGGGAAGCGCCACCGCTCATCCGGAGGCCCGCGACCGACTCATCGCTCTCGCCCGCAAGGTCAGCGAAGCGACTCAAGGCGATGAGGGTTGCGTGAGCTACACCTTCGCCGCCGCCCTCGACAGCGACGCCATCATCGGTGTCGAACTGTGGCGTGACCGCGCGGCTCTGGACGCCCACATGAGGCATGAGCACACCCAGCGGTTCATCGCGAGCCTCGACGGTGTGTTGTCAGATGCACCCGTCATGCACGAGACCGAACTCTAGAACCGACAACGTCGTTCCACGTCCACCCCACACCAGTCAACTCAATGAGGAGAACACAATGACAAAAAAAGGACGCGTCATCGTCATGGGAGCGGGCCCGGCCGGAATGGCCGCCGCCCTCTCCATCTCACAGACCGAGCACGACGTCATCATGCTCGAGCGCTACCCGGCCGCCCGCCCGGCCGGCAATATCCTGAATCTCTGGCCGCCGCCCATCAAGGCGCTGGGGCTGATGGGTGTCGACACGGTCGACCTCGGCGCTCCCTGCCAGTCCGAGTTCCGCAGCGCATCCGGGCGCGTCAGGGCGGTCGTGCATCTGCCGCAGGATGTCGTCGACCAGTTCGGCGGTGGATTCATCGGCATGCTGCGCCCCCAGCTCTACAGCCGGTTGCTGCAGACCATCCCCGAGGGCGTCCTGCGGACGAACACCCAGGTCGAGTCCTTCGAACAGGACGATTCAGGAGTTCGGCTGAAACTGGCCGACGGCAGCGTTCTCGAGGCTGACCTGCTCGTCGGCGCAGACGGCATCGACTCGCTGGTTCGCCGCACGCTCTGGGGCGACGCCCCGAAGCGTGAGCACAACCTCCACATCATCGGTGGGTTCACCTTCGACGACACTCTCGATGTGCCGACCGGGCGCTGTGTGGTCTCGCACACACGAACCATCCAGGGCAGCTGGACGTCGATTCGGCACGAAGGCCGAGCGGGATACCAGTGGTGGGTGCTCGGTGCTTTCGACTCCTCGAAGGAGTTCACGGGGGACCTGCACGAGACAGCAACGGCGATGGCGAAGGGCTTCGCTTCTCCCTTGCCTGAGCTGATCGCAGCGACCGATCCCGCACGCCTGCAGCGCTGGCCGATTCGTGACCGCCCCCCGCTTGAGAAGTGGTCGAAGGGCCGCGCCACGCTCGTCGGCGACGCGGCACACCCCACGTCGCCCTATGCCGCGTACGGCGCGGGTATGTCGATCGAAGACGGCTACTTCCTCGGTCGCCGAATCGCGGGAGTCGATATCTCGGACCCGGTCGCGCTCGCCTCAGCACTCGAAGCCTATGAGACACCGCGGAAGCCCCACACGGCCTTCCAGGTCGACACGGCCTACAAGCTGGGCAAGATCTTCCATCACATCCCGGCACCCCTACGCCCCGTGCGTGACCTCTTCTTCGATCACTCGCCGTTCCTGCAGAAGATGATCGGCGACGGAACGCCGGGCGAGATCCTCACGCAACTCGACCAGATCGACGTCGTCGAGAGGGAATTCCAGTCGAAGAGTGGTGCTCAGGCCAGCGCCTGACCGCGTGGACCGCGGAAGCCCGACCGCGTCGTGGCCGCCGCGCAGAGTGTCACGCTCCAATCGACAGTGCCCGTCGGATGCGCGCGAGGGAGTCGTCGAAGGGGGCGTCACCTACAGCGATGACGGGAATGTCAGGGTGCGCTGCGGCGAAGAGCGCGGCCGTCGTATGACCCGGCGCGATCTGCACGACCACCGTGCTGCCCAGTTCGGCGAGAAGCTCGGTAGTGTCGCGCCAGCGAACCCTGCGCGCCACGCCGTTCGCCAGGTCGTCGCCAATGGCTGCGCTCGTCGGTGCAGCACGGGCTGTCATGGCCGAGAGGTAGCGTGCAGTGGGTCGTCGCGCGGGAATGTCAGCGAGGTACTCCTCCACGGCGGCGGCGACCGGGGCCATCAGCGCGCAGTGTGAGGGCACAGCGACATCCAGCCGCCGCACCTGGCGGAAGCCGAAGCGCGCGGCAACGTCGTGTACCCGCTGGAAGGCATCGTCGCTTCCCGCGAGCACGATCTGGTCTTCGGCGTTCTCCATCGCCACGAAGAGGTCGCCGCCACCGGGCCGCAATTCGGCGACGAGGCGCTCCGCGTCGGCGAGACGGGCGCCGAGAAGGGCAAGCAGCCCGAACCCCGAGGGGTGGAGGTCGCGCATTCCCTCGGCACGGATGCGCACGGCGGCGGCGCCCTCGTCGAGTGTCAGCACTCCAGCGGCGACGGCGGTGGCGAACGCCCCGATGGAGTGGCCGGCCACGATGTCGGGAAGCACCCCCTGCTCGGCGAGCAGCCGGGAGCTGGCGACTCCGACGGTGAACAGTGCCAGCTGCGCGCCCACAGTCCCGGCCAGGGCGTCAGCCGAGTCGAGCTCGCGCACGTCGTGGCCGAGCACACCGCTCACCGAGTCGAGCGTCGAGGTGACCGTGGAGGCCGAGGGGAGAGCTGCGAGCATTCCCGGATGCTGCGACCCCTGCCCCGGGAAGAGAAAGGCGATCACCGGCGAACCCGGTCGCCGGCCGCCCAGGGGTTCCGGCACAGTGACGGCCCCGTCGGAGTGCGCAGCAGTACCTCGCCGTCGGGGGTCGTCGCCGCCCACTCGGCGAGAGCGACGGCGCCGACAGAGGTTTCGAGAAGGCAGTCCACTCTCGTCGGGAGTGTGGCCAGGGCATCCTGAATCGACTGCGCCTCCTCCGGATCGAGGTAGCCGTCGACCCGGATGACCAGGTCGAGGTCGCTCGTCTCGCGCACCACAGGCAGGCCGGTCGCGAGCTGGAAGCCGACCGAGCCCGTCGGCCCCCAGGCGCGGCCGCCGAACCAGGTGGGTGCAGACGTCAGAAGGGCGTCGAGGGTCCGCCAGATGTCGCCCGGCACCGACGGGAACCCTGCGTGCAGTGTCTTCGCGACCAGGTTCTCTGGCGAGATCAGATCGACGATGTGCCGGTCGTCGATCTGCACCGCCGCCCGTTCGCTTCGGAGTCGGCCGCGGAGGCCGGCTGCGGTGTGCTTGTCCGGCAGAATCTGCCGGGTGACCACTGCCCACGCTTCTCCGGTCACCCGATCGACCCAGGCGGGCAGCTGCGCTTCGTACGGGCCGGTGTCGAAGCGCACGAGATCATGGGTTCTCGCCGGCGCCCGTTCGCTCACTGCCATTGGTCGGCCATCGCCTGCCAGACGCGTCTCGTGGCGGCCCGGTTCTCGCCCGAGGTCTCGGCTGACCAGCGGCTCTCGAGCGAACGGCTGCCTGAGCGCGCCCGCTGTACCGCGAGGGCAAGCTGGTGGCGCATCGCCGACACGTCGTCCCTCGTCGGGTGGTCGGCGTCGCTCACCGGAAGCAGTCTGTTGCAGAGGCCGAGCGTCGCCCACTCCCGAACGTCGTACGACAGGGGCGGAATGCGGGTGGCGAGTTCATCGAGCTCAGCGACCGACCGTTTCGTGATTCGTGCCGCAGCTGGCTTGTGCATCGCATGGATCTCGACGTGCGGATCGTCGAGCGCGAGAATCTGGTTCGCCTGCAGCCCGTGGGCGAGAAAGCCGCCCGACAGGGCTGTGCCGACGACGAGAGCGACGACCGGATGCCCGGCGGCACGAGCCGTGGCGTAGGCGTCTGCCGCTGCCGCCAGATGCAGGTGGATGCCCATCATCTCTTCGAGCAGGCCGTACGCCTGGCTCGGCAGGTCGACGATCGCGATGATCGGCCGCTTCTTCTCGACGGGCGCTGCGGCGTCTTCCGCGGTGATCTGGGTGATGCGTTCGGCGAGGGCCAGGCCCTCGAGCAGGCCGACCTCTCCGTGGCGGGCCCGGTGGTAGGGGCTGCCCGGGTCGGGTACCACGGTGAGCAGCGTGGCCGGTTGCCCGGCCAACTCGAGTGTCGCCTGGAGCAGTGTCGACTCGAGAAAGGCCGGGGCGGTGTCTGCCAGTGCGATCGTCCACGCGGTGCCGCGACCGGCGGCGGGGTCGAGCCCGCGGGTCGTGACGCCCCGCGGGGCGAGCGGTGCTTCTGCCGCAGAATCCAAGATCGCCCCGAGGTCGGCGGGGGCCGGCGGGTCGGCGGGATCGATCGCGGCCAGATGGCGGCGCAGAGTGTCGAGCGCCCGTGATGCCGGGGTGCGAACATCCCGCGTAGCGAGATCGTCGGGCCCCGCCGGTTCGTCGGCCGGTGCGTGAACGCGCGGCGCCGCGAGCGCTGCGACCGCCTCGGCGACGGCGAGCCGGATCGGCTCGGTGTCGTCGGGCACGAGCACGTCGGCCTGGTGCAGCGAGTGCCGTTGCACGCCGCCGTCGATCGACCAGACGAGCGCGTGGTCGGCCGCGTCGAACTCGCGGATGCCCGCCTCTGACTCGATCACTTCGGGGCCGTTCAGGCCCAGCCGCGCCTCTCGCGTCATGATGACGCTCGAACAGAGTGCGGCCACGATGCTCATACCGCCGAAGCTGCCGAGACCTCCGGCGATGAGGGCGACAACGGGCTGATGCTCGCGAAGAGCCAGAACGCCGGCGCAGGCCTCGGCGACAGCAGCGAGACCGAGGTTGGCCTCCTGCAGCCGCACGCCGCCCGTTTCGAGCAGCAGCACCGCGGCTGTCGGCCGGCCGGCCAGTGTGTCGCGCAGCGCCGACCCGAGGGCTGCGGCGATCTTGGCGCCGGAGACTTCGCCGATGCCGCCGCCCTGGAACGCCTGCTCGATGGCGATCACCACAGTCGCGCGCCCCTCGACGGTGCCGCGAACGACCACCAGGCCATCATCCGACTCCGGCACGACACCCTGCAGTGCGAGCCACGGAGACTCGATGCGATCGAAGGGGTCGAGTAGTTCGTGCGCCCCGGCGTCGAGAAGCGCGAAGGCCCGGGACCGGGCATCCCGCTCGATGAAACTGTCTCGACGGAGGTAGGCGCCGCCGTCGGTGGAGGGTGTGGCTGAGATTTCTGTGGACATGTCAGTTGCGCCCCGTCTCAGCGGTTGTCGATTGGTCGAGCGCCTGTAGCAGCCGAATCGAGACGACCCCGGGCGTCGCGCCGAAGTCGTTGATCTGAATCGCGCCGGTCAGGCCGTATCTTGTGAAGAAGCGTTCGAGCACGTTGCGCCAGACATCGTCGAAGCCGTCGACGCTCGTTCGCACCTGCACCACGGCGGCCCCATCGGCTGACGGGCTGACGAGGATCTCGAGGTCGCCCGATCCCACGACTCCGACGTGCGCGCGCTGCTGAGCGGGCCGGTCGCCCGGGAATTCGAACTCAAACGTGTGCATGATCGTTCTCCTGAAGGTGGAATCTGAGGCTGTCGAGAAAGATGGCACCCGCGAGCAGGTCGGCGCTGCCGCCGGGGGAGAGGCGTCGGCGGTCGGCCTCGTCGCTGAAGGCGCGGAGGGCGTGGTCGAAATCCGGTGCGCTCTCTGCGCGGCGGGCGGAGCGCTGCATCCAGCGGAGCCCAGCGGCTCCGCCCCGGTGCAGTACACAGGTGTCGTCGACGGTGGCGATCAGGGCGAGCAGCGTGCGCAGGCGGGCGCGCTCGACGCTCTCGCCGCGCCCGAGGCTCGACCGCAGGGCGGGCAGCGCGACATCCACGATGTGGGGAAAGCCCGCGACGGCCTCGCCGACCGCGCCCGACACCCCGTGAGCCCGCAGCGCCTTCTGCCCGTGGGATGACCGGGGTGGCGGCCCGGCGGAGTCTGCCGTTGCAGCGAGCTCGGCGGCCCGGGCGAGCGTCTCGTCCTCCGTCGCGGAGGAGGCTGCGGCGGTCACAAGCAGCCCCACCGCCCAGAGGGCCCCCCGGTGGGTGTTCACCCCGTCGGTGGCCTGCAGCATGGCCCCCTCTCCGCTGCGGCCGAGCACGCCGACCCGGTCGCGGAGCTGTTGCCGCGAGAGCTGTTGCTGCCCGAGCCCGGCCAGACCCTCGAACGTCGGAAGAAGGGCTTCGGATGACCGCAGCAGCATCTGCAGGTTCATGTCGTCGTGGCTTCCCCGGCCATTGCCGTCCACGAGCCCCGGTTTCGGGGTCAGCAACGCCTCGCTGGCGATCGCATCGACCGCCAGCCTGGCGAGCGCGGCTGGTTCGAGCGTGGCTGGTTCGATGCCGGGGCGCGGGGCTGCCGCCGCGATGGAGGTTGCCGTCGGAGTGGTCGAAGCCAAGGTCGTCGTCATCGGCTCAGAAGTTTCTGAACCGCACCGGCGGGTCGTACAGCCCGCCTGACCACGCCACCAGATCGCCGACGCTCTTTGCGGCCAGCAGCGACCGGTCGGCACGCCTCACATCGACCCCGAGGTCTTCGGGAAAGGCGACGAGGCCGTCGCGCCGCAGCCGTTCAGTGACCCGCGGGTCGTGCCGCAGGCCGATCGGTGTGGCACCGGCGACGGCCGCGATCGCTTCGCGCCTCTCATCCAGGCTGTTCGCCCTGTAGAGGTAGGCGACACCCTCTTCGGTCACGATGTGGCTGACGTCATCGCCGTAGATCATGACCGGCGGCAGGGGCATGCCGGCGTCGGTGCCGACGTCGACAGCATCGAGGCGGTCGACGAACGTGGGTGTGCCGCCCGCCTTGAAGGTCTCGACGAGCTGCACCACGAGCTTCCTGCCGCGGCGGCTGGCTCCCGAGCCCGAGGCCAGGTCGAGCCAGGCGGCACTGCTGTGCCGGCGGCCGTGCGGGTCGTTGCCCATGTTCGGTGCCCCGCCGAACCCGGCGAGACGCCCCGCGGTCACCGTCGACGAGTTGCCTTCGCCGTCGATCTGCAGGGAGGAGCCGATGAACATGTCGATGGCGTACTGGCCGGCGAGCTGAGCGAGCACCCGGTTCGAGCGCAGGCTGCCATCGGGACCGGTGAAGAACACGTCGGGCCGGGCGGCGACATAGCGCTCCATGCCCGGCTCACCGCCGAAGCAGTGCACCGACTCGACCCAGCCGCTCTCGATGGCGGGAATGAGCGTGGGGTGCGGGTTCAGCACCCAGTTGCGGGCAATGCGCCCCCGTAGACCCAGCTCCTCTCCGAACGTGGGCAGAATCAGCTCGATCGCGGCCGTGTCGAAGCCGATGCCGTGGTTCAGCGAGACCACCTCGTGGCGTTCGTAGACCCCGCGGATGGCCAGCATCGCCTTGAGGATCTCGACGCGCCCGATCTTCGCCGGGTCGCGGGTGAACAACGGCTCGAGCTTGTACGGGCGCGGGCTCACGACCACGACGTCGACCCAGTCACCCGGAATGTCGACACGTGGCAGTTCGCTCATGATGCGGTTGACCTGCACGATCACGATTCCGTCGTGGAACGCGGTCGCCTCGGCGATGGTCGGTGTGTCTTCGGTGTTGGGCCCGGTATACAGGTTTCCGTGTTCGTCGGCGGCCTCAGCGCAGAGGAGGGCGACAGTGGGGGGCAGATCGACGAACATGCGGGCATACAGCTCGACATAGGTGTGGATCGCGCCGATCGTCACGACCTTGTCTTCAACCAGCTGGGCCAGCCGCAGGCTCTGCGGCCCGGCGAACGCGAGGTCGAGTCGGGTGGCGATGCCCCGCTCGAAGACATCGAGGTGTGCCGGAAGGCTCACCGACGAGATGAGCAGGTGCAGGTCATGCAGTCGCTCGGGGTCGGCATCGGCGAGAGCCTGGGCGAGAAAGTCGGCCTGCTTCTGGTTGTCGCCTTCGAGCGAGACCCGGTCACCCGGCTGAATGAGCGTCGAGAGCACATCGTCGATACCCGATGCATCGACGATCTTCGAACCGGAGCGAAGTGCGAGCCCGGTCATCCGCCGGTTCTTCTCCCGGCGCCTGGTCGTCCATCGGTTCTGCACGTCTGTCATGAAGCCATTCTCGGCGCGGTACCCCTTGCTTCCAAGGGCCCGGCGACGGAATCATGCATAGATGGATGATTCATCGGCCGCGGGCCTCGCACCGGCCCTGGCCCAACTGGCCGCGTTGGCGCTCGACCCCAACATCACGCGTGCGGCCGAGCGAACGGGTGTGAGCCAGCCGACGCTCAGTCGTTCGCTTCGAGCCTGGGAGCAGCAGCTCGGCATCGAGTTGCTCATCCGTCGTGGGCGAGGCGTGGAGCTGAGTGACGAGGGGCGGACCCTGGCCGCCGCGGCTGCCGAATCACTTCGCACGCTCGATCAGGCTCTGCACCGCATCCGGGGCGATGCGCCCGTTGCCTCGCTCACCGTCGGATTTCTGCGCTCCCTCGGGCCCACCGTAGCAGGCGAGCTCATCGCGTCGTTCCTCGTCACGCAGCCGCAGACGGTGATCGCGCACCGCGAGGGGTCGAGCGCAGACCTGCTCGACGGTCTCGACGCTGGCGGCATCGACGTCGCACTCACCGCGCCGAGGCCACCGGGCCGCTTCGGCTGGCTGCCGGTGGGGAGGCAGGCGCTCGTGCTGGTGGTGCCGGTGGGCCATCGGATGGCCGGGGCGGGCAGTGTCGCGCTCTCAGACGTCAGCGATGAGGCCTTTCTCGCGCTCGATCACCGCTTCGATGCTCGCGACAGAGCCGACGCGCTCTGCGCGGCCGCTGGCTTCAGCCCGAGGATCGCTCTCGAGGCAGACAACCTGTTGACTGTTCGCGGGTACGTCGCGGCCGGTCTCGGGGTGGCGATCCTCCCGGCCGACGCTTCGCTCAGCCCGCGAACCGTCAGCGTGCCGATCGCGAATGCCGATGCCCACCGCGTGTTCGGGCTTGTGTGGAACAGCGCGCGGCTATCGGCCGATTCCGATGCGCTCATTGCCCACGCCCGGCAGCTGGCCGTGCGATACCCCGGGTGGGCGGATGTCTCGGCCTGACGGCCCCGCAAAATGAAGGCCCCGCAGTGGGATGGCTGCGGCGTCAGCGCCCCCGGAGCGAGCGCGGTCTCAGGCTTCGAGAACCCGCTGCAGCTCCAGCGCGATCGCCGTCATGCCGGCCTCGTTCGGGTGGAAGGAGCCGGCCGTTGTCATCATGTCCTGGTGAAAAGGCTGCACCCACGGCTCGGCAGAGCCGAGAGCGTGGTCGACGCTCAGAGCCGACGCGCGCACCAGCTCGGCGACCGTGCGATCTGCGGCAGTCTCGAAGACACGACCGATGGCGTTCTGGATGACCAGGAACTGGGCGAGTTCGCCAGCCGTGAAGGGTGTCGCGGTAACCGACTCGTCGTCGAGCACCGTCAGGTAGTCGACGAGCAGGATGCGGGCATCCGGAGCTCTGGTGTGCACCTTCTCGATGACTCGAACCAGGCCGGCGGTCGCCTGTTCGACGGCCTCCTCGGTGGGGAAGGGAATACCGCCCGAGAACATGGCGCCGAGCATCGGCACCAGTGGCGACGACGGGTCTGCGCTGAGCCACGCGGTGTAGAGCATGGCGCCGGCGAACTGCAGATCGTTTCCGCCGGCCGTGATGGTGACGACATCCGCGTCGGCGGGCACTCCATCGGCCTGCGGCGGGAAGACGAGCTGTTCGCTGAACTGTTGCGGGGTGTCCAGAACGTTCGCCGTGGTGGCGCCAGAGACCGTGAGGTCGACGAGCTCGGCGCCGAGCAGCGTGGTCAGCTGATGCGCGTAGTTTCTCGACGACCGCATGGCGGCGGCTTCTTCGATGGGCTCGATTCCGGGCCCTGCGGCAAAAGAGCTGCCCAGGGCAGCGATGAGTCGATAGGTGTTCACCCTCACATCGTGCCACCGCACCGGGTGTGCCGCCGCGAGGCCCATGCGTGGGTGCATGAATGGCGCCGCGCCCACCCCACACGCGCGGCTCGCCCGTCGGTTCGACTCAGTGTGGCGGGAGCAGGGCGAAGACCACGTGAGCGGGTGCCGCGGGCTTCGCGCCAGGGGTGAGGGCCGCGAAGAGCACGGTTCCGATCAGGGCATCGGCGATCGCGGTCTCGTCGACGTCGGCGCGCAGCTGACCGGCAGCTTTGCCCGTCGCGAGCCTGTTCACCAGGCTCTGGTGAACAGGCCCCGTGGTCATCGAGTAGAGCAGCCGCGCCTCATTCGGGTCGTCGGACGCGGCGGTGACGAGCGCACGCACAAGCGACGCCTGCCGCGGGTCTGTCAGCGCAGCGGCGATGGCCTCGAGCCAGGTCGTCAGATCGCTTGACAGTGATCCGGTGTCTGCGACCGGCGTGGAGGGCACGTCGAGCTCGCCTTCCAGCAGCAGATCGGCGACGATGAGCGCCTTCGTCGACCACCACCGGTAGATCGTCTGCCGGCCTGTTCCCGATCGCTCGGCGATCGCCTGGATGGTGAGGCTCTCGTAGCTGCCCTCGGCGAGCAGGTCGCGTGCGGCATCGAGGATGGCGCGGCGGGAGGCCTCGCTTCGCGGTCGTCCTGGCGGTCGTGTCGGCACCCACTGATTCTAGGAGATCAATGGTATTTCGAGACAGGTGTATCGTAAACTTCGAACACGTGACTTCGAGGGAGAGAAATGACCAAGACTGCTGTGATCACCGGGGGTACCGGCGGCATGGGAATGGCCACCGCGAGAATCCTCGGCACCGACCACCGCATCGTTCTCGCCGACCTCGACCAGGCGCGAATAGACGCCGCTGTCGCCGAACTCAGCGCTTCAGGTATCGACGTGTCAGGTTCTGTCTGCGACATCACCGACCGAGCATCCGTCGACCGCCTGATGGCCGTCGCCGAAGCGGGCGGCCACCACGTTCGAGCCGTCGTTCACACCGCCGGTGTCAGCCCGCAGATGGGCTCGGCGCAGTTCGTCGCCCGCATCAACGCGATCGGCACCGTCAACGTGACGCAGGCGTTCCTGGCGCGGGCCGGCGAAGGCGACGCGCTCGTGAACGTCGCCTCGGTGGCGGGGCACAGCATCCCTAAGGTGCTGGTTCCCACAGGCGCGTTCCCGAAGGCGGAGAGCGACCCGGCCGAGTTCGAGAAGATCGTCGTGCGCCGGTCGCGAGTGCTCGGCAAGAAACTGCAGTCGGGCCTCGCCTACAGCTTCAGCAAGGCCTTCGTCATCTGGTACTCACGCAAGCAGGCCGCCGCGTTCGGGGCTCGCGGCGCGCGCATCGTCTCCGTCTCGCCGGGCAGCTTCGACACCGCCATGGGCAAGCTCGAGGCCGACCACGGAGCGTCAGAACTGCTCAAGTTCTCGGCCATCAAGCGCTTCGGCAAGCCCGAAGAAGTCGCCGCCGTACTCGCCTTCTGCGCGAGCGAGACTCCCGGCTACCTGACCGGCACAGACATCCTCGTCGACGGCGGCACCCGAGCCGGCCAGGAGTTCAAGAAGCGCTGACCGAATCTCGCTGCCGAACCACCCACACCACACCACGCCAGACCAAAGACGAGAGGCGCACACAATGTCGATCCGCGGACGCGCTGTCCACAGCATCCTGAACAGATTCAGCCCCGGAGCACGACTGCAATCGCAGCTGCTGCCGACCACGCCCGGCGACCTCGTCATCCTGGGCGACGGCCTCAGCCTGCACGGGGAATGGGCGGAATGGTTCCCCGGCTCGACGGTGCGGGTGCTCGGTGACGAACTGCTACTGCTCGAGGATGCCGGTGCGTACCTCACGCAGATCACCGCGCCCCGGGCGCTCGTGCTTCTCGTCGGCAGTGCCGACTTGCTCGGCATGGGCGGAAGCAGCACCCCCGAGCGCGCAGCGGCTCGCCTCGATGCGCTCGTCGCCCGTGCAACCTCGCAATTCGATCCCTCGTCTGTCTTCGTTGTCGGCGTGCCCTCGCGGCCCGCGATGGCCTCCCGGGCACGGGGGTTCAACCGGCGGGCTGCCTCCCTCGTCGCCGGCCGTGGCGCCACTTTCGTCGCCCCCGGCTCGTTCGACGGCGTGTCCGCCGACGGGTACATGGTGTCTCCCCTCCGCTGGGATGCGACCGTCTACACGCAGATCGCCCAGGCGCTTGCGACCGCGACCGGCCTGCCCGCTGCATCCGCTCGCCGCGTGCCCCCGCTCACAGAGGTCGGTGACGGCTTCGTCGTCAAGATGGAGCGCAAACGCGCCCAACTCTTCGAGGCCCTGCCCGCGCCGACCGGCCGCCTCGTGCTGTTCGGCGACAGCATCACCGAGGGTGGCTTCTGGGACGGCTGGCTGCCGGGCCGGCCCGTCACCAACCGCGGCATCGGCGGAGACACCGTCGCTCAACTCACGGCCCGCATCGACACTGCCATCGACTCGCCCCTGGCCATCTCCGTACTCGCGGGAACCAACGACCTCGTGCGCGGCGACCCGAAGGACGCCGACTCCATCGGCCGCCGCTTCGAAACTCTCATCGCGCAGATCCGCGAACGCGAACCCTCCGCGCCCCTCATCATCAACAGCGTCATGCCCCGCGGAAAGAAGTACATCGACGCCATCACAACCATCAACACCCATTACCGCCGCATCGCCGCCCAGTACGACGCGCACTACCTCGACCTGTGGCCCGCCCTCGCGACCCCCGACCAAACCCTGCGCAAAGAGTTCACCCCCGACGGCCTGCACCTCAACGGACAGGGCTACCGCGCCTGGGCGAGCGTGCTGAAGCCGGCGCTCGACCGCCTCCTCTAAACCGTCCTGCTGGCTCGGCGGGGCCTCTGGCGTCGCCGCGCTCTGCGGTGGCGGTGGGCCGGGCTATCTGGTCTTCTGTCGTTGAGCGTGACGCCGCAAATGCACGTGTCGCCGAACTGCTCGACACCCTCGGATACGACAGCCTCGACACCGGCGTACTTGCCGACAGCTGGCGATACGAGCCGGGCACACCGATCTACTGCGACCCGTACATGCCCGCGTGGCCGACGGAGAAACTGCCGTTCGACCAGCTGCTCGCCTGGTTGCTCTCAGCCCCGGTCATCCCGATGTCGAAACACAAGGCGACAGACCTGCTGGCCAGCGCAGTGCGCGGGGCTGCAGGCGGCTATTTCCCCGAGACGGCCTGACCGCAGAGCTAGGTACACTCCGTCGGTGCCGCTCCCACGGGCGGCACCGACGGAGTTCGTTGCTCGAACGTGGTGGCCCAGCTGGCAAGCACGTTCAGGGCATCGGCGGCGGCGCTGCCGGGAGGGGCGCTGTAGGCGATGAGCTGCAGGCCCGGGTCTGAGGTGAGCTGCATGGCCTCGTAGTTGATGTCGACATCGCCGACGATCGGGTGGCTGATGTTCTTCACGCCGGTGCGGTGCTGGCGCACATCGTGCGCGGCCCACAGGATGCGAAACGGCTGGCTGCGCGTGGAGAGCTCACCCACCAGGTCGCTCAGCTGACGGCTGTGCGGCGAACGCCCTGCCTCGGCACGGATCAGCGCCACGGTCTGCGCGGCGGTGGACTTCCAGTCCCGGTAGAAGTTCTCAGCCCTCGGGTCGAGAAAGACATACCGGGCGAAGTTCGGCGGCTGCACCTGCTCGAACATCTCCGAGAACAGTGCCCGGCCGAGCAGGTTGCTCGACAGTACGTCGAGGCGGCCGTTCTGCACGAAGGCGGGCACATCCTTCATGGCGTTCAGCAGCTGCTGCACCGAGGTGCTGATGTGGCGGGGGGCGGTCGCGCTGGCGCGTTGGCGCGGGGTGGCGCCTTCGTTGGCGGTGCGCACGAGGTCGTAGAGGTGGGTACGCTCGGCTTCATCGAGCTGCAGTGCTCGCACGAGGCCCTCGAGGACGGCTTCGGAGACACCCTTGACCGTGCCGCGTTCGAGGCGGATGTAGTACTCGACGCTCATCCCGGCGAGGAGCGCGACCTCTTCGCGGCGGAGCCCGGGGACACGGCGATGGGTCGTGAAGTCTGGGATGCCAGCGAGTTCGGGCGTGAGTCTGGCCCGTCTGGTGGTGAGGAACTCACGGATGTCGTTCGGGGTGTCCATCTCTCGACGGTACGTCAGATCGACCGGGGCTGGGGGTCACTGGTGTTAACCCGATAGGTGGTGACTCCCTCCCTTTCGGGCGCTTCATCAGACTCGAGTCACAAGCGCAGACCCGCTGGAAGGAACATCGCAATGAAGAACTCACACCTCGGCAGGCTCACCGTCTCCCGCATCGGCCTTGGCGCGATGACGATGGCCGGCACCTACACCTCGGAAGGGGCCCTGGATGATGCGGAGTCGATCCGCACCATCCACCGCGCCCTCGAGCTCGGTGTCACCCACATCGACACCGCCGAGATCTACGGCCCGTACCTCAGCGAGGAGATCGTCGGCCGGGCAATCGCCGGTCGCCGCGACGAGGTCGTGATCGCCACCAAGTTCGGCCTCGTCTCCCATGCCGGTGGGGGTCCCAGATCAGTCGACAGCACCGCTCCGAACGTGAAGGCTGCCGTCGAAGGGTCGCTGACGCGGCTCGGAACCGACCACATCGACCTCTACTACCAGCACCGCGTCGACCCGAACACACCCATCGAGGAGACCGCCGGCGCCGTCGCCGACCTCATCGCCGAAGGAAAGGTGCTGCACTTCGGCCTGTCTGAGGCCAGCGCCACCACCATCCGCCGTGCCCACGCGGTACAGCCGGTCTCCGCTCTCCAGACCGAGTACTCGCTCTGGACACGCGACGTCGAGGCAGAGATCCTCCCGCTTCTCCGCGAGCTCGGCATCGGTTTCGTTCCCTACTCGCCGCTCGGGCACGGGCTCCTCACCGGCCAGATCCGGTCGGTCGACGACTTCGCCGACGACGACTGGAGAAAGACCAACCCGCGGTTCACGGGCGAGAACTTCGCCCGCAACCTCGCGATCGTCGACGAGGTGCGAGCGATCGGTGCCGAAATCGGCGCCACCTCCGCGCAGACGGCGCTGGCCTGGATCCTCGCCCAGGGCGACGACATCGCCCCCATCCCCGGCACCCGCCGCGTCTCCCGGGTGGAGGAGAACACCGCCGCCGACGGGTTCGAGCTGACCCCCGACCAGCTCGAACGGCTCGACAACCTCACCCCCGCCGCCGGCGACCGGCACGACGAGGCCAACATGGCCTCCATCGACCACTGAAAAGAACCGAGAGAACACCGCCAACGTGTACGGGGCCGGAGCATCCGAGAGTCTCCTCGGACGCTGGTTCGCCAGCCGGCCGACCGACGTCACAGCCCGGGTCGTTCTGGCCAGCAAGGCGCGGTTCGGCACCGGCCCCGACGTCAACGAGAACGGGCTCTCCCGCCGGAACCTCGACCGGGCGCTCACGGCGTCGCTCACCCGGCTCGGCCGCGACAACATCGACCTGTACCAGCTGCACGGCTGGGACCCGCTCACCCCGATCGAGGTCACCCTGCGCTTCCTCGACGATGCCGTACGGGCAGGCAGGATCCACCACATCGGCCTGTCGAACTTCACCGCCTGGCAGATGCAGCTCGCCATCTCCGCTGCGAAGGCCCTCGGTCTGAACGTGCCCGTCACCCTGCAGCCGCAGTACAACCTCGTCTCCCGCGAGATCGAGTTCGAGACCGTGCCCGCCGCCCTCTACAACAACGTGGGGCTGCTGCCGTGGTCGCCGCTGGCCGGCGGGTTCCTCTCCGGGAAATACCAGAAGGACGCCAAGCCCGCCGAGGGCACCCGCGCCGGCAGCGGTGGGCCGATGATGGATCACATCCACGGGGACCTCGCCGCCAAACAGCGGAACTGGGCCACCCTCGACGCCGTACGCGACATCGCGACGTCACTCGGAGCGACACCGAGCCAGGTCGCGTACAGCTGGGTCGCCAACCGGCCCGCTGTGATCGCGCCGATCGTCGGCGCACGAACCCTTGCGCAGCTCGAAGAGAACCTCGTAGCGGCCGACCTGGAGCTCGGGGCCGAGGCGACAACCCGGCTCGACGACGCGAGCGCACCGACGCCGAACGACTACCCGTACGGCCCGTTCGGTGTGAAGCAGCGCGACCGCTACGTCGACTCCAGCGACCAGGCCATCGGCGAACTCTTCTGAACCCACCTCGGCGGCGCCGTTGAGAACGGCATCACCCGGTACGAACTCATCGAAGCGCTCACCCGCGTAGCGTTCTACGCAGGCTGGCCCACAGGCATGGGCGCCATGACCGTCGCCAAACGCGTCTTCGACGCAGACAACTAGAGGAGCACCAATGGAGATCGAACCGCAGAAGCCCAGCGCCAAGAACCCCGCTGCGCAATTCGCCGGCGACGTCTGGCTCGATGTCGTCGCGGCACCGCACACGGACGACCAGCGGATGACCGTGGCCATCGTCAAGTTCGCGCCCGGAGCCCGAACGGCCTGGCATTCGCACGCCCGCGGCCAGTATCTTCGCGTGACCCAGGGTGTCGCCCGCTTCGGCGACCGCGCGGGGAACATCATCGAGGTTCACCCTGGACAGACCATCTACACCCCGCCGGGCGAGGAGCATTTCCACGCAGCATCCGGCGGCACGTTCATGGAGCACATCGCGATGCTCGAGAACGGCGACGACCCTGCCGAAACCACCACCTGGCTCGATCACATCACTGACAACGAATACGACGGAGTCTGAGAGCAGAACGAAACCCGGCGGCGACCGCCACCAGGGCGAGGGCGGCGCCGCACGCGCCGAAGGCGAGGTGGTATCCGGTCTCGGGGGTCGGGGTCGTCGCGGTGGAGGCGATGAGTGCTGCGGCGACCTGGGCGCCGAGGGATCCTCCGATGGTTCGGAGGATCGTATTGAGTCCGGTCGCCTGTCCGGTGACGGAGGGTGTGACGGCGGCGAGGAGGAGGTTCACTGCTGCGGTGAGGGCGAGGCCGACGGCGATGCCCAGGATGGTCGTGCTGGCCAGGATCGCCCAGACCGAGTCGACAGCGGCGACGAGGATGCCGTAGCCGATCACGCCGAACACCCCGGCCGCGACCAGCATTCTCGCGTGCCCGAACCGTGCTCCCAGGCGCCCGGCGGCGGGCCCGACGAGCACCATGGTCACGGCGGTCGGCAGGAGCAGCAATCCTGATTGCAGTGAGGTGGCGCCGAAGCCGTACCCGAGAGTGGTGGGGGTCTGCACGTATTGCGGGATGACGCTGAAGGCGCCGTAGAGCGCGAACCCGACCAGCAGCCCGGCGATGTCGGCAGTGAGCACGGCGGGGTTCCCCAGCAGGCGGAGCTCCACCAGAGGGTCGGCGGCGCGGAGCTCGCGGAGCACGAAGCCGCCCAGAGCGAGGATGCCGATGGCGGCAGCGAGCAGCAACGACGGCACCGGCCAGGCGCGGGTTTCACCGATCGCGAGAAGGATGCTGGAGAGAGCCGCGGCCAGGAGGGCCGCCCCCCACCAGTCCACCCTCCCGGGGGTGCGGCCGGGCGACTCCGGTACTCCGACGGCGATGAGCACGAGCGCGGCGAGGTTCACCAGCGCGCTCGACCAGAAGATCGCCGGCCATCCCCCTGCGGCCAGGAGGGGTGCGGGGAGGATCAGCCCGACGGCGAACCCGATCCCGAAGGTGCTGCTGATCGCGCCGATGATGGCGGGTATCCGTTCGGCGGGGACGATCTCCCGAACGAGCCCGTAGGCGAGTGGGAACGCGGCCGCTCCGACACCCTGCAGGGCTCGGCCGGCGATGAGTACGCCGATGGTGGGTGACAGTGCGGCGGTGACCGATCCGGCCAGGAGGGCGCCGACGCTGATGAGCAGCAGGCGTTTCTTGCCGAACATGTCGCCGAGCCGCCCGAGGATGATCGCCGAGACGGAGGAGACGAGCAGGAAGGCGCTGAGAATCCACGAGGTCTCGGTGACGGAGGCGTTCAAGGAGCTCCGGATCTGGGGGAGCGCGGGCAACACCATGCTCTGCAGAACCGAGAAGGCCGCTACCGCGCTGAGGAGTGCGACTGTTGCGAGTCGCGGGGCGGCCGGTGCAGGATGCGCGGATCGCACTTCGCTCGTGGACCGGCTCATGAGCGGCGCCGGGTGAAGCGCAGCAGAAGATCGACGAGCGCATCAGGGTCAGTGACCATGGAGTCGTGGCCGGCGTCGAGCTGCCGGACGACGGCGGGCTCCCCGTTCGGTTGCAGCGTCGGCAGCTGGCGGCGTGCCGCTTCGGGGGAGGGCCCGCGCACGCAGTCGATGTGGGCCCGGGGGATGTGGAAGGTCTGCGGGTTGCGGATGCGCACCGGCTCGGTGAAGCAGCGCGCAGACTCGTCGCCGATGAACGACTGCAACCAGCGGATGTCCTCCGGCTCAGTGACGCCGAACCATCCGTCGGAGGTCGGTTCGTCCGGCGCGATACGCCACGATTCGCCTGTTGCCGCGGCCTGTTCGACCCGCACGCGGGTGGGCTGATCGATGTCGACTGCCGCTTCGCCGTCGGCGGGGATCATGGCGTCGAGGTAGACCAGCTGAGCGACACGTTCGGGCATTCGGTCGGCGACTCCCTCGATGACGAGGCCGGAGTATCCGTGGCCGACGAGGATGACGTCGACCAGGTTCTCCGACTCGAGGAGACCGGCGATGTCGGTGACATGTCGCTGGAGTCCGACATCCGGGCCGAGCAGGTGTTTCAGGGCCCCGTGCCCGGTCAGCGAGGGGGCGTGGCAGGTGTGCCCGGCGGCGATGAGTCCGGGAACCATGCGGTCCCAGACCTCACCGGCGTGCCAGGCGTCGTGGATGAGCGCGAACGTGGACATGATGGATGCCTTTCGGAGCTGCGGGGTCAGGAGGTGTAGTAGCCGGCTTCGAGGTCTTCGAGCAGGGTCGGGCCGGTCGGCTCCCAGCCGACGAGCTGGCGGGTGACCGTGTTGGCCGCAGGCTGGTCGCCGCCGAGCAGGGCGCCGAAAACGCCCAGCTGTGCGGGGTCGACCGCTGCGGCAGGCAGCCCCGTCTTCCGTGAGATGACCTCCGCGACGTCACGCATCGGCACCCCCTCCTCGCCGACGGCGTGCAGCACCGCCCCGGCGGGTGCCTTCTCGATCGCCAGGAAGAAGAGTCGCCCGGCGTCGCTGATGTGCACAGCCGGCCACCGGTTCGACCCGTCGCCGACGTACGCTGCCGTGCCCAGCTGGCGGTCGAGCCCGACCAGCGCGGCGATCAGCCCGTTGCGGTCTCCTTCGCCGTGAACGGTTCGGGGCATGCGCACGAGAGCCGAACGGATGCCGTTCTCGGAGAGCGCCAGAACCGCATTCGCGGTCTTCACCCGCGCTCCGGCGGGCCCGGCAGGGTCGAGGTGGTCGGCCTCGGTTGCGAGGCGTCCTTCCAGAATCGGCGTTCCGGATGCCGCGATGACGGCCTTGCCGCTTCCCGCGAGGGCGCCATCGAGTTTTGCGATGAGCTGCAGCTCGTTCTCGATGGTCTCATCGAACGCCGCGAAGTCGAGCGTGAAGGCGAGGTGCGCGGTCGCATCGGCCTTCGCGGCTTCAGCCACGATCAGATCGTGGTCGTGCATGTCGCCGAGTACCGCGCCGGCACCGAGAGCCCGGATCTTCTCGGCTGAGGCTTCGGATCGGGCGAGCCCCGTCACCGTGTGGCCGGCAGCCAGAAGTTCGCGGGTCAGCGCGGTGCCGATCCAGCCTGACGCGCCGGTGATGAAGACGTGCATGATGTTCTCCCTGTGTTATGTGACTGAGTAACATCACCGTACACCTGATGTGACTGAGTTGCATCAGCTAGGATGTGAGCATGGGCCGATGGGAACCGGATGCACAGGGCAGACTCCTGCGCGCCGCCCTGGAACTCTTCGCCGAGAACGGTTACGAGGCTACGACGACGGCGCAGATCGCCGAACGCGCGGGGCTGACGAAGACGACGCTCTTCCGTCTCTTCGCCGACAAGCGGGAGATCGTGTTCCAGGGGCAGGGTGAACTCGTCAGCCTCGTCACCCGGGGCGTCGATGAAGCGCCTGGCGGCGCGAGCGCGTTGGACCGCATGATCAACGGCATACGCGTCCTGTCTGGCGCCCACGCTCATGAGCACCGCACGACGGGGCGGATCCTCGATCCGATCCTCGCCCGAAGCCCCGAACTGAACGAGCGGGCCATCTTCAAGCGCTCCGCGATCACCTCGGCACTCGAGCAGGCCCTCATCGGTCATCGGATCGACCGGTGGCAGGCGGGAGTGTTGGCCGACCTCGGTATCAGGGCCTACTACAGCGGCTACGACCTCTGGGTGGCGCTCGATGACTCATCCACACTGACGGACCATGTTCTCGCCCAGATCACCATGCTGCAGGATGCACTGGGGGATGTACTGCATTCTGCCGCGCCGAGCATAGACGTTGGTTCGGGTGGCCACTGAACTGTCTGACGCGAATGTCTCACAAACCCAGTCGGAGGCGGGCGGTGGCGTAGCTGCGCTTCTGGCTCAGAACAGGGCTGAACAGCCCAGCGCGACGAGGTTGTCGTGCGATGTGCGCAGACAGTCCAGAGGGGTGCGACCGTACTGTTCGTCCTGTTCGACCAGCAGGTAGCGAGCCCCGATCGACACGCTGGTGGCGATGATGGCTGCGAAGTCGAGTGAACCCTCGCCTACCTCGGCGAATTGCACCACGCCTGTGAAGTCGGCCATGAATGAGGCGTAGTCGCCCGCGGCGAGTTTCGCGAAGGCATCCGCGGGGATCTGTCCGATGCGGTAGTCCTTCAGGTGCACCATGGATACGCGATGGCCGTACTTCTCCAGTGTTCGCACCGGGTCCAACCCGCCTCGCTGCACCCAGTGCACATCGAGCTCGAGGCCCATGAGGGGTGCCCGTTCGGCGATGATGTCGAGCAGGTAACGGCCGTCGAACTTCTGGAACTCGATGTGGTGATTGTGGTAGTAGAGGCCGATACCGTGCTCTGCCAGCCGCGCGGCCATGTCGTTGGTCTGGTCACAGAACTCCAGCACCTTCGACAGCGACCCCATCGCGTCGAAAGGGAGCATTCCGATGCGGACCATACCTGCGTCGAGGGTCTTCGCGTCGGCCACGATCTTCTCGAAGTCGGTGGTGAGTGACTCGGCGGTGGCTGGCCCCGGTCGGAGGCTGGCCGAGAGGGCCGCGATGTCCATGCCGAGATCGGTACGTGCTCTTCCCAGCTCGGCGACGTTCTCCGGCGTCATGGGTATCTGAGATATCTCGACCGCGTTGTAGCCGATCTCGCTCACCTTTCGGAGAGTTTCGAACGGCCCGTCGGCAGCGAATTCGTTTTTGAGCATCATCGCCTGTACGCCGATTTTTGCCATAATGGGTCCTCTTTTCTAGAGTCGTGTTCCGAAGGTGTCGCACCAGACGTTGTCGTTGAAGGTGCCCTGGAACGGGGAGAGTCCCACGATCTTCTGCACGGCGGCGTGGATTGCCTCGCGACTCGGGTTGTGCGCATGCACCATGGTCTTGACCATCGGTACATCGATCAGGTGGTTCGGCTGGTTCACCGAGACGAACACCGTGGGCACCTCGGTCACGTACCAGGGGATTTCGGCGGCCATCGGAGTAGACCAGCGGATGCGCACGCTGGCCTCCTGGGCGAATCCGGCGACGTTCGCGAAGACGACTGCTGCGTCGTATC
Organism: Subtercola boreus; assembly: GCF_006716115.1. Lineage (NCBI taxonomy): Bacteria > Bacillati > Actinomycetota > Actinomycetes > Micrococcales > Microbacteriaceae > Subtercola > Subtercola boreus. Next base: position 2,703,706 of record NZ_VFOO01000001.1, on the reverse strand, counting down.
TGTTCGGGTAGTCGCCGTTCGCCTCCTCGGCCATCACAGTGTGGAAGTACACGCCCGCCTCGCCCTCCGCGGCCCTCTGCTTGGCGTTCTTGAAGACGTGAACCTCGAATCCGGCCGCCTCGAGCTCTTCGGCGGCGATCGCAAGGTACCCGTTGGGGTCGGTGCCGGTGAAGTCCGCCTCGCCCGAGACTCCGTAGAGTCGGATGCGCCGGTGCGTCTTCGGGTCGAGCGGCAGATTGTTCTGGGTGTCTTTGACGAGGGTCACGGTCTTGTCGGCTACTGCGGCGGCGACGGCGTGGTGCGCGTCGCTGCCGATGATGGAGAGCGCCTCGACCGGAGGAACCAGTTCTGCGGTGGGGGTCACGTGCAGGTCGAGAGTCGCCTTGAGCCCCAGGATGCGCTCGAGTGCATCCTGCAGCCGCTGCTCCGTGATCACCCCCGTGCGGTACCCGTCAAGCATGTACTGGAAGTCTTCGGAGGGTTCCCTGAAAAAGAGGAACATGTCGCAGCCCGCGGCGATGGCAGCCGGAACAAGATCCCGTCGCCGCATCGCCTGGGTCATCCCGACCATCATCGACGCGTCGGTGAGGATGAGGCCGTTGAAGCCGAGCTCACCCCGAAGGAGGTCGTTCAGCAGTTCGGGTGCCAGCGTTGCCGGCCGGATGTCTGCGTCGGCGATCCCTGGACGGAAGGCGCGCGAGAGCTCAGGTGCGCCGATGTGGCCGACCATGATGGACTGGATGCCGTGGGCGATCAGCTCGCGGTAGACGCGGCCATAACTCTCTTCCCAACGCTCGAGCGAAAGAGTGTTGTAGCTCGTGACCACGTGCTGGTCGCGTTCGTCCACTCCGTCGCCGGGAAAGTGCTTCATCGCCGCGACGGTCTTCGATTCGCTCAGACCGTCGAAGTACTCTTTCGCGCGTTCGATGACAACTCCCGGCTCATTGCCGAATGCCCGCGTGCTGATCACCGTGTTCCGCCAGTTGTAGTGGATGTCGACGATTGGCGCGAACGCCCAGTTGCAGCCCATGGCGGCCGTCTCGACGCCGGCGATCCGGCCCATCTCCCGTGCGATCGAGGCATCGGGATGCGAACCGGCCTGGAGATGTGTGCTCACGAGCGTGCCGTCGTCGGCGCTGCCGAAACCACCCATCTCCGGGTTGGATGCCACGAGCAGGGGGATCTTCGAGCGGCTCTGCGCGTACCGGATGTGCTGCTGCACGGTTGCTGAGTCGGAGCCCATGTACCGGATGCCGCCGACGTGGAAGCCGTCGATCACCGAGTCGAGGTAGGCCGGGTCGAACCGGGTGTTGAGGTTGATGAAGAGCTGCCCGATCTTCTCCTCGAGCGTCATCGAGGCGATGGTGGTGTGCACCCATTCGATGGCGTCCGGGCCGAGATTGAACGGCGAGGCGGCGAGGTCGACCATGTCACATCCTTGTGTCGGGGGAAGGGAACGGCACCCCGGACGGGGCGCGGGAGTTCTGCTTGATGATCCCAGTCAAGCCGAGCGGACAGCTGTTGTCAACCGGTTGCCAAAGATGCACGTCCGGGCGTACAGTAGGCCGCAACCGACGCCGGTCGAACGGATCGGGTATCTGCCGGTCCGAGAACGAAAGGCGCTTCCTCATCATGACTGTGCAACCGGATGCCTGGACCCTGTCCGGGTTCGGAGACGAGATCGATCCCGACCCGGCCGTTCAGGTCGCGGTCCTGAAGGCCCTTGGTGCCCGGTACATCGAGGTGCGGAGCGCGTGGGGCGTGAACGTCATCGACCTCGATGACGAGCAGCTCGCAGAACTTGCGCGGCGGTTCGCGGCGGAGGAGATGGGAGTCTCGGCCGTAGCGAGTCCGATCGGCAAGGTGAACATCTCGGTCCCGGCGGAGGCGGAGGTCGCCCGACTCGCCCGTGTCATCAGGGTTGCTCAGAAACTCGGCACCCCGAACATCCGGGTCTTCTCCTTCTTCAGGGATGCGGGCGTCGAAGCGTCGAGCATCCGCGACGACGTGATGCACCGGATGCGTCTGATGGCCGATCTCGCAGAGGATGAGGGTGTCGTGCTGCTGCACGAGAATGAGAAGGACATCTATGGCGACACGCCGGAACGCGTGCTCGACATCGTCGAGAGCGTCGGTTCGTCTTCGCTCCGGCTCGCCTGGGACAATGCGAACTTCGTGCAGGTCGGTGTGCGCCCGTTCACAGATGGCTACGCAGCGCTTCGGCCGTACCTCGACTACCTGCAGGTGAAGGACGCGCGCGCCGCCACGGGCGAGGTCGTGCCGGCGGGCGAAGGCGACGGCCAACTGCTCGAGACTCTCACTGCCCTGCGAGACGACGGGTACAGCGGCTTCGCCTCCCTCGAGCCGCACCTTGCGGTCGCCCACGAACTCGGCGGATTCTCGGGCCCGGTCGCCTTCGGCGAGGCCGCCAGGGCCTTTGCCGACCTACTCCGCGAGATCGGTGTGGGTACCGTATGACCGCACCATCGGTGCGCGTCGCCGTCGTGGGTTGCGGCGACATCTCGAGCCTGCATCTCGCTGCGATCGCGGCCCGCCCCACAGCCACGCTGGTTGCGGTGTGCGACGTGCATCAGGGCAGGCTCACTGAGTCTTCCCGCATCCACGCCGTACCGGGATTCTCCGACTTCGACGACATGCTCGCCACTGCCGCGCCCGACGTCGTGCACATCTGCACTCCGCACCACCTGCATGCACCCATGGCCGTCGCTGCCCTGCAGCGCGGTATCCACGTCGTGCTCGAAAAACCTCTCGCCCACTCGCGAGAGGAAGGCCGGCGCATCATCGCGGCGGCGGAGGCGAGCGGTGCCAGAATCGGGATCTGCCTGCAGAACAGGTACAACGCGTCGACCTCGGCCGCAGCCGCCGTGTTGGCTTCCGGTGAACTCGGCCAGGTGCTGGGTGCGTCGGCGACAGTGATCTGGAGTCGCACAGCCGACTACTATCTCGATCGGCCCTGGCGGGGTCGCTGGGCCTCGGCCGGCGGCGGGTTGCTGATGAATCAGGCCATCCACACCCTCGACCTTCTGCAGTGGCTTGTTGGCCCCGTGGCCGGGGTGAGCGGTCACGCAGCGACCAGAGCTCTCGCCGACGTGATCGAGGTCGAAGACACGGCCGAGCTCGTGCTCGAGCACGTCCGAGGCATGCGGAGCGTCTTCTTCGCCACGAACGCTCACGCCGTGAATGCTCCCGTCGTGATCGACATCGTCCTCGAGCGTGGCTCCCTGCGGATCGCGGGCGACCTCATCGTCACTCGCGCCGATGGCAGTACTGAGACGGTGGCTGAGCAGAATGCTCCGACCGGCGCCCGATCGTATTGGGGCGTATCGCACGAACGTCTCATCAACGATTTCTACGACACTCTCGACTCGCCTGAACCTTTCTGGATCTCGCCGGAAGAGGCCTACATCTCACTCGACATCATCCAGCAGGTGTACGACCAGTCGTACCCCGAACGGGCTCTGCCCGCCGAAGAGAACCACCCGGCCGCCGGTCGAGACGCACGGCCGGCCGGCCCCAACGAACAGAGGAAGACATACGCATGACGAACGAAACCGCACCCCGCACCCGTCTCCGCCTGGGCATCATCGGCTACGGAGCGCAGGGCTCCCTGTACGCGAAGTTCATCGCCGACGGGCTGGTGCCGAACACAGTGATCGGCGCCATAGCCGACACCGACCCGGCAAAGGCCGAGGCGGCCGGGGCGGCGCACCCGGGAGTGGCACTCTTCGCCGATGCAGTCTCGATGATGGACAGCGGGCAGGTCGACGCGGTTGTCACCTGCGTGCCGCACTTCCTGCACCCGCAGCTGGGAATCGAGGCTCTCAGCCGCGGATTGCATGCGCTGGTGGAGAAACCCGCGGGTGTCTACACGAAGCAGGTCGAACAGCTCAACGCTGTGGCCGCGGCGCACCCCGAACTGACGTTCGGAATCATGTTCAACCAGCGCAACAACCCCCTCTACATCCGCCTGAAGGAGATCGTCGACAGTGGCGAGATCGGTGACGTACTGCGCTCGAACTGGATCATCACCAATTGGTGGCGGCCGCAGGGCTACTACGACCAGAGCGCCTGGCGTGCGACCTGGGGCGGTGAAGGCGGTGGCGTGCTTGTGAACCAGGCGCCCCACCAGCTCGACCTCTGGCAGTGGATCTGCGGGGTTCCCCGATCGGTGTTCTCCAAAGTCGCCTACGGTTTCGCCCGCAACATCGCGGTCGAAGACGAGGTGACGGTGCTCGCTGATTTCGGCGGTGGCCGCACGGGAGTCTTTGTGACGGCGACCCATGACCTCGTCGGTACCGACCGCTTCGAAATCCAGGGCAGCCAGGGGAAGATCGTTGTCGAGGACTCTGCCGTGGCCACCGTCACCCGCTTGGTGAAGCCGGAGCGCGAGCTCAGCGAGTCGATGGCGATGGATGACGTCGTGCGACTCTTCACGGGCCAGCTAGACACCAGCGAGCTGTACACCACGGAGACCCTGCGGTTCGACTCGCCCTGGGGTGCACAGCACTCAGGCGTGCTGGCGAACTTCGCCGCAAATGTGCTCGACGGCACCCCCCTCCTGGCGCCGGGTGCGGACGGGATCATCGGTGTCCGGCTCGCCAACGCCATTCATCTCTCGAGTTGGCGGGGCCAGGAAGTGGGTCTCGACTTCGACCAGGAGGAGTTCCTGGACGAGCTCAACGCGCGGATCGCCAACGAGGGAATCTTTCCGCCCCAAAATATTTGACAATCGGTTGCCATCCAGTATTTCGCCGGGATACTATAGGCGCATCCAATGCCGGAGACCCCGCGCCGCAGAATGGCAATCGCTTGCCAATCTGGTCGTACCAAGAGGAGAAAACAATGAAGTTTCGTCCACGGGCAGCAGCATTTGCCCTGCTCACCGCCGCAGCGCTCGCGCTCGGCGGTTGCTCAGCCAGCACCGACAGCGGCTCCGAAGGGCAGTCCGGTACCGGAGGCACGCTGACGATCGGCGCTCTCGTCGATGTCAAGTCGTTCGACCCGGCCCAGGCGCACATCGGGCACTACGTCCAGTACTACCAGGCCGTCTACGACTCCCTCCTGCGACGCGAAGCCGACGGAACCCTGGTTCCGATGCTCGCGACGAAATGGGTGTACAACGACGACAACACCCAGTTGACCCTGACGATCAGGAGCGACGTGAAATTCAGCGACGGAACTGTGCTCGATGCGTCTGCGGTGAAGGTGAACCTCGACCGATTCCGTCAGGGCAACGGACCTGACGCCTCCACGCTGAAGCAGGTCTCAGACGTGTCGGCGCCCGACGCGACCACGGTGGTCATCACCCTCAGCGCCGCCGACCCGGCCCTGCTGGACTACCTCGGCAACGCCGACGGGTTCATCGCGAGCCCTGCGGCCGCCGCAGCCGGTGGGCTTGACACGACCCCGGTCGGCAGCGGGCCGTACACCCTCGACAAGAACGCGACCGTCGCGAGTTCCACCTACACGTTCACGAAGACGCCCGGCTACTGGGATCCGTCGCTGCAGGTCTACGACACCATCGTGCTGAAGCCGATCACCGACACCACGGCGATGCTGAACGCCCTGATCTCGGGCCAAGTCGATGCCGCTCTCCTGACCCCGAAGACGGCCGACCAGGCCAAGGGCGCCGGCATGACCGAGTACACCTACCCGACCGACTGGCAGGGGCTCCTGATCTTCGACCGTGACGGCTCCACCGTTCCTGCCCTGGCGAACGTCAAGGTGCGCCAGGCCATCAAATACGCCATCGACAAGGATGCCCTGCTGGCGCAGGTCGGCAAGGGGCTCGGCACGACCACAAGCCAGGTCTTCGGCAAAGGAACCCCCGCGTTCGATCCTGCGCTCGATTCCACCTACGCGTATGACCCGGCCAAGGCCAAGCAGCTCATGGCCGACGCGGGTTACGCCGGCGGATTCTCGGTGACCATGCCGACCGTCTCCGGTTTCTTCGACCCTGCGCTCACCGCTGGTATCCAGCAGAACCTCAGTGATATCGGCATCACGGTCAACTGGGAGAACATCCAGGGCAGCGACTTCGTCTCGGGCCTGACTCAGGGCAAGTGGCCGATGAGCTGGTTCTCGCTCTTCCAGGGCTCTCCGTGGGTTGCTGTGAACCAGATCGTGGCACCGACCGCCACCTACAACCCCGACCGCACGACCGATCCTGAGGTCGAGAAGCTGATCGGGGGCATCCAGAGCGGTAGCGAGGCAGACCAGGCGACTGCGGCGAAGGCCCTGAACAGCTACCTGACCGACCAGGCGTGGTTCGCTCCCTTCTACCGTCCCGACCAGGTCTTCTTCACCGATTCACAGACCACCACCGCCCCGCAGCTGCAGCAGGCCGTTCCGTCGCTGTACTCGTACGCTCCGGCCAAGTGATGCTGGGCTTCATCCTGAAGAGGATCGGCTCGGGGCTCGTCGTACTCTTCGTCGTCTCGACCCTGACCTTCTTTCTGCTGAACTTCTCGGCAACCAGCGTCGCCCGCAACATTCTGGGCGAGTCAGCGACCCTCGACCAGGTGAAGCTCAAAGAATCGCAACTCGGGCTGGACCAACCTCTGGTGACCCGGTACGTCGATTGGCTCGGGGGAATCGTCCGTGGGGACTTCGGTACATCGTGGTTCACCAATCAGCCCGTGGTCGACAGCATCCTCGCCCGCATCCCCACCACCTTGTCGATCGTGCTCGTGACGATCGTGATCGCCGCCGTGTGCGCCACGCTTCTCGGTGTCACGGCGGCGGTCAGGCGGGGATGGGTCGACCGGCTGCTCCAGCTGCTCTCGATCGGCGCGTCAGCTGTGCCGCAGTTCGTGATCGCGATCATTCTCGTCACCGTTCTCGCCATCCGACTGCGACTCTTTCCGGCCACCGGATACGTCTCCCCAGCGGTGGACCCACGACTCTGGCTGCTCTCGATCACCCTGCCTGTGCTTGCTTTGGCGATCGGCGCTGTCGCAAGTACCGCACAGCAGGTCAGGAGTGCCACGATCTCGGTTCTCGGGCGCGACTACGTGCGAACTCTCCGGAGTCGCGGTCTCGCTCCGCGTGAGATCCTGTTCCGCCACGTGCTGAGGGGGGCCGCTCCGGCCGGCCTCACAGTGCTGTCCCTCCAGTTCATCGGGATGCTCGGCGGGGTCGTCATCATCGAACAGATCTTCGCGCTCCCGGGAATGGGCTTCCTCGCCCTGCAGTCGACAACACAGGGGGACATGCCTGTGCTGATGGGCGTGGTCGTGTACATCGTCGTCATCGTCGTCATCGTCAATCTGCTGGTCGACCTCGCCGTCGGCTGGCTCAACCCCAAGGCGCGTGTCTCATGACCGAACCACTCGTACCGCTCAGAGCCCCGAAAATCGCCGCGCGACCGGGTATCGCTCACCGGCTCGTGACCAACCCGCTCGGTGCTGCATCGTTGGCCGTGCTGGCCATCGTCATCCTCGCAGGGGTCGTCGGACCGCTCATCTCGCCCTTCGACCCGACTGTGGCGAACCTCGGCGACGCGCTGCAACTTCCCGGGTCCGAGCACCTTCTCGGCACCGACAGTGCCGGCCGCGATGTACTCAGCCGACTGCTGACCGGCGCTCAGAGTACGCTCATCGCTGCCGCCCTCGCGGCTGTCGTCGCGGTCGGTATCGGCCTGCCGACCGGGCTCATGGCCGGCTACTTCGGTGGCTGGTTCGATTCGGTCGCCAGCTGGTGCACGAACGTACTGATGTCGCTGCCGGCGATCATCATCCTGCTGGCCGTGAGCGCCGCGCTCGGCCGTTCGGTGTGGGTCTCGATGACCGTCTTCGGTGTGCTCATGACACCCGGGTTCTTCCGGCTGACCCGCACCTCGGTGCGAGCGGTGCGCAATGAGCTCTATGTCGACGCCGCCCGGGTGGCGGGGGTCGGCACCGCGAGTATCATCGGCCGCCACATCCTGTCGGTCGTGCGGGCACCGGTGATCATCCAGACCTCCATCGTCAGCGGAATCGCGATCGCGATCCAGGCGGGGCTCGAGTTCCTCGGCCTCGGCGACCCGCTGGTCTCCACCTGGGGTGTGATGCTCAACGAAGGCTTCATCAACATCTACAGCTCCCCGCTGCTTGCTGTCTGGCCTGCGCTGGCGATCTCGATCACGGTCGGCGCCTTCGTCATTCTCGGCAACGCCCTCCGTGACGCCCTCGAAGACGCACCGAAGATCAGAGGTGTCAAGCGCCTGGCGCTGTCGGTTCCGAAGACCGAGGCGATCGTGCTCGACCCCAAGCACGCCGAAGTGGACTCCAGGCATTTGCTCACCGTCTCCGGGCTCGGCATCGGATATCCACAGGCGAACGGAACCAAGACCGTCGTCTCCGACGTGTCGTTCTTCGTCGACCGCGGCGAGGTGCTGGGCATCGTCGGCGAGTCGGGGTCGGGCAAGACGCAGACCGCGTTCTCGATTCTCGGCCTGCTCCCACCGGAGGCCCGCATCACCGGCGGGAGCATCGCCTTCGACGGTATCCCGCTCGTGTCTGCCGACGGCCGCCGCCTCTCAGAGGGTCGGCTCGCGGCGCTTCGCGGAAAGCGGATCGCCTACATCCCGCAGGAGCCGATGAGCAACCTCGACCCGAACTTCACGATCGGCTACCAGCTGGTGCGACCCCTCGTGAAAGTGCTCGGGCTCAGTAGAACGGCCGCCAGGGCCAGGGCACTCGAACTTCTCGGCATCGTGGGTATCACCGACCCGCAGCGCACCTTCGACGCTTATCCGCACGAAGTCTCGGGCGGAATGGCGCAACGTGTGCTCATCGCCGGAGCCGTGAGTTGCAACCCCGACCTGCTCATCGCCGACGAACCGACCACGGCACTCGACGTCACTGTGCAGGCCGAAGTACTCGACCTGCTGCGCGACCTGCAGTCACGATTCGACATGGGCGTCGTGCTCGTGACTCACAACTTCGGCGTGATCGCCGATCTCGCCGACCGTGTGGTCGTCATGCAGAACGGGGTCGTCGTCGAGACGGGCGATGTGCGGAGCATCCTGCGTTCACCGTCCGAGCGCTACACGCAGACGCTCCTGGGCGCCATGCTCGAAGGCAAAACCCCCATGACGCCCCTGTCGGTGCCCGATGATGAACCCGTGGAAGCAGGCCTCGCATGAACCGCACGTCAGAACCGTCCCTCCTGAGCGTCGACAGGCTCGTCGTCGAATACCCGGGCAAGGGGTGGCGGGCCCGTTCGTTCCGAGCGCTCAACGAGGTCTCGATCCAGATCGCGCCGGGGGAGACCCTGGGGCTGGTCGGGGAGTCGGGGTCGGGCAAGACCACACTCGGCCGTGCGGTGCTGGGACTCGCCCCGGTCACGAGTGGAACGGTGACGTTCGATGGCGACGACATCTCGCATGCCGGCGGAAAGAAGCGCCGCGCGCTCAGTCGGGATCTCCAAGTCGTCTTCCAGGACCCGTACACCTCGCTGAATCCGTCGCTGACGATCGGTGAGATCCTTGCCGAACCACTCACCGTCCAGGGGGTGCCGCGCACAGATGCCCGCAAGCGGGTTCGTGAAGTGCTCGAACAGGTGGGACTGCCCGCAGACACCTCCCGGCGGACGCCCCGGGAGTTCAGCGGCGGCCAGCGGCAACGCGTGGCCATCGCCCGTGCGCTGGTGCTGTCGCCGAAACTCATTGTCTGCGACGAACCCGTCAGCGCTCTCGACCTGACGACCCAGGCGAGAGTACTGGACCTCTTCCTCGAGATCCAGCGCGACACGGGGGTGTCCTACCTGTTCGTCTCGCACGACCTCGACGTCGTACGGCACATCAGTCATCGGGTCGCGGTGATGTACCACGGCGAGATCGTCGAGCAGGGCGAAGCCGCCGCGGTCACCGTCAACCCCGTGCATCCGTACACCCAGCGCCTGCTTCTCGCGTCGCCGGTGCCCGACCCCGACCGACAGGCCGCACGTCGGATCGAGCGTCGCGAGGCCAGCATCCGGGCGGAGTCTGCGGCCCATGCGGTACCGGCCGTCAACTGAGTGGCGGGCATCCTGTGCGACGATGAGAGTCGAGACCAGATGCGCCCGCCGGGCATCGAAAAAGAGAGTCGAGCCACGCCGTGAGCGCTGACGAAGCAGCACCCTCTGTGCCGGAGCAGGCACGCGCGCCGCGCCGGGGGCACCCTGCTCCGACGATCTACGACATCGCCAAGGCGGCAGGTGTCAATCCGTCGACTGTGTCGAGGGCGCTGAACAAGCCGGGGCGAATCAACGCCAAGACCGAGCAGCGCATTCAGGCCGCGGCCAAACAACTGAACTACCGGCTGAATCCTATGGCCCGCGCTCTTCCCACTGGGCGCATGCAGACCCTCGGGCTGCTGATCGCCGACATCACAAACCCCATGTTCTTCAACGTCGTTCGAGGGGCCCAGCGCGAGGCATTCAAGCGCGGGTACACGCTGATCCTCGCGGAGTCACAGGAGTCGGAGTTCAGGGAGGCGGAAGCTGCCGAACGCGTCGCGCCGTTCGTCGACGGGCTGATTCTGGTGACGACCCGGCTTGACGACGACCAGATCCGCGAACTCGCCGAATGGAAGCCCCTCGTGGTCATCAACCGTCAGGTCGACGGCGTCGACGGAGTGGTGCCCGACATCGTGCCGGGAGTCGAGCAAGCTCTCACCCATCTCTCCGAGCTCGGTCACCGTTCGCTGGCGTTTCTCTCCGGACCGGCGAATTCCTGGATGAGCAGGGCCAGGTGGGAAACGCTGTTGGCGAGAGCTCCGAAGCACGGCATGACGATCGTCGAGATCGCCGTCGGCGCTCCGACGCTCGAGGGGGGCACGAACGCTCTCACGCGAGTGCTCGCCTCCGGGGTCACAGCCGTGCTGGCGTACAACGACCTGATGGCGATCGGCCTGATGCGTGCCGCACAGCAGCGCGGCATCATCATTCCCGACGACTTGAGCATCATCGGATTCGATGACATCTTCGGCTCCGATTTCACCTCTCCGCAGCTGAGTACCATCCGCACTCCCCTCGATCAGATCGGGGAGAGGGCGGTGCGGAGATCGCTGGAGCTCATCGACTCCCCGACTGGCGTCGCGGCCGGCGACTCCGCGGGTCGCGCGCTTGTCACCGAACTCGTCTCGCGCGGGTCGGTCGGGCCTCTGCCCGGATCCTGACGCTCGGCCCGAGTGCTTCGGCACTGCCGCCTGCATGGAATGGCAACCGGTTGACAAAATTCGCGTCCTACCCTTGAATTGAGCAATGCAAATGATGCTTGACCTTGATGCCGACCGACTCTTTCCCTCAGATCCCGAGACCCGAAAGATCGCCCGTGCCCTCTACGAGAGCGTGGCAGGATTGCCCATCGTGTCGCCGCATGGGCACGTCGACCCCCGCATCCTGCTCGAGAACGTTCCGTTCACCGATCCCGCACAATTGTTTCTCCGCTACGACCACTACGTGACCCGGCTGCTGCACGCAGCAGGAATCGGGCTGGGCGAGCTCGGAATCCCCACCCGAGACGCTCAGGGCCGCACAGCCAGCCCGCGCGAAGCGTGGCGCACATTCTGCGAGAACTGGCACCTCTTCGCCGGAACGGCCTCCGGATACTGGTTGCAGCACGAGCTCGTCGACCTCTTCGGGATAGCCGAACATCCCTCTGCCGATACCGCCGACGAACTCTTCGACCAGATCTCGGCCTCCTTGCAGACGGACGAGTTCCTGCCGCGCGCGCTGTTCGCCTCCTTCCGGATCGACGTTCTCGCAACCACCGACGACCCCATGGACGATCTGGCCGCCCACGCCGCGCTCGCCGCCGATCCGAGCTTCCCGGGCCGCGTCATTCCGACCTTCCGGCCCGACAGCTACCTCAACCCCGCCGCCCCGGGCTGGGCCGACAACGTCGCGGCCCTGGCGACCTGGAACGGCACCCCGACCGCCGACTACGACGGTTATCTCGCCGCCCTGGCCGGCCGCCGCCGCCACTTCATCGACCACGGAGCCGTCTCGGCAGACCACGGTGTTCTCCAGCCCGTCGCCGCCGAGATCACCCGGGACCGTGCAGAGGCACTGTTCTCCGAGGCACTCGAGGGTCGGCTGGATTCCGAGGGCGCTGGCCTCTTCGCAGCTCACATGCTCCTCGAATCCGCCCGCATGAGCGTCGAAGACGGCCTGGTGATGACCGTGCACCCGGGCATCTTCCGCAATCACGACACCTCCACGTTCGAGACCTTCGGACCAGACTCGGGCCACGACATCCCTGTCACGACGACCTACGTCGACGGCATCCGCCCGATTCTCCAGCGCTACGGTAACGACCCCTCGTTCCACCTCGTGCTCTTCGCCGTCGACGAGACGGTCTACTCCCGCGAACTCGCGCCGCTGGCCGGCTACTACCCGGCTGTGTACATCGGTGCGCCGTGGTGGTTCCTCGATGCTCCGGACGCCGTCCTGCGGTTCCGTGCAGCAACGACCGAGACCGCCGGTTTCTACCGTGGGTCGGGGTTCATCGACGATACGCGGGCGTTCCTCTCCATTCCAGCCCGCCACGACATGTCGAGGCGGCTCGACGCGAGCTTCCTCGCTCGGCTCGTCCGCGAGGGGCGTGTGGACCGCCCCAGTGCCGAGCGCATCATCCACGACCTTGTTCACCTCGTGCCCCGGAAGGCGTTCAAACTGTGATCGACACCCCGAACAGCACACTTCCCCTCCTGACCCGCACGGCGTTCAGCCGGAAGCATCCCGGAGAAGCTCCCACCGCCGGCGTGCGCATCGTGCACATCGGGCTCGGCGCCTTCCACCGGGCGCATCAGGCGTGGTACACCTCCCGGGTGGATGAGGGATCGGAGTGGGGTATCGCGGCGTTCACCGGCCGCAGCCCTGCGGCGGCCGAAGACCTGCAGCCGCAGGGTGGACTCTTCACGCTCATCGAGCGAGACGACGACGGCGACCGGGCCGAAGTGGTCGGCAGCATCGTCGAAGCCCGCAACGGCGCTGACCTCACCCGGTTCATCGAGCTGCTCTCGGCTACCCAGACCGCGATCATCACGATCACTGTCACCGAGGCGGGCTACCGGATGAGGGACGGCCTCCCCGACGAGACCGACCACGAGCTGTGCGCAGACCGCGAGTGGCTGGTCGGAAACCTGGCGGGTGCCGACCAGCCCGATCCTGCGCTCGGGGGGCCGGTCACCACCATGGGCCGACTGGTGTTCGGGCTCGACGCTCGCAGGCGGGCGAATGCGGGTCCGATCGCGATCGTGCCGTGCGACAACATGCCCGCGAACGGGTACCTCGTACAGCGTGCCATCGGCGTTCTGGCGGCCGAGGTGAGCCGTGAACTCACGGACTGGATCGCCGCGAACGTGTCCTTCGTTTCGACCTCCGTCGACCGGATCACACCCCACACGATGCCGACCGATCTCCTCATCGCCTCAGAACTGACGGGCTGGCGGGACAACGCCACTGTCGTGACCGAGCCATTCAGCGACTGGGTGCTGAGCGGCGAATTCCCCGCCGGCCGGCCCGCCTGGGAGCGTTCGGGCGCACTGTTCGTCGACGACCTTGAGCCCTTCGAGAACCGCAAGCTGTGGTTGCTCAACGGCGCGCACAGTCTGCTCGCCTACGCCGGCATGCTGCGCGGTCATGAGACCGTCGCGCAGGCGATGACCGATCAGGTCTGTCGTGCGTGGGTCGGCACCTTCTGGGACGAAGCGGTTCGGCACCTGCCCGCTCACGGCCTCGACCTCGACGGCTATCGCTCTGCACTGGTGCGCCGCTTCACCAACACCCGCATCGAGCACCGGCTCTCGCAGATCTCTGGCGAGGGCGTCCTGAAGCTCCGGGTGCGCATCGTACCGACGCTCCTGGCCGAACGTGCCGACGGACTCGACGCCGGTGCCTCCATCCGGGCCATCGGCTCATGGGTCGCGCTCGTGCTCTCGGGCGCACGACTCGTCGACAGCGCGGGGGAGGCTGTCGCGCTCGCGAAGAGCGCAGACGAGCCGGTTGCCGCGTTGCTCGAACTCCTTGATCCGCGCCTGGTCGCAGACGCCGGCGTGCGTGAAGCCGTCTCGGCGGTGGTGCGGGCCGAGCGGGTGGAAATGCGCGCCATCTGATTTCGGCAACCGCTTGCCAAAATGTGCTGAAAGTGCTTGACTGGTCACACCAGACGGAATGGTGCCCGTGATCCCTCCGTCGATTCCCCGCAATGACGCGCCCGCAAAGACGCGACCGGAAGGCAGCCGTGATAGACCAGAACCCCGATCTCACCACGTCAGGCGCGCGACCCGCGCCCGCGGTCGGCACGAAGCTCAGCCGACTGAGCATCGTCGGCTACGGGGCAGGCGATGCGGCCAACAACCTCGCATTCACCACCGCGACGATGTTCCTCCTCGTGTACTACACCGACGTCGCCGGGATCTCCGCGGCCGCCGCCGGCACACTGCTCCTCGTCGTACGCATTTTCGATGCGTTTGCCGATATCTTCGCGGGGCGTATCGTCGACCGCACCTACAGTAGGAGATTCGGCAAGTTCCGCCCGTTCCTGATGTTCGGTTCAGTGCCGCTGTTGCTTCTCTCCGCTGCCGCGTTCTCCGTTCCGCAGATCGGCGAGAGTGGCATGCTGCTCTACGCCTACCTGACGTACGCGGCCCTCGGCCTCGCCTACAGCCTGGTGAACATCCCCTTCGGTTCCCTGGCCGGCGCCATGACCCAGGTGCCCGCCGAGCGCGCGAAGCTCGGAAGTGCGCGTTCGATCGGCGCCGCGCTCGTCGGGGCAGGTCTTGGCATCTTCGTCGCTCCGCTGATCGTGCCCGGCGCCGACCTTCAGACGATCTTCACCGTGATGACGTTGTCGTTCGTTGTGGTCGGAACGGTGCTGTACTTCTTCACGGCCTTCACCGCGAAGGAGAGGGTCGTTCGCGATGTGCCGCGCGTCACCATGCGCCAGAGTTTTGCTGTGCTGAAGGGCAACAAGCCGTTGTTCATGCTCTGCATCAGCTCCTTCCTCTTCCTGACCGGCATGCTGGCGCTGAGCACCGTGCAGCTCTACTACCTGCGCGACGTACTCCACGCCCTTCCGCTCTATGCCGTCATCTCGATCGTGCAACTCGCCGCCACCTTCGGCCTGGCGGCGGTGGTGCCCAGCATCGTGCGCCGATTCGGCAAGCGCCAGGGCTACATCGTCGGAGCAGGGATCATGGCACTCGGAGGCGCAGTCGTCTTCGTCACACCATCCAGCCTGCCGGCGCTCGGATTCGCCGGGCTGGTCCTCTGCCAGATCGGCATCGTGTTGGTCAACATGCTCGTCTGGAGCCTGGAGGCTGACACCGTCGAGTACGGCGAGTGGAAGACCGGAGTGCGTGCAGAGGGGATCACCTACGCTCTCTTCTCCTTCACCCGCAAGACGGGCCAGGCCGTCGGCGGCGCACTCGCCGCCTTCTCGCTGGCGTGGGGAGGCTACGCAGCAGGGGCCGCCCGGCAGTCGGCAGAAGCCGAACTCGGCATCCGCGCCGGAGCTGGGCTCATCCCGCTCGCCGCCTCACTCGTCGCCATCATCGTCATGCTCTTCTACCCGCTCACAGACAAGCGTCACAGAGAGATCGTCGCCGAAATAGCCGAACGCCGCGCCGAAAACGGATCCGCCGCACCCACCGACCCGTCCCTCTCCACAGCCGCGTTCACTGTTCCGCGCGGTGCCGGGTCCAAGCGCCCCGAACGCTGATCTGCAACGAACCGCATCGCATCTCAACCGACATCGAAAACTGAAAGAGAACAATGAGAATCGACAAGGCAGAAGTCATTGTCACCAGCCCCGACCGTAACTTCGTCACGCTCAAGCTCACGACCGACGACGGCGTCACCGGTCTCGGTGACGCAACCCTCAATGGGCGCGAACTGGCCGTGGTCGCCTACCTGCAGGAACACGTCGTCCCGTTGCTGATCGGCATCGACGCCCACAAGATCGAAGATACGTGGCAGTTCCTCTACCGAAGCGCCTACTGGCGCCGGGGCCCCGTCACGATGGCCGCGATCGCAGCAGTGGATGTCGCGCTCTGGGACATCAAGGCCAAGGCCGCCGGCATGCCGCTCTACCAGCTGCTCGGCGGCGCGTCCCGAACCGGACTGCTCGCCTACGGCCACGCGTCGGGGAAGACCACGTCGGAACTGTTCGACAGTGTTCGAATGCATCAGGAACAGGGCTACAGGGCGATCCGTATCCAGACAGGGGTGCCGGGCCTGAAGTCGATCTACGGCATCGCCTCGAACGCAACCCTCGAGGGCAACGACGGAAAGAGGTACGACCACGAGCCCGCGCAGCGCGGCGCGTTTCCTGCGGAGGAGGACTGGGACACGCGGAGCTATCTGCGCCATGTGCCCACCGTCTTCGAAGCAGTGCGTAACGAGTTCGGCCCCGAAATTCCGCTCCTCCACGACGGCCATCACCGCATGACGCCGATCCAGGCCGCGAAGCTCGGCAAGTCGCTCGAGCCGTATGACCTCTTCTGGCTGGAGGACTGCACGCCGGCGGAGAACCAGGAGGCGCTCCGTCTTGTCCGTCAGCACACCACGACGCCGCTCGCGATCGGTGAAATCTTCAACACCGTGTGGGACTACCAGCAACTCATCCGCGAGCAGCTCTTCGACTATGTGCGGAGCGCCGTCACCCACACCGGCGGGATCAGCGCCTTGAAGAAGATCCTCGAGTACGCAGCGCAGTACCAGATCAAGTCGGGGATGCACGGCCCGACCGACATTTCTCCGGTGGGCATGGCGGCGGCAATGCATCTCGGCCTTGCTGTCCACAATTTCGGCATTCAGGAATACATGCAGCACGGGGAGAGAACGAACGCCGTCTTCCAGCAGTCCTTCACGTGGAACGACGGCATGCTGCATCCCGGTGACAAGCCCGGACTCGGTGTCGACCTCGACGTCGACGAAGCCGGAAGATACCCGTACGAAACGGCCTACCTCCCCTACAACCGCCTCGCTGACGGGACTGTGCACGATTGGTGAACGGCACTGGCGTGACCCCGCCGTACCATGTTGTCGTCATGGGAGTGTCCGGATGCGGCAAGAGCACCGTCGGAGCGTTACTGGCTGCGCGACTGGGAGTCGGCTTCCTCGATGCGGATTCGCTCCATCCCGTTGAGAATCTCCGCAAAATGGCTGCCGGAGTTCCTCTCACCGACAGTGATCGTTGGCCGTGGTTGTCTGAGGTTGCCGATGCGTTCGAGAGGGCGGCCCCGTCGGATGGGGGACTCGTCATCGCCTGCTCAGCCCTCAGGCGCGCATACAGAGACTCCATCAGAAGCAAGAGCCTGAGCGTTCACTTCGTGCACCTGGTTGGAACAGAATCACTGCTGCAGTCCCGGCTCGTTCACCGGGCGAACCATTTCATGCCGGCCGCGCTGCTCTCCTCGCAGATCGAGACCTTGGAGGAGCTGGAAGCGGACGAGCTGGGAACAACGATTGACATCAGCATGCCGGCCGAGCGCATCGTCGAGCTTGCGGCGCGGTCTCTCGCCCTCTAAACCGAATCCGTTGCGAGCGGCCAGCCCGTGTAGCCCTCGGCGAGGTAGGTGCGACCGGCCTCCGATGAGGCGACGGTGCGGAGCTCGCCCCGCTGGCGGCGGCGGTCGAAGTCGCTGGCGTCGGGGGTGACGTGCAGCATGCTCGTCATCCACCAGGAGAAGTGCTGGGCCTTCCAGATGCGGTCGAGGGCGCGCTCGGCGTAGCTGTCGATGAGCCGTTCGTCGCCGGTGACGAGCAGGGCTCGCAGGGCATCCGCGAGCAGCACGACGTCGGCGATGGCGAGGTTCATGCCTTTCGCGCCGGTGGGCGGCACGGTGTGTGCGGCGTCGCCGACCAGCGCGACCCGGCCACGGCGGAGCTCCTGGGCCACGAAGCTCCGGAAGCGCAGCACGTCGCGTTGGATGATCGGTCCTTCGTTCAGCGTCGTGCCGGGCACGCGCGCCTGGAGGGTGTCCCAGATCTCGGCGTCGCTCGGTGCCGCGGCGTCGGCGGACGGGTCGCACTGGTAGTACATCCGCTGCACCGTGGGGCTCCGCTGGCTGATCAGGGCGAAGCCCTGCCCCGAGTTGCTGTAGATGAGCTCCTCCGAGCTCGGCGGGGCTTCGCAGAGAATCCCGAACCACGCGAACGGGTATTCGCGGAAGTAGCCGTCTGCACGCGAGCCGCTCACGGCGCCGCGGACGACACTCCGCGACCCGTCGGCCCCGACCAGGAACTCGGCTTCGATCCGAAGGTGTTCGCCGCGGGCATCCGAGGCGAAGACCACCGGATGCTCGGACTCACCGCCCTCGACCCCGTCGACCGTCACGCCGAAACGCAGATCCTGCCCCCGGCCGAGCCGGAGCGCCAGCAGGTCTTTGAGTACCTCGTGCTGCGGGTAGAGCCAGACGCTCCGGCCGACGAGGGACGGGAAGTCGATGCGCTGGCCTTCGTCTCCGAAGCGCAGCTCGATGCCGTCGTGCCGGTGGCCGACCGTGTCGACGCGGGTGTCGGGGTCGATGGCGCGGAGCAGGTCGGCCGTGTTCTGTTCGAGGATGCCGGCGCGGATGGTGGACTCGATCTGCTCCCGGGAGCGGGAGTCCACGACGATCGAGTCGATGCCGGCGTCGGCGAGCAGCTGCGACAGGATGAGCCCGGCGGGACCGGCACCGACGATGGCGACCCGGGTGCGGACGGTGGTGGTCATGGCGTCTCCTTCGACGGTCGTGCTGGCGGGGGTGCCGGTGGGTGTGCTGGCGGGTGCCTGGTGCCAGTGTGCGATCGATGGCCGCCGTCGTCTGTATGATTCCCGATGATCGGGAACCGCCGTCAGGAACGGTAGCCGAGCGAGCGGGCGATGTCCCCGGCGGCGCGGTGCAGTTCCACCACGGCGAAATCCGACTCCGCATCGCGCGGTAACACCACGGAGAGGGCCGCGATGACCCGTCCGGTCTCGTCCCGCACCGGCGCGGCGATGCCGGTGGAGACCTCCTCGATGTAGCCCGGCGCGATGGCGTGCCCGAGCCGGCGCACCTCGGCGAGCTTCCGGCGCACCGCCGCCGGGTCCGACAGCGTCGCCCGGGTGAGGGGGGCGAGTCGCGAGGAGAGCACGCGTTCCTGCAGGTCCGATGGCCCGAAGGCCAGAAGCACGAGTCCCGAGCTGGAGGCGTGCAGCGGCAGCCGTCCGGCCACGCGGGTGATGTTCGAGCCCGATTCCGGGCTGCTCAGCCGCTCGAGGAAGAGCGCCTCATCCTGTTCCAGGATGGCGAGCTGGGTGTGCTCCCGCACCCGCGCCTGCACCCGTTCCATGAAGGGCATGGCGGCTTGTCGCAGCCGGAGGGCCTGCGACGAGCGTGTCGACAGTTCCCAGAGCCGCATCCCGATCCGAACGCGCCGCTCCTCATCGCGTTCGAGCAGGCCGGCGTCGACGAGTTCGTTCACGATGCGGTGCGCGGTCGAACTCGGAAGCCCTGACCGCCGACCGATCTCCGTCGCCGTCTGCACGGTGCGCGTCGGCGTGAAGGTGTCGAGGATGCGAACCAGCCGGTCGGTGCCTGAGTCGCCGGTGGGGGAGTTGGCCATGCTCCATGCTGCCACGGATCGATCGTTTTTCCCATTCATCGGGAGCGCATCGCTCGCCCGCGGCACGGTGTCCGAGAATGGATGCACGCCGTTCCGCCCGTCGAAGGAGACACTGTGACAGCACCGACCGCCGCGGCTCCGGAGAGCCTGCTGGCCGCCCCCGCCCGGGCATCCCAGCGCGAGATCACCGCCGAGATCGGCGCGCTGCACGCCGACCTGCAGCGGCGCGAGCGCGAGGGTGAGGTCATCCCGTCGACCGTTCTCGACTTCCCGGCGTACCGGTCGAGCATCCTGCGGCACCCCACCAAGAACCTCAAGCTGGTCGACCCCGGGACGATCGAGTTGCTCTCGCCGGCGTTCGGCCAGCGTGACGTGGCCGCCATCGAGAGCGATCTCACGATCCAGCACGCGGGCGAGCCGCTGGGCGAGCGGATGACCGTGCGAGGCCGTGTCACGGACTCCTGGGGCAGGCCGGTGGCGAACCAGCTGGTCGAGATCTGGCAGGCGAATTCGGCCGGTCGCTACATCCACCAGCGCGACCAGCACCCGGCACCGCTCGATCCGAACTTCACCGGGGCCGGCCGCGCGATCACCGATGCTGCGGGCGACTACGCCTTCACCACCATCAAACCGGGCCCGTACCCGTGGAAGAACCACGTCAACGCCTGGCGCCCGGCGCACATCCACTTCTCCGTCTTCGGCAGCTCGTTCACGCAGCGGCTGGTGACGCAGATGTACTTTCCGGGAGACCCGCTGTTCGCGCTCGACCCCATCTTCAACAGCATCTGGCGGGAGCGCGACCGGCAGAGCCTGATCGGCGTCTACGACCACGACCTCACCTCCGAGGAGTGGGCGACCGGCTATCGGTTCGACATCGTCGTCGACGGTCCGGATGCCACGTGGTTCGAGAACGAGGGGGAGTGACGATGCCCGTTCCCCCGCGCACCCTCCGGCCCACCCCCGGCCAGACCGCCGGGCCGTTCTTCGCGTACGGCGTGGAGTACGACCGGATGCACCAGGTCGTCGACCCGTACTCCCCGGGTGCGGTGCTGCTCGGCGGCACGATCACCGACGGCGCCGGTGCCCCGGTGCCCGACGCGTTCGTCGAGATCTTCGGCGCCGATGGGAACGGCCGGGTGCCGCGGGAGCGCGGGGCTTTCCGGCGCGACGACCACACCTTCACGGGCTTCGGCCGGGCGTTCACGAACGACGACGGGCACTACGAGTTCTTCACCCGCAACCCCGGCGCCGAACCGGGCCGGGCGGCGTTCTTCGCGGTCGTCGTCTACGCGCGCGGCCTGCCCGATCGTCTGCACACCCGCATCTACCTGCCGGATGACGCGGTCGCGCTCGCGGCCGACACATTCCTGGGCTCGCTCGAGCCCGCCGAGCGCGCTACGCTCGTGGCCACGCGAACACCGGAGGGCCACCTGGAACACGACATCAGCCTGCAGGGCGAGAACGAGACGGTGTTCCTTGCCTTCTGACGCCCCTCTTCCGGGCGCGCTCGACCGGGGACTCCTGTCTCCGGTGACCGTGGGGCACGACGCGCTCGTGTCCGACGAGGCGGTGCTCGCGGCGCTGGTGGAGGCCGAGCTGGGGCTCGTGCGCGCGTGGGCCGCGGTGGGCGCGCTGCCCTCGGGCGAGGTCGACACCATCGGCGCGGCGTGGGGTGGGCATCCGGATGTCGCGAGCCTTGCCCGGGACGCTGTGGCCGGGGGCAATCCGGTGATCCCGCTCGTGGGCCTGCTCAAGCAGACGCTGCCCGCGGAGCTCCGGCCGTGGGTGCACCGCGGTGCGACCAGCCAGGACATCCTCGACACCGCCCTGATGCTCGTGTCCCGCCGGGCGGTGGATGCTGTGCTCGCCTCGTTGGCGGAGGCCGAGCAGCACCTCGCCGCCTTCGCGGCCGAGCACCGCGACCTCGTGGCGGCGGGGCGCACCCTCGCGCAGCACGCGGTACCGATCACGGTCGGGTTGCGTGCGGCCGGCTGGCTGTCGGGCCTCCGCCGGGCATCCACCCGGCTGAAACAGCTGACGCTCCCCGCCCAGCTCGGCGGGGCGGCCGGAACGCGCGCCTCCTTCCTCGCGCTCGGAGGTGACGCCGCGGCCGCGCTGCCGGCCCACTACGCCGAAGCGCTCGGACTCGACGACGCCGGCACGGTCTGGCACACCAGCCGCTGGCCGGTCACCGAGCTGGCCGACGCCCTCGCGCAGACGACGGACGCCCTCGGCAAGCTGGCCGGCGACGTGGTGACCCTCTCCCGCACCGAGATCGGCGAGCTCAGCGCCGGCAGCGGTGGCGGATCGTCGGCCATGCCGCAGAAGAACAACCCCGTGGCCGCGGTGCTCATCCGCTCGGCCGCGCTTCGCGCCCCGCAGCTCGCCGCGACGCTGCACCTGTGCGCGGCCCTCGCCGAAGACGAGCGCCCCGCCGGAGCGTGGCATGCCGAGTGGCCGACCCTGCGAGAGCTGCTGCGGCTCACCCTCGGGGCGTCCGCGCACGCGGCCGGTCTCGCCGCCGCGCTCCGGGTCGACCGCCGGGCCGTGGTCCGGAATCTCGCGCTCACCCGCGGCCTCATCGTGGCCGAGCGCCTCTCGATCGTGCTGGGGCCACTGATCGGTGCCGCGCGTGTCGCCTCCCTGGTGGCGGCCGCTGGCGCGGGCGAAGATCTGGCGGTGCTTCTCCGCGACGTGCCCGAGACCGCCGGCCTCGACATCGACGCCCTGCTCGACCCCGCCGGCTACACCGGCGAGGCGGCGGCGGCCGTCGACCGGATGCCCGGGGTCGACCCGATGATCGGGGCCGACCCGGTGACCGGGGCCGACCGGATGACCGGAGAGAGCCCCTCATGACGACACCCACCCTGGCCCTCCGCGAGTGGGGCGGCGGCCGCGACCTGCCTTTGCTCGTGCTCGGGCCGTCGCTCGGCACCTCGACCATCCTCTGGGAGACGTGCGCGCCTCTTCTGCGGGAGCGCTACCGGCTGCTCGCCTGGGACCTGCCCGGGCACGGGGCGGCACCGGCCGCGACCGATCCGTTCACCGTGGCCGAGCTCGCCGACGCGGTCGCGGCAGCCGTCGATGCCATCGAGGGGACCGTCGACGGCGAACCCTTCCTCTACGCCGGCGTCTCGCTCGGCGGCGCAACCGGCCTCGAACTGCTGCTGCGGCACGGCAGCAGGGTGCGTGCCGCCGCCATCATCGCCTCGGGAGCGCAGCTCGGCGAGCCGCTGGCGTGGCGGGAGAGGGCCGCGAAGGTGCGCGCCGAGAGCACGTCGAGCATCCTCATCGCCTCGGCCGAGCGCTGGTTCGCCGAGGGGTCGATGGCCGCGCACCCTGACCTCACCGGCCGGCTCCTGCATGCTCTGCAGGACGCCGACGACGAATCGTACGCCCTCTGCTGCGAAGCGCTCGCCGCCTACGACGTGCGGGCAGAGCTCGGCGCCGTGACGGCTCCGGTTCTCGCGCTGTGGGGCCGACACGATGCGGTCGCGCCCGAGCCGAAGGCGGTCGAGATCGCCGAGGGCGTTGCACACGGGCAGAGCGCTGTGATCGAAGGAGCAGCCCACCTGCCGCCCGCCGAACAGCCCGGCACCACCGCTGCGGCGCTCATCGGGCTCTTCGACCGACACGCCGCGCGACCGCACTCCGAAGGAGCATCCTCATGACGCGTCCCCAGGGCGACGGACTCACCGACGCCGAACGCTTCGAGCAGGGCATGGCCGTGCGCCGCGCGGTGCTCTCCGACGCTCACGTCGACCGCGCCACCGCGGCGACCACCCCGCTGACCGCCGACTGGCAGGACTTCATCACCCGTGTCGCCTGGGGCGACGTCTGGTCGCGGCCCGGCCTCGACCGTCGCTCGCGGTCGATCGCCGTGCTCAGCTCGCTCATCGCCCACGGCCACCAGGAGGAACTCGCGATGCACCTGCGGGCGGCCCTCCGCAACGGCCTGACGGTCGAGGAGATCGGTGAGGTCATCCTGCAGTCCGCCATCTATTCGGGCGTGCCCGCGGCCAACACGGCCTTCCGCATCGCGAGCGGCGTCTTCGCCGAGACCGAACCGCCGCCCGCAGCACGCTGACGCCGATCCGCGGAACGGGCGATCAGGGTCAGCCGGGGAGCACCGCCGACCATCCGCCGTCGACGACGAGGTTCGCGCCCGTCACGTAGGCGGCCTCGTCCGAACAGAGGAAGAGGGCGCAGGCCACCACCTCCTCGGCCGTTCCGACGCGCTTCAGGGGGATGGCCCGGGCGATCGAGGCCATCGGATGATCGGGAGCCAGGAGGTCGTTCGCGGTCGCGGGGGTGGCGATCATCCCGGGGCTCACGCAGTTGACGCGGATGCCGTCGGGCGCCCCCTCTGCGGCGAGCTGCTTCGTGAGCGCGACGATCCCGCCTTTCGTGACGGTGTGGGCCACGCGGCTGTTGGTGGTCGACCCCGAGATGCCGGCGGTCGACCCCACGAGCACCACCCGCCCCGATCCGCTCCTGCGGAGCAGCCGCCAGGCGTGTTTCAGGGGCAGGAAGACCACGTCGAGTTCGTTCCGCAGCACGAAGTGCCACTCGTCGCGGCTGGTCGATTCGAAGGGGGAGAACCTCGTTGCGGCTGCGTTCGCGTAGAAGATGTCGATGCGGCCGTGGTCCCGGTCGATCGACCCGATCCATTCTTCGACCGCTTCTTCGTCGGCGAGGTCGAGGGGTGCCGTGCTCGACATCGAGCCGCCGAGTGCCGCCACGAGGTCCCGGGTCGAGGCGTCGCCCGCGGCGTCGAGATCGCATCCGACGATCGTCGCTCCCGCCCGCGCGAAGGCCAGGGCAGCTGCGCGACCCTGGCCGCTGGCGGTACCGGTGATCACGGCGACTCTGCCGGTGAGGTCGGCGAACGGGCGAGAGGTCATCAGTGTCCTTTGTCTCTTCAGATCGATGCGCACGCACTTATGTACATTACGGACATAAGAGTGCTACGGTCATCAGTGTCCCACCCCGAGCAGAGAGTGAGCAAGGATGCTTCTCGAGAGAGACCTGATCCAGTCCGTCGGATTTCGGAACGTTCGCGACGGCGATCGCATCACCGGCTTCCAGCTGAGACTCCGGATGCCCTCCTACCGGGGCATGGCGGCGTCGCTCGTCGACGGGGTTGCGATCAGGATCCCGGGCCTCGTCGACGTTCCCGCCGACGTGCCGCTCTGGACACTGGGCGGCCGCACCCACACGCTCGAAGAGCTCTGGCAGAGTGACGGACTCCGCTGGCAGCTCGAGGATGCCGCCGTCGTCACCGTGCCGTTCGAGGGCGGACTGCCGCAGGGCGTGCACGAGGTGTCGATCGAACTGCGCCTCCGCATGTCGTACGTGCCCGAGGAGCACCAGCCCTCGGTCTACCGGGTCACGAAGCACGTCACGCTGGCACCGGATGGCGGTGGCGCTCCGTTCCAGTACGGTGTCTCGCTCTACAGTTTCATGGGCGACTACGGCACCGTGCTCGACCTCGAGACGGCGCTCGCCGCGGTAGCCGACGTCGGTGCGACAGGCGTCGAGATCCTCGGTGAGGGGCATGTCGCGAACTACCCCGAGCCGAGCACCGCCTGGCGCGACGAGTGGTTCCGCCTGCTCGAGAAGTACCGCCTCGAACCGACGAACTACGGCTCGTGGATCGACACCCGGCTGCACTCAAGCGGGCCGCACGCCCGCGCGATGACCGCCGAAGAGGGTGCGGCGACCCTGCAGCGCGACCTCCGCCTCGCGAAGGGGCTCGGCTTCCGCTTCGTGCGACCCAAGATCGGTGTCGTGTCGGGCGACCTCGTTCCCGACCCGATCTGGACCGAGTCGGTCGAACGCTCCCTCGACCTCGCGCACGATCTCGACGTGATCATCTGCCCCGAGATCCACTCCCCGACCCCGATCCGGCACCCGGTCGTCGACGACTACATCGGTCTCATCCAGCGCACCGGGACGAAACACTTCGGGCTGCTGATCGACACCGGCATCTTCCAGGACCGGCCCATCCCGCTCGGCCCCGGCGAGACGCGCGAGACCCGCCCGGCGTTCCTCGACGGCATCGGCGTGGACCCGGCGGACTTCGCGGATGTCGCGGAGTACGTCGTCTTCGTGCAAGCGAAGTTCCACGACATCGACGAGAACCTCGAAGACCAGCAGATTCCGTGGCGCCCCGTTCTGCAGTCGCTGAAGGATTCCGGCTACACCGGTTACCTCTCGAGCGAGTACGAGGGCGTTCGCGAGCCCTGGCGTTCGATCGAGCAGGTGCGCCGCCAGCACTCGCTGATCCGCAGCATCACCGACACGCTCGACTAGCCCCCCCGCCGACGACCCGACACTCGCCCACCCCGACCGAACCAGGAGAACGACCATGCCCAACGGCCTCATCGACGACGCCAGCCTGCGCACCCACCCCGAGGGGTTCGCGCTCTCCCTCACGATCCCCTGGTACCGGAGCCTCTGGCTGTCGTCCGTCTCGACCCTCCGCGTGAGCATCGACGGCCGCGACATCCCCGAGGCCGACCTCAGCCTGGAGCTCGACGGCACTCGCTTCGCCGTCGCCGACCTCCCCGCACAGAGCGAGGTGCTCTGGTACCTGCAACAGCATCCCCTGCTGGTCGTGCGGGACGATCATCCCCTCGCCCTCGGCGAGAGCCACGAGATCACCGTCTTCGGCGAACTGCGGCTGCCGTACATGCAGATCGCCCCGGGCGACGCCGGCGGGCCCGGCATGTACGTGCCGAACGTCGTGCGGCAGAGCCTCGAGCTCGAGGTGCGGGAGACGGATGCACCCCACCCCGCCCTCGTCTCCGATGTGACTCCGCCGCCGCCCGCGACCGAGGACGACCCGTTCAAGCTCGGTCTCACGCTGTACTCGGCCAGCGCCGAGTTCCGTGCCGGCTGGTTCGACTTCGAGGGACTGCTCGACCGGGTCGCCGAACTCGGCATCGGCCCGGGCATCGAGATCGTCGCCTCGCAGGTGCTGCCGACGTACCCGGCCGTCTCAGACGACTTCGTGCGCACCTGGCGCACGGCCTTCGACAAGCACGGGTTCGACGAGAGCTCCTTCGGCGCGAACCTCGACATGGGCCGCCGCCGCGACCGCGACATGACGCCCGACGAGGAGTTCGAGTTCAGCGAGACGCTCTTCCGCGGAGCGAAGCGGCTCGGCTTCCCGCTGGTGCGCATCCAGAGCGCGAAGCCCGACCTCCTCCGCCGACTGCTGCCCATCGCCGAGGAGCTCGAGCTGAAGCTGGCCTACGAGATCCACGCGCCGATGGGGCCGAACGCGCCCGAGATCCTGAAGGTACGGGATGTCTATGCCGAACTCGACTCGCCCCTGCTCGGGTTCGTGGCCGACTTCTCGTCGACGATGCACAGCATGTCACCCACCCTCCTGCGGGCCGTCGAACGTGCGGGCGTCGACGCGGAGGGGCGTGACCGGCTGCAGGCCATCTGGGCCACCGACGCTTCGATGCGGGAGCGCCAGCAGGAGTTCATCGGCTACCTGAAGAGCCGCGACTTCGACCCGGGGCGCCTCGGATCGTTCGCGCACCTGGCGTTCAACATGCACGGCCATGTCGCCCCGACCGAATGGTCGGACATCATGCCGCAGATCATGCACGTGCACGCCAAGTTCTACGACATCGACGAGAACGGCAACGAGCCCGCGATCGACTACCCGGAACTCGTTCGAGTGTTCGTCGAGGGTGGCTACCGCGGCTACTGGTCGAGCGAGTGGGAGGGCCACGCCTTCGCCGAGATCGGCGAGGTCGACCCCCTGCTGCTGGTGCGCCGCCAGCACGACCTCATCCGGCGCACGATGCGGTCGCTGCAGCCGGCCTGAGCCGGTCGCCCTGCGGTGACCCGTGACACCGCGCGGCGGGCCTACTCCGCGTGGTGCGCGCCCTGCTCGACGATGCGACCTGCCTCGACGAATAGGGCGCGCATCCAGGCATGCTCGGGGTCGGTGCTGTGGGCCGGATGCCACCACAGGGCGTTCACGAGGGGTGTCGCTTCGAACGGCAGCGCGACGGCGCGGACGCCGCCCGATTTCAGAACCAGCGGGGCGAGCGCGGACTGGATGAGGCCGACCCTGTTCGTGCCGGCGATGAAGTGAGGCATCGAGAGGAAACTCTCGACCACCACCGCGATGGTGGGCTCGACCCCCAGCTGCTGCACCTGGCGCGCGGCGGAGGTGTAGGCGGAGCGGGACTGGAAGGTCATCACCCACGGCATCGAGTCCATCTCTGCCATCGTCAGTTCGTCGCCGATCTGGTCATTCGACTCGGCGACGATCGCGGTCCAGTTGTCGTGCCAGAGATCGGCGAACGGCAGGTCGGTCACATGGCCGTGCGGGATGACCATCCCGTCGACGGCGCGCAGCCGGTTGGCCGCGTCTTCGACGATCGTGGGGTTGTGCAGCATGAAGCGGAACCGCACGCCCGGTGCCCGGTCGGCGGCGAGCTCGGAGACCACCTTGCCGATGGTGACGAAGCCGTAGTCCGAGCCGTAGATCGAGAACTCCCGCACGGATTCCGTCGGTGCCCAGGTGGCCTGGCTCTCGAAGACCCGCCGCGCCGACTCCAGGGTGGTCGACGTGTGGTCGATGAGCCGGAGGGCGAGCGGCGTCAGCTCGTAGGCATTTCCGCGCCGCGCCAGGATCGGGTCGTTGAAGTGCAGCCGCAGGCGCGAGAGCGAAGCGCTGAGGGCCGGCTGGCTCAGGTGCAGGCGCTCCGCGGCGCGCGTCACGCTGCGTTCCGTCAGCAACGCATCGAGGGAGACCAGGAGGTTCAGGTCGAGGCGGGAGAGGGGAGAAGGGTCAGGCACGTCGTTGTGTTCCTTCGCAGACAGGTGTGCAGAAACTCTATCAATGACGGTGATGTGCGGCGCGGTTCTCATCGGCCTTTCAGATAGCGCGGGCCGCCGTCGGGTTATGTCGGGCATAGCGAAGACTTATGTGCATTTTCGACACATCCCTGTGATACTGAGGCAATAGCCCGGTTGCGCAGCGATCGTGCACCCGACAACGAAGTCAGAAAGGCTCCTCATGACACAGCACCGTCGCTCTCACGCCAGACGGATCGGCCTGTTCGCCGCCCCCCTCGCCGTCAGCGCCCTCGTTCTCTCCGGCTGCTCCGGCACCTCCGGTTCCAGCTCCGACGGCTCCCAGTCGTTCTCCCTCTCCTACGCCGTCTCCACCGGCGTCGAGAGCCCGTTCGAGACCCTTGCCAAGGCCTATATGGCCGCGACCCCGGGCGTCACCATCACCCTGAACGCGGTGCCCAACGACTCCTTCAGCCAGACCACGAGCACGCAGTTCCAGGCGGGCAACGGATCCGATGTCATCGAGAGCCAGCCCGGCAGCGGCGCAGGCCAGGGCATCATCACCCTTGCGAAGGCGGGCTTCCTCGAGCCGCTCGACGACAGCGCGACCGCCCTCATCCCGAGCGGCAACGAGAGCCTGTTCCAGATCGATGGCAAGACCTACGGCCAGGCCCTCAGCATCTCGTTCGTCGGCAACATCCTGAACCAGACCGCAGCCACGGCAGCAGGCATCACCAGTTTCCCGACCGACTTCACGGGCGTTCTCGCCGACTGCAAGAGCGTCGCCGCAAGCGGTGGGAAGTCGATGTTCGTGCTCGCCGGCGCAGCCGGACCCAACACGGGTGCGACGGCCTCCTCGATCGCGGCGACCCGCGTCTACGCCGAAGACCCGACCTGGAACCAGGATCGCACCGACAAGAAGACCACCTTCGCGGGAACCCAGGGCTGGAAGGACACCCTCCAGGCCATCATCGACATGAAGGATGCGGGCTGCTTCCAGAGCGGTGCCGAGGGTGCCGGCTTCGACGCCATCACGAACGGCATCACCACCGGCACGACGCTCACCATGTTCGGGCCGAGTGGATCCGCCGCTGACCTGGCGAAGGCCGCCGCCGGCAACACCTACACGGTCGAGGCCTTCCCGCCGGCGACGTCGAGCGACAAGGCCTTCGGCCTGGCCAGCGCCAACTACTCGCTGTCGCTGAACGCGAGCTCGAAGAACAAGGATGCGGCGAAGAAGTTCCTCGACTGGATGGCAGAGCCCGCCCAGTCCAAGACCTTCGCCGATGCCCAGGGCTCGCTCCCGGTGACCGGTCTGGCCGACCTCGACCTCTCCGGCACGAACTACGCACCGGTGTCCGACATCGTCAAGAGCGGCTCGTACGTCGCCTTCCCGAACACGGGCTGGCCGAACTCGTCGGTCTACGATGCACTCGGAACCGGAGTGCAGGGTCTGCTGACCGGCCAGACCACCATCGACAGCGTGCTCGCGTCGATGGATGCCGCCTGGGACCAGTAACTCCCGGGCCAAGGAACACCGACGAAGCCGCGCCACACTCGAACAACCGATGGGTAAGCAATGACTGCAACGATGCACTCAGACACCGAAGCGAACACCGTGGCGGGGCCGCACCACCGCACGCCGGGACCGGATCGGAAGACCCGTTCCCGGCGGTCGCGGGGCGTGGTCGGCTTCGGCCACTGGTGGTGGGCGCTCCCCGGAGTGCTGGTCGTGCTTGCCATCCACTACGTCGCCACGGGCGTGGGCGGCTTCTTCGCCTTCACCAACTGGACGGGCATCGGCTCGTTCCAGCTGGTGGGGCTCGCGAACTTCCAGAAGATCCTCGGGGATCCCTCGAAGATCCTGGCGCTCGGGAACACGCTCTTCCTGGCCTTCGGGTCGGTCGTCATCGTCAACATCATCGGGCTCGCCATCGCGCTGGCCCTGAACCGCACGCTGAAGAGCCGTTACATCCTCCGGGTGCTGTTCTTCATGCCGGTGGTGCTGAGCCCACTGGCCGTCTCATACATCTGGAAGTTCATCTTCGACTTCAACGGTCCGATCAACGCGATCCTGAAGTCGGCGGGCCTGGAGTCGTGGCAGAAGAGCTGGCTCGGCGACCCGACCTTCGCGATCTGGGCCGTGCTCATCGTCATCGTCTGGCAGCAGACCGGCTTCGCGATGGTGATCTACCTGGCCGGCCTGGCCGGCGTTCCGACCGAGGTGGAGGAGGCCGCCGCGATCGACGGCACCACCCTCTGGCAGCGGTTCTGGCACGTCACACTGCCGGCCATCCGCCCCGCCGTCGCCATCTCGACCACACTCGGCATCGTGAACGGGTTGAGGGTCTTCGACCAGATCATGGCCCTCACCAACGGCGGTCCGGCGGGTGCGACGGAGACCCTCGCGACGCAGGTCTACAAGCAGGCCTTCTCGCTCGCGAACTTCGGCTACGGAGCCGCCCTGGCCCTCATCCTCTCGGCGATCATCCTGGTGTTCGCCGTCATCCAACAGCGCGTCACGCGCGGAACGGAGAGCTGACATGTTCCGGTACACCTCCGGCAGCCTGATCCGCGAGATCGGTGTCTGGATCCTCGCGATCGTCTTCCTCCTGCCGTTCTACTTCCTGATCACCATGGCGCTGAAGCCCGACGCAGAGGTCTACACGACGTCGTCGCTCGCCCTGCCCGTGAACCCCACGTTCAACAACTTCAGTTCCCTGTTCGTGGCGTCCGGGCAGTCGAACATCCTCCTCGGTCTCATGAACAGCATCATCATCACGGCCGGCAGCATCTTCGGCCTCATCATTCTCGGGTCGCTCACCGGCTACGTCATCGCCCGCAGCACGAGGCGCTGGGGGAAGGCCACCTACTACCTCTTCCTCATCGCGATCGTGCTTCCCGCCCAGCTCGGTGCTGTGCCGCTCTACATCGGTGCCCGCACGATCGGCCTCACCGGCTCGGTCTGGGGGATGATCTTCCTCTACACCGGCATGCTTCTGCCGCTCGCGATCTTCCTCTACGCGGGGTTCCTCCGGGGCCTCGGCACGGAGTACGAGGAGGCCGCCTCGATCGATGGGGCGAGCCGCTGGCAGGTCTTCTTCCGCATCGTGTTCCCGCTGCTCGCCCCGGCCACCGGAACGGTGGCGATCCTCTGCGGCCTGATCGTCTGGAACGACTTCTTCACCGCGCTGATCTTCCTCGGCGGCTCGGCCAACCAGACCCTGCCGGTGTCGATGTACTACTTCATCGGGTCGCTGGTGTCGAAGTGGAACGTGATCTTCGCGATCGTGATCGTCTCGATGATCCCGATCCTCGCCTTCTACCTCTTCGCCCAGAAGCGCTTCATCCAGGGCTTCGCCGGCGGGCTGAAGGGCTGAGCGGATGCGCGACAATCGTTCGGCCTTCGAGACGTTCTGCGACCTGTTCTACACGCAGAAGCGCGTGCGGGCGGCGTTCGACTTCCTCGTCTCGCCCGACTACATCCAGCACAACCCGGGGCTGCCCGACGGGCCGGAACCGGCGATCGTCGGCCTGACGCCCAAGTTCGACGGGTCGCCCGACTCCCGCTTCGACATCCAGCGCATCATCGTCGACGGCGATCTCGCGATGGTGCATGTGCGGGCATCCGGGCCGGACCGCGCCGACACGGCCGTGGCCGACATCTACCGCTTCGAGAATGGGCGGATCGTCGAGCACTGGGACGTTCTGCAGGCTGTTCCCGAATCTCCGGTCAGCGCGCATCCGATGTTCTGACCTGCCCCTCTCTTCTCTGCTCGACCTCTCTGCACACCCCCCACCACTAGGAGACTTCTGTGTACCAACTTGCCCCGAACATCGAGCTGCTCTTCACCGAAGAGGCCGAGTACCACGACCGTGTGCGGGCAGCCGCTTCCGCCGGGTTCACCGCGGTGGAGATGTGGGGCCCGACCGGCATCGATGCGCCCTCGAAGCCGAAGGACGTACCCGCGCTGAAAGCCGCCCTCGAGGAGACCGGGCTGCAGCTGACCGCCCAGCTCTCCGAGCCGCGCACCCAGTTCATGATCCCGCCGTTCGACGACAGCCCGTTCTTCGACCACCTCGACGAGGGTGTGGCCATCGCGCAGCAGCTCGGCTGCCCGCGTCTCGTCGTCGGCAGCGGCACCGGTTTCGGCGGCAGCAAACGCCAGGTGCAGCTCGACAAGCTCATCGACATCTACACGCGCGCGATCGCCCAGATCGAGGGATCGGGTATCACGCTGGTGCTCGAGGCCGTGAACGTGCGGGTCGATCATCCCGGTTCCCTGCTCGACCGCACCGCCGAGGCGGCGTATGTCGCTCGCGGCGTCGACTCGCCGCAGTTCGGCATCCTCTACGACCTCTACCACTCGACCGTCGAGGGGGAGACGGCGGCTGCCGCCCTGGCCGAGGCGGGGGACACAGTGAAGTACGTGCAGATCGCCGATGCTCCGGGCCGCGGAGAGCCCGGATCGGGTTCGATCGACTGGCCCGCGCGCCTCGGCGACCTGCGGGCCTCGGGGTACGACGGCCCGATCGGGCTCGAGTACTACCCCACCCAGGAGACGGTCGCCTCGACGGCGTTCATCCGCGGGCTGGCCGGCGACGCATGAGCGGCCGCTTTCCGGCGTCGGTCGACGTCGCCATCGTGGGCAGCGGACCCACGGGTGCGGCCTACGCGCGTATCCTCAGTGAATCGGCGCCCGGTGCCCGCATCGCCCTGTTCGAGGCCGGGCCGATCGTCTCCGATCCTCCCGGGGCGCACGTCAAGAACATCGCCGACCCGGATGCCCGGGCACGTGCCCAGCGGGCGTCGCAGGGTTCGAGTGCCGGCGCTTCGACGATCAGTTCCCCCGGCGCGGTGACCTCGGGGCAGCGGAGTGGGCGCCCCGGCACCCACCTGCTCGAGACCGGTTTCCAGGCCGAGGGTGAGGACGGGCTGCCCGTCGCCGCCATGTCCACCAACGTGGGCGGCATGTCCGCGCACTGGACGGGGGCATGCCCGACCCCGCGCGGCAGCGAGCGCATCACCTTCCTCCCCGACCTCGACGAGCTGCTCGGCGAGGCGGCGAGACTCCTCGGAGTCACCACGGATGCGTTCGACGGCTCGCCGTTCGCGGAGATCGTGCGGGACCGTCTCGCCGCAGTGGTCGACGAGGGCCGGGCGCCTGGCGAACGGGTGCAGCGGATGCCTCTGGCCGCGCACCGCCGGGACGACGGCAACCTGGTGTGGTCGGGCTCCGACGTGGTGCTCGGTGAGGCGGCGACGAACAATCCCGACTTCGCGCTGTACCCCGAGGCGCTCGTGACGCGCGTGCTCCGAGGCGGGGACGGCGCCGAGGGCGCCGCCGGCGGGGACGGTGCTCGCGGGGACGGTGCGCGCGGCATCGCGGTGCGCGACCTCCGCACCGGCGAGACGACCGAGGTCGCCGCGCGCTTCGTGGTCGTCGCGGGCGACGCCCTCCGAACGCCGCAGCTCCTCTGGGCATCCGGGATCAGGCCCGAGGCGCTCGGGCGATATTTGAACGACCAGGCGCAGATCGTCTTCGCGGCGCGGCTCCGCGGTGTGGAGGGGCTCGATGCCGGCCACGGCGCCTCCTCCACGGGCCTCAGTGAATACAGCGGGGTGACCTGGGTGCCCTACACCGACGCGCAGCCCTTCCACGGGCAGGTGATGCAGCTGGATGCCTCGCCGGTGCCGCTGGCGGAGGACGACCCGGTGACGCCGGGCTCGATCGTCGGGCTAGGACTCTTCTGCGCCAAAGACCTGCAGGCCTCGGACCGGGTCGAGTTCAGCGAGGGCAACCTCGACGACAACGGGATGCCGGCCCCGAGCATCCGGTACACCCTGACGGAGAAGGACCACGAGACCTTCGCGCGCGCCTCCGACCGCATTGTCGTGCTCGGCCGTGCCGTGGGCGAGTTGCTCAACGACCGCCCGTTCCGCCTGCCGCTCGGGTCGTCGCTGCACTACCAGGGGACCACGCGCATGGGTCTCGTCGACGACGGCACGAGCGTGTGCGACACGAACAGTGCGGTGTGGGGAGCACCCGGGCTGCACGTCGCCGGCAACGGCGTCATTCCCACGGCGACGGCGTGCAACCCGACGCTGACCAGCGTGGCGCTCGCCGTGCGGGGCGCGCGCCATATTGCTTCGCAACTTATGTCTTAAACCGACATTAGAGTGTTAGAATTCAGAAGAAGACGAACAAGGAGGTTCTCATGATCCCCGATCGCATCATCGAACAGGGCACGCTCACGACGAACGGATCGCGGAGCGCGGTCGAGGTACGCATTCCGTGGTACCGGGCGCTGCCCGGCTCCTGCATCGCCGGGGCGAAACTGTCGATCGACGGCATCCCGGCCGCCCCCGAGACGCTCCGCTGGGAGATGAACGGCACGGAGTTCACGTTCGACGAGCTCCGCACCAACACCGACGAGTGGTGGTTCCCGCTCGACTCGGCCGTGCTCTCCGGCGAGGTGCCGTTGGCTGCGGGCGACGGCGAGCACACGGTCGACGTCGACCTGACGCTCTACATCCCCTACATCGTCATCTCCGACAACGAAGTGCTGCACATCGAAGAGCACGACACCAAGACCATGAAGGCTGTGAACGCATGACCGAGACTCTCGGCACCCCTATCCAGGGTGTGACCCTCTACAGCTTCACGCGGGCCTCGCACCAGCGCGAGTACGACCTCGAAGCGCTGATCCGCAAGGTGGCCGCCGACGGCTACGGCCCCGGCCTCGAGATCATCGGGTTCTCGAGCTTCCGCGGGTTCCCGGCCATCGAGGATTCCTTCGCCGGCTGGTTCAAGGATCTCGTCGTGGAGGCGGGTCTGGTGCAGACCTCGCTCGCGGTGAACGCCGACATCGGCATCCACCGCGACCGTTTGCTGAACCAGGACGAACTGATCGAGTACATGCGGTTGCAGATCGAGGCGGCGGCGAAGCTCGGCTTCCCGATCGCCCGCGTGCAGATCTCGCTGACTCCCGATTCGATGGAGCAGCTCGCACCCATCGCCGAGAAGAACAACGTCACCCTCGCCCTCGAGGTGCATGCCGACCAGTACGCGTCGCACCCTCGGATCCTCGCCCTCCGGGACCGCTACGAGCAGGTCGGCTCGCCCTACCTGGCGTTCACGGCCGACTGGGGCGCGACCGTCACGGGGTTCGCGCCGTCACTGCTCGAGGCGTACCGGCGCCGCGGGGCATCCGAAGACCTGCTCGCTGCGGTGGTGGATCTCTGGAACGGCTACTACGCCGAGGGTCCGCCCGCGAACCAGCAGATCCACGGCCAGCGCTTCGGATCGTTCATCGGCCTCGCCGCCCAGAACGGCCGGCCCGAGCTCGGCATCGACTTTGCGATCAACGGCACCGGGCTCTTCGGGCCCGCGCGCGTCGAGGACTGGCTCGAGATCCTGCCCTGGGTGCGCCACGTGCACGGCAAGTTCTTCGGCATCGACGAGAACCACGAGGAACCGTCGGTGCCGGTGCGCGAGCTGGTGACGCTGCTCGTCGAGAACGGCTACTCGGGCGCGATCTCGAGCGAATACGAGGGGTGGCACTGGAACCACTGGCAGAGCCCCTTCGATATCGTCCGCGACGAACAGGCGGTGCAGCGCTCGGCCGCCTCGAACGCGGGCAGCAGGATGATCACCGACCGGGCGGAGGCTGCCAGCGTTCTCGCGGCACACCTCGCGCGGCCCGTTCCCCACCTGAACTGAGAGACGCCCACATCATGACTGAAGAGAACGGTATCGCCGGAACGGGCATCAAGCTCGGCATCACCCTCTATTCGCTCACCTCGGAGTTCGCGGCTGGGTTGTACACCCCCGAGACACTCATCAAGGCGGCAGCCGACGAGGGCCTCGGCCCGGGCGTCGAGTTCAACATCGCCCAGATGCTCCGCACCTACCCGGACGTCGACGACGACTTCATCCGTCTCTGGCGGGACAGCATGGACCGCTACGGCCTCGAGCCCAGCGCCATCGGCACCAACCTCGACATGGGCCGCCGGAAGGAACGCGACATGTCGCCTGACGAGGAGCACGACTTCCTCGCCCGGCAGTTGAAGACCGCCCACCAGCTCGGGTTCACGAAGGTCGTCATCCGCTCGCACGGCAAGGAGCTGCTGCGGAGCCTCCTGCCGCTCGCCGAGAAGTACGACCAGAAGCTCGGCTACGAGATCCACGCGCCGTCGGGGCCGAACGACCCGCAGGTGCTGCAGATGCGCGAGATGTACGACGAACTGCAGAGCGAGCGGCTCGGCTTCACCGCCGACTTCTCCTCCACCATGCACAGCCTGTCGCCGACGCTGCTCCGCACGCTGTCGCAGATGGGGATGCCCGAGAAGTACTTCCCCGTGATGGACGAGATCTGGCACGAGCCGACCCCGATGTACGTGCGCAACCAGAAGTTCGAGGACTTCCTGGCGAGCGAGAACTTCGACGGCGCCCGGCTCGGACCCTTCACCCGGCTCGCCTTCAACATGCACGGGCTGGTGCCGCCGGAGGAGTGGCTCGACATCATGCCGCAGATCTTCCACGTGCACGCCAAGTTCTACGACATCGACGCGAACGGCGACGAGCCGGCCATGGACATCCCGCGCATCGTGGAGCAGTTCGTCGCGGGCGGGTACCAGGGCTACCTCTCGAGCGAGTGGGAGGGGCACGCGTTCAGCGACCTCGGCGAGAGCGACCCGATCGACCTGGTGAAGAAGCAGCACACGCTGATGCGCCGCACGATCGAGAATGCTGTCGCTCGCGGGGCTGCCGCGACATCCACCGCACCGGCAACCGCCGCCGCCGCCCTACAGAACGCCGAGTGAGGATCCCATGGCAACCCACAACTCCCTCTTCTCCGAGGCTGACGTCGCGCGTCATCCCGAGGGCATCGCCGTCTCCATCCAGCTGCCGTGGTACCGGAGCCTCTGGCTCTCGTGTGTCGACGACGTCGCTGCGACGGTCGACGGTGTCGAGATTCCGCGGGAGTCGCTGCGCTTCGAGCTGCAGGGTACGTCGTACTCGATCGCCGAACTGCCTGATCAGTGGGAGACGCTCTGGTTCGTCGCCGACAAACCGCAGGTGATCATCCCGCTGCCCGTTGTTCCGGAGGCGGGCGCGAGCATCGACGTCGACCTCGTGCTCACCCTGCGCCTGCTCTACATGCAGATCGCCCCGATGCGCTACGTCGGCAACCGCGTCGAAGTCGAGCGCCAGGTGGTGCTGGCGTGACCCTCCGGGTGGCCCTGATCGGCCACGGTTTCATGGGGGCGGCGCACTCGGTCGGCTGGCGGCAGGCGCCCGCCGCCTTCGACCTGCCGGACAGCGTCGAGATGGCGGTGCTCGTCGGCCGGAACGCTGCAGCTGCCTCGGCGGCCGCAGCGAAGTGGGGCTGGGCCGAGTCGGCCACGGACTGGCGCGAGGTCATCGCCCGCGACGACATCGACATCGTCGACATCGTCACCCCCGGTGACTCGCACGCCGAGATCGCGATCGCCGCGCTCGAGGCGGGCAAGCACGTGCTGTGCGAGAAGCCGCTCGCGAACTCGGTGGCCGAGGCCTCCGCGATGGATGTCGCGGCCCAGCTCGCGGCCGGGCGCGGCGTCCGCTCGATGGTCGGGTTCACCTACCGGCGCGTCCCTGCCGTCACCCTGCTGCGCGACCTCGTGGCCTCCGGTGCGGTCGGGGAGGTGCGCCAGGTGCGTGCCGCCTACCGGCAGGACTGGCTCGTCGACGAGAACGAACCTCTCGCCTGGCGCCTGCAGAAGGAGCACGCCGGCTCGGGGGCCCTCGGCGACATCGGGGCGCACATCATCGACCTGGCGCAGTTCGTCACCGGGCAGTCTGTCGACTCGGTGACGGGCGTCGTCGAGACGCTCGTCAAGCAGCGGCCGCTCCCGCAGTCCGGGCCGGGGTCGTCGGGACTCTCGGGCGTCGCCGGTGCCGGGTTCGGCGACGTGACCGTCGACGATCTCGCCCTCTTCACCGGCAGGCTATCGTCCCGTGCTCTCGCGAGCTTCGAGGCCACCCGCTTCGCCACCGGGCGGAAGAACCAGCTCACGATCGAAGTCTCCGGCGACCGCGGCGCGCTGGCGTTCGACCTCGAAGACCTCAACAGCCTGCAGCTCTACGACCGTACGGCACCGGATGACCGGCAGGGCTTCACGCGCATCCTGGTCACCGAACCCGTGCATCCGTATGTCTCGGGCTGGTGGCCTGCCGGCCACCTGCTCGGCTACGAACACGGCTTCTCGCACCAGGCGAAGGATTTCGTCGAAGCCATCGTGCGCGGTGAAGACCCTCGGCCGAGTTTTGCTGACGGACTCGGGGTGCAGCGTGTGCTCGACGCTGTCGAGCAGAGCTCGGCGCGCGACTCGGCCTGGGTGAGCGTCACCGAACCCGCCCTTCTGACGTAGGAGAATCTGACTATGGCTCGACCGATCACCCTGTTCACCGGCCAGTGGGCCGACCTGCCCTTCGAGGAGGTGGCCCGGCTCGCTGGCGAGTGGGGCTACGACGGCCTCGAGATCGCCTGCTGGGGCGACCACCTCGACCCCTGGCGCTGGGATGACGCGGCCTACGTGCAGGGCAGGCTCGACATCCTCGAACGGAACGGCCTGCAGGTGTTCACGATCTCGAACCACCTCAAGGGCCAGGCGGTCTGCGACGATCCGATCGACCAGCGGCACCGCGACATCCTCTCCGACCGCGTCTGGGGCGACGGCGACCCGGAGGGGGTGCGCCAGCGTGCGGCCGAGGAGCTGAAGAACACGGCGCGCCTCGCGGCCGCGCTCGGCGTGAAGACCGTGACAGGTTTCACCGGTTCGTCGATCTGGAAATACGTCGCCATGTTCCCGCCCGTCACCGAGGCGATGGTCGACGCCGGCTACCAGGACTTCGCCGACCGCTGGAACCCGATCCTCGACGTCTTCGACGAGGTCGGCGTGCGGTTCGCCCACGAGGTGCACCCCTCGGAGATCGCCTACGACTACTGGACCACCGTGCGCGCTCTGGAGGCCATCGGCCACCGCGAGGCATTCGGTCTCAACTGGGATCCCTCGCACATGGTCTGGCAGGACATCGACCCCGTCGGCTTCCTCTGGGACTTCAAGGACCGGATCTACCACGTGCACTGCAAAGACACGAAGAAGCGCCTCGCCAACGGACGGAACGGCCGCCTCTCCTCCCATCTGGCGTGGGCGGATCCGCGGCGCGGCTGGGACTTCATCTCGACCGGGCACGGCGACGTGCCGTGGGAGGACGCCTTCCGCATGCTGAATGCGATCGGCTACGCCGGGCCGCTCTCCGTCGAGTGGGAGGATGCCGGCATGGACCGCCTCGTCGGCGCGCCCGAGGCGCTCGGCTTCGTGCGCCGCCTCTCGACGTACGAGCCGTCGGCGGCCGCGTTCGACGCCGCCTTCTCCACCAAGTAGGTCGCGTCAGCGGCGGCGTCGGGCTGCGACGAGGGCTGCCGTCGCAAGGAGAGCACCCGCGCCCACCGCTCCGCCGACGGCCAGCGAGCGCGAACTCGGCGCACCCGCGACGGGTACCGCCGCACTGCCCACCGGCGCAGGGGAGAGGAAGCTCACACCCGTCAGCTCCTCGGCCATCGCCCACAGGTCGGCGGCCATCTGCAGATTGCGGGCGGCGGGGGTGGAGAAAGCGGGTCGCGGGAACCCGCGAACCTCGCCCGGCCCACCCGGGCCGAAGTACGCACCGCTCGCCGCATCCGGGGCGGTTGCAGCGTACAGAACGGGCAGCGCGCCCATCGCCGCGCTCTGGCCCACGCCGGTGAATGCGGCGATGAGCGCACTCTGCACGGAATCGGTGTGGGTGTGCAACTCGGTTCGGGCAAGGCCGGGGTGGGCGGCAAGCGAGCGGACCTCGGAGCCTGACGCCTTCAGCCGGCGGTGCAACTCGTAGGCGAACATGAGGTCGGCGAGTTTGGACTGTCCATAGGCGGGCCAGCGGCTGTAGCGTCGCTGCAGCCAGTTCGGGTCGGCGAGATCGATCCGGCCCATCAGGTGCGCGAGGCTCGAGAGCGACACCACCCGCCCGGTGATCTTCGGCAGCAGCAGGCCGGTGAGGGCGAAGTGGCCGAGGAAGTTCGTGCCGAACTGCGTCTCGAAACCGTCGGCGGTGCGGCCCTCCGGGGTCGCCATCACTCCTGCATTGTTGATGAGAACGTCGACCTGCTCCGTCTCGGCAGCGAACTCGCGCACCGAGGCGAGGTCGGCGACGTCGAGGCGCCGAACGATCACGTCGCCGGTCATCTCTCTCGCGGCGGCGTCACCCTTCGCCGTGTTGCGACAGGCCAGGATGACGCGGCCACCGGCGCCCGCGACGGCCGCAGCCGCCGCTCTGCCCAGCCCGCTGTTCGCCCCCGTGATCACGAAGGTCTTTCCGGACTGGTCGGGGATGTCGGCGGCGGTCCACGGAGGGGTCATCCTTCGACCTTACGCACCCCTGAGCGGGGCGGTGCGACCGGGCCGACGCCTTGACAGCGCCGAACTGTCGTGCGCGGCGCAGTCACTCCCTCCCCATTTCGCTATCGCCCTACTGCACTCCACTCACATCGACGCTGAGGGAGATCGTGAACCCCAGACCGTTCCTGGCGAGCCCCATCTCCAGCAGCCCCGCGCCCTCCAGCCAGTGCGCCATGCTGAGGTCGCCGACATCCCGTGGTCGATGTCCGAGGCTTGCGATGAACGTCGACACGGTCGCTTTCGCCCCCTCGTCGTCGCCGGCCAGGAACACGTCCCGGCCGCCGGCAGCGAGCACGTCGCGGAAGAGGGTGTTGAACGCCTTGACGATTTGCGCGCTCGCGGGCGCGGCCTGGGCGACCAGCTCTGCGACAGAGGTGTCGTGGGAAATGGCCAGCCCGGTGCCCGTGGCGTTGAAGGGGTTCGTGATGTCGACGAGGATCCTGCCGGCCAGCGCCTCCCCGTACTCGGTGACGATCTCGACGGCGCTTTCGAACAGCACGGCGAGGATCACGATGTCTCCGGCCGGCGCAGCGCCCCAGGTTCCCGCCGTGGCACCGTTGCCGAGCGCCTGGGCCAGGGCGGCGCCCCTGGCCGCATCCCGGCTCACGATCTCGACGGTGTTGCCGCCCTGAAGAGCCAGGGTGCCGATGGCGCTGGCCATGTTCCCCGCGCCGATGATGCTGATGCTTCCCATGATGTGCTCCTTGGTAATTGGCTCGGTGGGCACGAGCGAGAGTGAGCGGACGCAGCCGCGGGCACCCTGGCGCCGTGACGCCCAGGAGCGTCACGACCGGCTCATCGCCGCTGCGCGGCGCGAGTTCGCAGCCCGGGGGGTGGATGCCTCGCTGGAGCAGATCGCCCGTGAAGCCGACGTTGCCATCGGCACCCTGTACCGCCACTTCCCGACCCGACTCGACCTGCTTCTGGCGGCCCTGCAACCTCGGCTCGGAGAGTTCGCCGAGGGTTCCCTCGAAGCTCTGAAGATCGAAGACCCGTGGGACGCGTTCGTGAACTACCTCGAGAACCTCTTCCGCCTGCAGGCGGGGGACCGCGGGTTCAACGACTTCCTCTCCCGGCGTTTCCCGGGCAGCGCCGACACTGAGCGCATCCACGACCAGATGTGCCAGCAGATCGAGGACGTTCTGACCCGTGCCCAGAAGACCGGCCACGTGCGCCCCGACATCGCCCTGGCCGACATCGTCAACCTCATCTGGTCGAACGGCCGGATGCTCGACACCACGCTCACCTCGGCGCCGAACGCGTGGCGGCGGCAGCTCCACCTCATGCTCGACGCCTACCGCGCCGATCGGGCGCATCCGCTTCCCGAGCCGCCGATGACGGACGGGCAGCTCTACGACGCCATGGTGCGTCTCAGTACGACAGGCTGATGAAGACTTCCTCGCGGCGCTCTTGACGCAGCCCGGGCTCAGGCGAGGGCGGTGCGGGCGAGTGCGAGGTGGGCGCGCGTGACGGCGGTCGCATCCACGCCGTCGAGCCATTCGTGGCCGCCCCACTCGCTCGTCAGGGTGCCCGCGAAGGGTCGGCCCGAGGAGCGCAGCAGCCGGGCGAGGTCGGCGAGCGGGGCCGAGACCCGCGCGTCGGTGTCGTCGAGGTCCCAGAACTTGAGGTGGAACGCACCGATGAGCGGCAGGACGCCTCGTAGGTCGTCGACGGGGGATCGGCCGAAGCGGATCAGCAGGTTCATGTAGAGGGTGTGGATGGATGCCGGCACCCCACCAGACCGCAGGAACGCGGTCACCGCGTCCCCGGTCGCCGGGTCGCGCCACTCCGAGTCGAGCCGGCTGAGGAGGTCGGGGGGCAGGCCCGCGGCCGACAGTCGCTCCAGATAGGAGACGGGGAGGGCGGGCATGAGCAGGCTGACGTCGACCAGCACCCGCACGCGGTCGCTCGCCAGCGAGTCGATCGTCTCGAGAGCGGCGGTGACAGGCGGCGACGAGGGCGCCTGCTGGCCCTGGATCTCCTCGTAGAGCGTGAGGTCGTACTGTTCGAGCAGGGGCAGCAGGTCATCCAGCAGCCGGTGCCCGGCCTGGCCGATCGGCAGGCGCACCCCGCGTGCGCCGACCCGGTTCGCAGCCCGGAGCTGCGGTGAGAGGAAGGCCAGCCGTTCGTCGTGGCTCCGCGGCCTCAGGGTGGCGGTGTAGTCGTCGAGGCTGAGGCCCACCATGCTGACCGTGCCGCCCACCGCGGTGAGGGACTCGTGGAGCGCGTCGACCTCGGCGTCGGCGGGCGACGGGAACGATCGCCACACGGAGCCCGCTTCGAGCTCGACGGTCTCGGTCACGCCGTCAGCGACGATCGAGCAGACGATGTCGGCCGCTTCGCGCTCGGCGGCGATGATGTCGGGGGTCCAGTTGAAGGTGCTGGCGGCGAACGTCCAGCCTTCCGGCTCAGGCGACATCGCGCGACACCGTGGGAACGCCTGCCGCGGCGTCGGGCGTGAGCGTCCCCGCGATCCGGAACGGCAGGGCCAACGGCGCCCCGGGTCCACCCTGCAGGTACGGCACCATCAGAGTGAACCGCACCTCGACGTCGTGTTCGCCGGGCAAAGGATGCTCGTGGCCGGCGAGTACGAGGCGATCCTGGATGAACCACCACCCCGGCTCGTCTGCGAGGTGGTCGGGGGCGACGCAGCGGTCGCCGACGGTGATGTCGACGGCCACCGGAGTGTCATCGAGAGTCAGGGCCAGCTCCCCGACGCTCGAGAGGGGCATCGACCGGATCCACGGCAGCCCCAGCCGCAGCTCGAACCCGTTCGGCGTGGCCGCCAGGGCGTCAGACCGGAGTGCGGAGAGTGTCATAAGACGAAAACATACACGCTTATGTCTAATTCCGGAAGAAGTAGGTCAGGCTGCTGCGCGTACCCCGACGATCGTCGGCCGGCCCTCGGCGAACCAACGAGGGAACGTCGCATCGAAGAGCTGCTCGATCGCGAGCTGGGCGCCGCCGCGCAGCGGTTCCTTCTCGTCGCCAACAGACCGCACCAGGCTGAGGTCGCGGGTCGCGAGCGGCAGTGACAGCTCGTACACGCGTCGTCGCACCTCGGCGAGGAAGATCTCGCCCGCCGCCGAGACGGAGCCGCCGATCACGATGACGTTGGGGTTGAACATGTTGACGAGGGCGGCGATCGATTCGCCGACCAGCCCGGCCGAGTGGTGCACCAGCGAGATGGCGAGGGCGTCCCCGTCCATCGCGGCCACGGCGATGGCTTCGGGGGTGATGGCCAGCCCGCCGGCGAACTGGGTGGCGAGCATCCCGGTCGCGCCGTCTTCGATGGCCCGGTTGGCCCGGCGCACCAACGCCCAGCCGCCCGCCTCTGCCTCCAGGCAGCCCACCTTTCCGCACCGGCACGGCTCGGCCGAATCGCGCACCCGCACGTGCCCGATGTCGCCGGCGGCGCCGTTCGCCCCGCGGTGCAGGCGCCCGCGCGACAACAGTCCCGCGCCGATTCCGCTGCCCACTTTGCAGTAGATGAGGTCGATCGGTTCGTCGCGTCGACGCTGCCGTTCGGCGAGGGTCAGGAGGTTCACGTCGTTGTCGACCCAGACCGGTGCGTCGAACCGCTGCTCGAAGCGGCGGCGGATGTCGAAGCCGTTCCAGCCCGGCATGATGGGCGGCGCGACCGGCGATCCGCTCTCGAAGTCCACGGGGCCGGGCACTCCGACCGACACGGCCCAGACCGGGCGCTCCGGCTC
The DNA here is from genome assembly GCF_006716115.1 of Subtercola boreus. Classification (NCBI taxonomy): domain Bacteria; kingdom Bacillati; phylum Actinomycetota; class Actinomycetes; order Micrococcales; family Microbacteriaceae; genus Subtercola; species Subtercola boreus. The sequence continues at coordinate 2,659,099 of NZ_VFOO01000001.1, read as the reverse complement.
GTCGGCGAGGAGCTCGTCGATCATGCCGAGCGCGGTGTCGAGGGTGGCCGCGGGACCTGTGGCGATGTCCCACTCGCGGTGGGTCTGCGAGGTCACCGTTCCGTCGAGGCTGGCGATGCCGACCCGGATGTGCAGGGCGCCGAGGGCGCACACGATGATGTGGGCCTGGTCGGAGCGGAAGCGCAGTGTTCGGGGCGCACGGCCGCCGGAGGACTGCCCGAATTCGCCGTCTTCGAGAAAGCCGGCTTCGATGGCGGCGTCGACCCGCTGGGTGACGACTCCGCGGCCGAGACCGGTGAGCCTGCCGATCTCGGGGCGGGTGACGGCTTCCTCTGTGCGCACCAGATTGATGATGCGGAGCAGACTGGTGATCTCGTCAGTCTGTGCGCCGAAGCGCAGGGATGATTCGCGGGCCATGATCGATTCTCACACAAGCTCAGTGCACAAGTGTCGCCAACCCACCCGCTATGGACTCCTGCAACAGAACTTAGGCATAATTGCGACAGAAGAGAGCGAGTCGCATCATGACCCACGGAGTCGGAGTGATCGGTGCGGGTGCCGGCGTCGGAGCCCTGCACCTGCCCACCCTGGCCCTGCTCGACGACCTGTACAGCGTCGTGCACGTGACCGACGCCGGAAGCGGCCGGGCCGAGGCGCTCGCGGCGCCCCTCGGCGCACGGTGGTCGTCGGGTGAGGCCGCTCTCCTGGCGGACCCCGAGGTCGACATCGTGCTGGTCTGCAGCCCGCCCGAGCAGCACGCGCGCCAGATCCTCGCGGCGGTCACGGCGGGCAAACGGGTGGTCTTCTGCGAGAAACCACTCGCCCAGGATGCCGGCGAGGTCGAGGCCGTGATCGGGGCGTGCCGAGCGAGCGGCACCGTGCTGGTGGTCGGCACCAACCACCTCTACGACTTCTCCTGGGGGCGGGCCAAGCACCACCTCCTGGCGGCGCGATCACCGGTGCAGACGGTCTCCGTCGTTGTCTCCCTGCCCCCGAACACCCGTTACCACGACGCCGTGGCTGAGCTCGGCGACATCCGGATGCCGCGCCGAGCCCGTCCCGACCTCGGCAACCCCGACGTGGTCGCCGGCATGGTGCGTCAGCTGGTCTCGGGCCTGGCGGTGCACGATCTGCCCGCCCTCCGGGATCTTGCGCCCCGGTTCGAGGGCATGGTCTTCGCGCGCGCGGCCGCTCCGGTCGGGTACCTCCTCGCGTACCGGGCGAGCGGCGTGCTGGTGCAGCTCGCCGCCGTGATGCACCCGGAGGGCGCGGATGCGCTGTGGCGGATGACGATCGCGACGGCCCACGACCGGATCGAGGTCGAGTTCCCGCCGGCGTTCGTGCACTCGGGAAGCGCGACGGTGCGCGTGCGCGGGGTCGACGGCCGGCGCACCACATACTCCCGCTCGCCGGAGGACGGCTACCTGTCGGAGTGGCGCGCCCTGGCCGACCTCCTGGCCGGATCGGAGCCCGTCGAGTACGACGAGCTCCGGGCGGATGCCCTCTACGGCATCGCGCTGGCGGATGCTGCGGCCGACTGGATCAGCCGAGGGGGAGACCGATGACGACCGGGGTGCACAGCAGCCATGCCCCGTACCGGCAGGCGCTCGGCGGGCTCGGGCGAAGTGCGGGGCTCGTGGCGGGGGCCCGTGGAGCTGTGACGGCTCTCGCCGGGGGAGCGGGCTGGCCAGGACTCCTCGAAGCGGCCGCACGGGCCGGGGCCGCTTCGGCGGTGGTCGACAACCCGGTCGCGGTGCCGGGCCCGGCCCTGGCCGCGCTGCTGTCGTTGCCGTTTCCCGTCGTGCTCGAACGGCGGTACCTGCGGCCCGACCTCTGCGATGCGGCGGTCCGGGCGAGGGCGGGCGTTCCGCCGCGAGCCATTGTGGTGGAGTGCGCGGGCGGCGAAGCGGAGACGGCCGGGCTCCTCGGTGACGGCATCGGCTGGGCCCGGGTGTTCGCGGGCGGTGAGCTCGTCGTCCGGTCTGTCGGCCGGCAGGCGGGCGGGCTCGTCGCCCTCCTCGACGGCCCGGGGATGCTGCCCGTGACGGTGCTCTCCACGAGGCTTCAGGCGCCGGGCGCGGCCGGACTGCTGCGGGTCGGTCTTCTCGGCGAGACCCGGAGCGACGTGACCATCGACCCGGTCGCCGGGGTGGCAGACGTCGACACCGCCACGGCGGCCGGAACCTTCCGCGCAGCACCGCGGTACGAGTCATCCACCCGGCTGGCGCTCCGCCGAGCCCTCGGGGCCGCCGTGTCGGGGGAGCCGGTGGCCGACCTCCGCGAGTGGATGCACGACAGCGCGCTCGCGGCCGCCCTCCTCGACGCGGTGTCGCCCCCTTACCGCCAGGCGGTATCAGCCGTGGTGATTTGAGGCATTGGCGATATGTGGTTCCCTGATACCTCTTCGCCTTCGAGACTGGATGCACTGGCTGCCCCTGGGCGCTTCGCCCTCCGAAAGGATCAAAGATGATCAAGCTCCTCTCCCACCTCTCCTACGTGGCGATCACGACGCCCGATGTCGAGGCATCCGTCGATTTCTACGTCAACAAGGTCGGACTGACCGTCGTCGACCGCATCGACGGCGCCGTGTACCTGCGCTGCTGGGGTGACTACTACGCCTACAGCGTCGTCGTCGTGCCGGGTGACGAAGCGTCGCTCGAGACGATGGCGTGGCGCACCTCGAGCGCGGAGGCCCTCGACGAGGCGGCCAAGCGCATCGAGGCCGCCGGTGTGGAGGGCGAATGGGTCGAGGTTCCGCAGATCGGTCGCGCCTACCGCTTCACCGGCCCCTACGGCCACAGCATGACCCTGCACTGGGACGTCACCCGGCACCACGACACCACCGGGGCCGCCTCGATCTACCCCGACCGTCCTTCCCGCCGCAGCACCGTCGCCGGCGCCCCCCGCCAGCTCGACCACGTGACGGTCGCTGCGAGCGACGTCGACGGTTTCGCGAAGTGGTACAACGACGTGCTCGGCTTTCGCATCATGGCCCGCACGGTGCTCGACGAGGCCCCGATCTCGGTGTTCTCCGTGCTCACGACCAACGAGAAGAGCCACGACCTCGGTGTCGTGCTCGACGGGTCGAGCCGCGCCGGCCGGGTCAACCACTACGCCTTCTGGTCGGACACCCGCGAAGAGGTGCTGATCGCGGCCGACGTGCTGATGGAGCAGGGCTACCCGATCGAGTACGGCCCCTCGATCCACGGCATCGGCGAGCAGGTCTTCCTCTACTACCGCGAGCCCTCGGGCCTCCGCATCGAGCTGAACACCGGCGGTTACCGCAACTACGTGCCCGACTGGGAGCCCAACACCTGGAAGCCGTCGCTCGGTTCGAACAACTTCTACCGCAACGGCGCGATGCCGATGTCGATGACCGAGTCGTTCCCGCCCGCCGACGGCCCGAGCGCCACGGAGGAGGGTGTTCCCGACGAGATCAAGCACGCTCTGCTGAACCCGTACGCCGAGCAGGGTCGGGGTTGACCGTGGCGCACACCGACGGGCTCACCGCCCCCTACGCCCTGGCGCGCTACCGCGACGGCGACGAGGTTCGCCTCGGCCTGGTGGCGGGTGACCGGATCCGGCCGCTCGGTGCCGACGATCTCGGCGCACCCGACCTGAACGCCTTCCTCGCGGCCGCCGACTGGGCGCGGCTCGAACGTCTGGCGGCAGACGCCGCAGACGCCGCAGGCGGGTGGATGTCGCTGGCCGACGTCGTGCTCACCGCCCCCGTCGAGCCCCGCCAGGTGCTGCAGGCCGGAGCCAACTACCGCGAGCACGTCATCCAACTGGTCGCGGCGGGCCTCACGCAGGACGGTTCGCGCACCCCCGACGAGGCCCGCGCCTTCGCGGCCGACATGATGGACAAGCGGGCCGCCCACGGCGACCCCTACTTCTTCATCGGCCTGCCCGCCTGCGTCGTCGGCGACGACGTCGATCTCGCGCTGCCGGCCTACAGCGCGGTGCACGACTGGGAGCTGGAGCTCGCCATCGTGATCGGCGCGCCCGCCTTCCGGGTGAGCCGGGAGGATGCTCTCGGCCACGTGGCCGGCTACACGATCGTCAACGACATCACGACGCGCGATCTGGTGTTCCGTAAGGACATGAAGGAGATCGGCACCGACTGGTACCGCTCGAAGAACGCGCCGGGGTTTCTGCCGACCGGTCCGTTCCTCGTGCCGGCACCGTTCGTCGACGTCGACTCGGCGACCGTCGAGCTGAAACTCAACGGCGAGACCAAGCAGAACGGTTCGACCAGCGACCTGCTCTTCGGCATCGCGGCCCTCATCTCGGGAGCATCCGAGACGATGCCGCTCCTGCCGGGCGACCTGCTGCTGACCGGGAGCCCGGCGGGCAACGGCCAGCACTGGAAACGGTTCCTGCAGAACGGCGACGTGATGACGGGCTCGATCACCGGCCTCGGGACGCAGACCGTGGCCTGCGTCGCCGAACAGGGTGCATCGTGACGGCCCCTGCCGAGCATCCGGAGGGCCTCGACCGGAGCGACCCCGAGGCGGAGATCAACGCGCGGGCCGAGGCCTACCGCAACTGGGGTCGCTGGGGCGAAGACGACGTTCTCGGCACTCTCAACTTCGTCGACGCCGCCAAGCGCCGGCAGGCGGCGGCCCTCGTCACCGATGGCACCGTCGTCTCGCTGACGCAGCCGTTCGACATGAACGGACCGCAGAAGGGCTGGCGTCGCCGCACCAACCCGGTGCACACCATGCTCGACACGGGGACGGATGCCGAACGGGGCAACCAGGGATTCCCGCACGGCATCGGGGGAGCCGACGACATCGTCGCGATGCCCCTGCAGTGCTCGACCCAGTGGGACGGCCTCGGCCACATCTTCGACCACGGCTTCGCCTGGAACGGCCGGCGGGCGGGTGACGTCGTGACGAGCGACGGTGACCTCGTGACGGGCATCGAGCATGCAGCGGCCGCGGGCGTCTCGCGCGGGGTACTGCTCGACCTCGGCCGGCACCTGTACCCCGAGACCGGTGAGCTGCCCGACGGCTACGCGATCACGGCTGCCGACCTCGACGCCTGCATCGCCGCCCAGGGTGCCACGAGCGCCGTGGGCAGGGGGGACATGGTCGTAGTGCGCACCGGCCAGTTGGCGCGGGCGAAGCGCGACGGCTGGGGCGACTACGCCGGCGGGCCCGCGCCCGGGCTCTCGCTCACCACGGCGGGCTGGATCCACCGTACCGAGGTCGCCGCGATCGCAACCGACACGTGGGGCTTCGAAGTGCGGCCCAACGAGTTCGACGTGGCGGCGTTCCAGCCGCTGCACCAGGTGGCGATCCCGAACATCGGGCTCACGATCGGGGAGCTGTGGGATCTCGACGCGCTCGCCGAGTCGTGCCTGGCGCGGGGCCGGTACGAGTTCCTGCTCGTGGCCTCGCCGCTCGCCATCACGGGGGCTGTCGGCTCGCCGATCAACCCGGTCGCCATCTTCTGACGCACCCGCTCGACCCGAACGACCCGAACGACCCGAACGACCCGAATCACCCGAACGCAAGACCACAGGACAGAGAGGTTCTGACATGACAGCAGTGCAGAAAGTGGCCATCGCCGGAAGCGGGGCGGCCGCGCTCGCGACCGCCATCCAGCTCGCGAAAGCCGGCGTGGAGGTCGACGTCTTCGAGCTGAAGCCCGAACTCAGCACCGTCGGCTCGGGAATCACGCTGCAGGGCAATGCGCTCCGGGTGTTCGATGCGCTCGGCGTCTGGCCGCGCATCCGGGAGCTCGGTTACCCGTTCGAGGGTCTGAGCATCAGGGCTCCCGGCCCCGGGGCGCCCGTGATCGCCGACCTTCCCGAGGTGCAGACCGGTGGCCCCGACTACCCGGCCGCTATGGGGATGTACCGGCCCGACCTCAACCGTGTGCTGCTCGAACGGGCCGAGGAGGTCGGGGTGGGCATCCACTTCGCATCGGCCGTGACCGGTGCGGAACAGGTGGGCGACGACGCGGTCGAGGTGTGGGTGAACGGGGAGTCGGTCGGCACGTACGACCTGCTTGTCGGGGCAGACGGTGTGCACTCGGGCGTTCGCGACCTGATCGGCATCGACACGGTGCCTGTTCGAACGGGCATGGGGATCTGGCGCGCCCAGGTGTCGCGCCCGGCCGAGGTCGAGCACAGCGAGCTGTACTACGGCGGCCCCGCCTACATCGCCGGCTACACGCCCACCGGCGAGAACTCGATGTACGCGTTCCTCGTCGAGGCGTCGCACGATCGCGCCGGAATCACGTCAGAAGACGCGGCCCGACTGATGAGCGAGCAGTCGCTGGCCTACCAGGGGCCGTGGGAGTCGATCCGCCGCGACCTCGCGGGAACCGATGCGCGGGTCAACTACACCTGGTTCACCTCGCACATCGTGCCTGCCCCATGGAACCGCGGCCGCATCGTCATCATCGGCGACGCGGCGCACAGCTGCCCGCCGACGATCGCGCAGGGTGCCGCGCAGGCGCTCGAAGACGCATTCGTGCTGAGCGAGCTCCTCGTCGAGTCCCCGGCGCTCGACGAGTCGCTGTGGCAGACCTTTCACGAGCGTCGGCTGCCGCGTGCGCAGGCGGTGGTGGAGGCATCCGTGCAGCTCGGCCAATGGCAGCTCGAACACAACAGGGACGCTGACGCCCCCGGGCTGATCTTCGGCATCGCCCAGAAGATGGCGCAGCCGGCATGAGCGCGCACGTGACCACCGACGTGCACGCCCACGTGCTGCTTCCCGCTCTCCAGGCGGCGGTTCAGGGCCGCGCACCCGAGGGGTTCGCCGACGCGCAGCAGCTCGAAGCCCGACGGAACGGGCCGGAGAGTCTCGCAGCATCCGGGGCCATGATCCGCGAGCGTTTCGGCCGCCTCACCGACCTCGGCGCGCGGCTCGCGGCGATGGATGCCCAGCAGGTCGATCGGCAGTGGGTGAGTGCCTCGCCCAGCCACTTCTACCCCTGGGCAGAGGAGGGCCTCGCGGTCTGGATCGCGCTCGAGACGAACCGGCTCGTCGCGGAACACGTCGCCGGCGCCCCCGACAGGCTCACGGGGCTCGGGGTCGTGCCGCTGCAGCATCCGTCCCGCCTGGTGGAGTGCCTCGACGACGCCGTGCTCGGCCGCGGGCTCGCGGGTGTCGAGATCTCGTCGTTCGCGGGAGACGTCGAGCTGTCGGATGAACGGCTGGAGCCGTTCTGGGCGCGGGCCGAGGAGCTCGGGGCGATCGTCTTCCTGCACCCGTTCGGCTGCAGCCTCGACGAACGGCTCGACCGGTTCTACCTCTCGAACACCGTCGGACAGCCGACCGAGAACGCGGTGGCCCTCTCGCACCTGATCTTCTCGGGGGTGCTCGACAGGCACCCGGGACTCCGGATCGTGGCGGCCCACGGCGGCGGGTACCTGCCGACCGCGATCGGCCGCTCCGACCACGCCTGGCGGGTTCGTCCCGAGGCGCACGGCTGCTCGCACGAGCCGTCGAGCTACCTGTCGCGCATCTGGTTCGACACGGTGGTGCACGACCCGCGGGGGCTCCGGCATCTCGTCGAGATCGTCGGTGCGTCGCAGGTGCTGCTCGGCAGCGACTTCCCGTTCGACATGGGGCCGGAGGATCCGGTGGCGTTCGTGCGGTCGGCCGCGCTCGACGACGACGCGGTGCAGCAGATCCTGGGCGGCAACGCCGACGCGCTGCTCGGCGCGCGGGTGACGCCGTGAGGATCGCCCGCTGGACGGTGTCCGGGCAGCCGGGCGCCGTGGGGGAGGATGTCGCCGGCGAGGGCTTCGTGATCGGATCGCGCGTGGTGGAGTTCCCGCGCGGGCTGACCGTGGGCGCGGTGCTTCACGGCGGGCTGGCGCTCGCGGCCGAGCTCCACGCGGAAGTGGAGCGCGAGGCGGCTCCGGGCAGGTCGCTCGCCGAGGCCGGTCGATCCCTGGCCGAGGTGCAGCTTCTCGCGCCGCTGGTGCCGTCGAGCATCCGCGACTTCGTGGCGTTCGAGGAGCACGTCGAAGGGGTGAGCGCCTCCGTCGACGGCAAGAGCGAGGTCGTTCCCGAGTGGTATGAAGCACCCACCTTCTACTTCACGAACCCGCACACCGTGCTCGGTCCTGACGAACCCGTGTGTCCTCCCGTCACGGAGCGGCTCGACTTCGAGCTCGAGGTCGCGGCGGTGATCGGCGGTGACGGCGGCACGAACCTCACGCCCGCCGAGGCCGGGGGCGCCATCTTCGGCTACACGGTGATGAACGACTGGTCGGCGCGCGACCTGCAGTCGCGGGAGATGAAGGTGCGCCTGGGTCCTGCGAAGGGCAAGGACTTCGGCACGAGCCTCGGCCCGTGGATCGTCACGGCCGACGAACTCGAGCCGTATCTCGACGCCGACGGCTTCCTCGCGGTTCGCGCCGAGGTTCGCGTCAACGACGAGCTGGTCGGCGAAGACCTCGTGTCGAACATGGGCTGGCCGTTCGGCGACCTCGTGGCCTACGCCAGCCGCAACTCGCGGGTGGTCGCAGGCGACGTGCTCGGTTCGGGCACGACCGGCAACGGTGGATGTCTCTCAGAGCTCTGGGGGCGCCGCGGCGATCTGACACCCGCGCCGCTTCGCGAGGGTGACGTGGTTCGCATGACGGTCGAGGGCGTGGGCGAGCTGGTGTCGATTGTCGGGGCTGCGTCGCCCGCCCCGATCATCCCGCCAGCCCGGGTGCGCAGCCGCGCCCGCACCCGCGGCGCGAACCGATGACGTACCCGGGCCTTGCGGGGCGGATGGTCGTGGTGACGGGTGCCGGCGGGGGACAGGGCGCGGCCGAGGCGCTGCTGCTCGCGACATCCGGTGCCCGGGTGATCGCGGTGGACCTGCCGACGGAGACGCCCGAGGTGTTCGCGGGCACCGACGTCACCTACCGGCACCTCGACGTGACCAGCGAGCACGGCTGGCAGCAGCTTGCCGCGCTCCTCGCCGCCGAGCTGAAAGGCGACACCCTCCGCGCACTCATCAACAACGCCGGCATCACGCACCGCGCGCGGCTCGGCGAGACTCTCCTCAGCGACTGGGAGCGGGTGCTCGCCGTGAACCTGACCGGTCCGATGCTCGGCATCCAGGCGCTCGCTCCGCTGATGGGTGCCGGTTCGTCGATCCTGAACGTCGGATCGTCGGCGGCGCTCACGGCCCACTACACGGCCGCCTACACCGCGTCGAAGTGGGGCCTCCGCGGTCTCACTCACGTCGCGGCGGCCGAGTACGGGCCGCGGGGCATCCGGGTCAACGCCGTGCACCCCGGCTTCATCGAGACCGACATGACCCGGGGTGCCCCCTCGGCGATGCGGGACGCGCAGCTCGCGCTGACCCCGCTCGAACGGCTCGGCGCGGCGCAGGAGGTGGCCGAACTGGCCGTGTTCCTCTGCTCGGATGCCGCGTCGTACATCTCCGGCGCCGAGATCCCGGTCGACGGAGGGTTCACCTCGGCCGGCGGCTCGAAGTACATGAGCGACAGCATCCGTCACTCTGCCGCAAGCGCCGCATTGTGACCGACTTCAGTTGCAATTCGACATAAGCCGGTCTAAGCTGGACTGGACGCAGGGGCTTCCCGCCCGTTCCTCGGAGTGACGATGCTCCGGGGGCACAGAAGGTCTCGTCGACGGCCCGATCTCTCGGGTGATGCGAACACCTATGGCACTCTCCCCGCTCCGACTTCGTCTCCTCGTCGTCTCCCTGCTCACCGTCTCCTTCATCGGCGCCCTCGACAACACGGTCGTCTCCACCTCGCTCGCGACGATCGCCGGCGACCTCGGTGCGCTGCAGCACCTGGGCTGGGTGATCGTCGGCTACACCCTCGCGAGCACCGTCACGCTCCCCATCATCGGCAAGCTCGGCGACCTCTTCGGGCCGCGCGCAGTGTTCCTGGCATCGCTGGTCGTCTTCGTGGCGGCGTCGTTCGCCTGCGGACTCGCGTCCAGCATGGCCTGGCTCATCGTGGCCCGGGTCGTGCAGGGCATGAGTTCCGCCGGGTTGCAGCTGATGTCGCAGACGATCGTCGCGCGCGTCACGTCGCCCCGCGAGCGGCCGCGCCTGATGGCCATCATCGGGGCGGCCTTCCCCATCGCGATCCTCGTCGGACCGGTTCTCGGCGGGCTCATCGCCGACACCTGGGGCTGGCCGTGGATCTTCTGGATCAACATCCCGATCGGCTTCGCCGCCTTCGCTCTCGCGCTCTTCGCGGTGCCGCACGTCGCTCCCGGGGTGAAAGCCCGGTTCGACTTCGCCGGCGCGGCGTCCCTGACGGTCGCCCTGACCGCCCTCGTTCTCGCCGTGACCTGGATCGGCGACCCCGCCCTCGGCTCTCCGTCGGTTCTGGCGTTCGCGGTCTCGGCCCTGGCCTTCATCGTCTTCTTCGTCGTGGAGTTCCGCGTCGCCGACCCGCTGGTGCCGCTCCGCGTCTTCGCGAACCGCACCGTGGCGGCCGGCGTGGCCATCTCCGCGATCATCGGCGTCGGGCTGTTCTCGATCACCTCCTACCTGCCGACCTACTTCCAGATGACGTACGGACTGAGCGCGACAGCGTCGGGGCTCGTGCCGATCGCGACGGTCTTCGGGATGCTCGTCAGCAACCTGCTCACCGGCTGGCTCGCCAGCCGCACGGGCCACTACCGGCCCTTCCCCCTGATCGGAACAGCTCTGGGCGCCGGCGGCCTCTTCGTGATGTCGGTGCTGCCGGCCGGACTGCCGCTCTGGGTGCCGATGGTCGTCATGGCTGTCGTCGGGGTGGGCACGGGAGCCTTCATGAGCCTCATCGTCGCGGTGGTGCAGAGCGCGGTCTCCGACCGCGAGACGGGCACCATCACCTCGACCGTCAATCTGGTGCGCCAGGTCGGATCCACCGTCGCGACGGCGGTCATCGGCGGGGTCGTCGGTTTCGGCGTGGCCGCCCTGCTGCCCGCCGGGCTCGATGCCTCGACGTTGACGCCGCAGCTCGTGCAGGGTTCCGGCGGTGCCGTGCAGGCCGAGGTCGCCGCGATCTACCACGATGTCTTCTCGCCGGTGTTCCTCGCGCTCGCCATCACCTACGGGGTCGGTATCGTCGCCAGCGTGCTCCTGCCCGCGGGCCGGCTCTCGGCCGAGCGCGTCGCCGAACCGGAACCACTCGCTGTCTGAACCACATGTCCGAAAACGAAGGAGCACTCATGACGCACCAGCCCACCATCGCCGTCGTCGGCAGCGGCCCGATCGGTGCCGCCTACGCCCGGCTGCTCCTCGAGAGCCTGCCCGATGCGCGCGTGACCATGTTCGAAGCCGGCCCGCAGCTGACGTCGACGCCGGGGGAGAGCGTGCGGAACATCGCCGACCCCGACGAGAAGAAGCGAGCCCGGGACCTGTCGCAGGGCCCGCAGGCCGGCAGCCTCCGGGAGGAGCTCGGCCTCTCGCTGGCGCCGGTGGTCGAGGGCATGTTCACCGCCCGCGAAGGCACCCACCTGCTCGACTTCGGCGGTGCCGGCTCGGCACACGCGGAGACGTTCCCGGCCGGAGCCGCCTCCACCAACGTCGGCGGCATGGCGGCGCACTGGACCTGCGCGACTCCGCGGCCGGCCTTCAGCGAGAAGATCCCGTTCATCGGCGAGCCTGAGTGGAACGAACTGATCGGGGTCGCCGAGAAACTCCTGCATGTACAGAGTGCAGCCTTCGCCGATTCTGCCGTGGGAGGGGCGATCCGCACCCTGCTCGAAGGGGAGTTCGCCGCAGAACTGCCCGACGGATACGGCCCCAGTACCCTCCCCGTCGCGGGTGACCCCCAGCCCGACGGCTCGATGCGCTGGGCGGGTTCTGACGTCGTGCTCGGCGAACTGATCGACCCGGAGTCGCCACTCGCCCAGCGTTTCACCCTTCGCGACCTCTCGCTCGTGCGCCGCATCGAGCATGACGGGACGCGGGTCACCGGTGTCACCGTCGAAGATCTCCGAACCGGGCAGACCTCCACCTTCGAGGCCGACCTGGTGGTCGTCGCCGCGGATGCCTTCCGTTCGCCCCAGCTCCTCTGGGCATCCGGAATCCGCCCCCGGGCTCTCGGCCACTACCTCACCGAGCATCCCGTCGTCATCTCGACCGTCGCTCTCGACGCCGAACGGATGGCCCGCCTCGCCACCGAGGAACAGCTCGACGAGGAGCTCGCCCGCCGCGCGACCAACCCCGTCGACCCGGTCGCTGCGGTCAACCGGATCCCGTTCTCGGAGCCCGACCACCCCTTCTCGCTGCAGGTCATGTACTCGGAGACCACGCCCTTCCCGATGGCTCCGGATGCTCCGTACGCCGACAACCGGTGGGGGTACGTGAACATGGGCTACGGCATGCGCAAGCAGCCCCGCTATGAAGACGGCGTCACCTTCGACGACGGCGAACTCGACTACCGCGGCTTCCCGAACATGACCGTGCAGCACGCGCTGACCCCGTCGGAGGATGCGGAGATCGCGCAGGGCACGGCTCTGCTGCGTCGTGCAGGCGGGGCCCTCGGGCACTTCGTCGCCGAACCGCGCCTGCTGCCGGCCGGGTCGAGCCTGCACTACATGGGCACCATGCGTATGGGGCTCGCCGACGACGGCGCCTCCGTCGCCGACCCGTGGTCGCGCGTCTGGGGCTTCGACAACCTGGTCGTCGGTGGGAACGCGCTCATTCCGACGGCCACGGCGATGAACCCGACCCTGATGAGTGTCGCCATCGCGGTGCGCGGGGCGCGGGCAGCCGCTTCGCAGCTCGCCGCGTCCCGGCTGGAGAGTGTGAACCCGTAACCGGTCGGTCACTGCCAGGTGGGCATGTTCTCCGGGGTGTAGCGGGCACCGTATCCGCCGGTCGGCAGGATGTCTGCGATCCGTTCGAGCTGTGAGTCCGTGAGAGTGAGGGCGGCGGCGGCCGCGTTCTCGGCCACGCGGAGGGGGTCGCGGCTGCCGGGGATCGGAACGATGTGCTCGCCCTGCGCGAGCAGCCAGGCGAGCGCGAGTTGCCCGACGGTCGCGTCGATCGTCGCGGCGAGGGCCTGCAGGTGCTCGGTTGCCGCGAGGTTCTTCTCGAAGTTGCCGGGCTGCCACCGCGGGTCGGTGTTGCGCATGTCGTCGGCGTCGTACTGCCCGGCCGGTCTCGCGGTTCCGGTGAGGAAACCACGGCCCAGCGGGGAGTAGGGCACCAGGCCGATTCCCAGCTCGGTGAGCAGCGGAAAGAGCTGTTCGATGTCCCGTTCGAACAGGGAGTACTCGGTCTGCAGCACCGAGACCGGATGCACGGCGTGGGCCCGGCGGATGGTCTCTTCCCCTGCTTCACTGAGGCCGAAATACGTCACGTCTCCGGCGTCGATGAGGGCTTTCACGGCTCCGGCGACGTCTTCGATGGGAACAGTGGGGTCGAAGCGGTGCTGATAGAGCACGTCGATGTGGTCGGTTCCCAGAAAGCGCAGGCTGTTGTGAACGACCTCGCGGATGTGTTCAGGCCGACTGTCGAAGCCGTAGTCCCGGGTGAATCCGAACTTCGTCGCAATGAGCACCTCGTCGCGGAAGGGTGCCACCGCTTGGCCGAGCGCCTTTTCGTTCTCTCCCCAGCCGTACAGCTCCGCGGTGTCGAAGAGAGTGACTCCGCTGTCGAATGCCGCGGTGATCGCAGCCTTGCCGGAGGTGTCTCCGTCTCCGTAGGCCATGGAGATGCCCATGGCGCCGTAGCCGATCGCTGACGTTTTGAGGCCCTGGGTGCCGAGGGTGCGTGTCTGCATGGTCGTGTCTTCTCTCGAGATTCGGTTCAGCGGAAGGTGATGTGCATGAGGGGGCTGCCCGAGACCCAGCGGTTCACCGGCTCGACGGGCTGAGACAGGTAGCTTCGGTGGAGGGGCTGGTTGAGATCGTCGACGATGGCGGTGAAGATCCTCTCCCGCTCGGCGACGTCGAGCACGGGTGCCGCCGTCGCGGCGAGATCGGCACGGATGCCGTGCTTGAGATGGAAGGTGAACTCGGGGTTCGCCAGCAGGTTCGCGTACCAGCTCCGCGTCGCGGGCTGGGTGGTGAGGTAGATCTCTCCGTCCACTCGGTAGAACCAGATCTCGATCCGTCGTGCAGCTCCCGTTCGGGCGCCGATCGTGGTGATGTCGATGGTGCGTGATGTGGCTGGGGACGCAGGGGTTATCGCCAGTGCTCGCTCGGCGCGATCATCCATTGTGCTCCTCAAGTAAGTAGTTGCTTACTTGCACTCTAACGCAAGTAAGTGAACGTTTCACTACGATGGGCGGATGGCACGAGACGCAGAGGCGACACGGGATCGGATTCTGGCAGCGGCGGCGGACGAGTTCGCCGCACGGGGACTGGCCGGCGCCCGCATCGACCGCATCGCAGCGGGCGCGGCATCCAACGTGCGCCTCATCTACGCGCACTTCGGCAGCAAGGAAGACCTGTTCAGCGCGGTTCTGCATCACGAGCTGACGGCGTTGGCCGAGGCTGTGCCCGTGGATGTCGATGATCTGCCGGGGTGGGTGGGGCGTCTCTTCGACTATCACCGGGCGCATCCTGCCGGCGTGCGGATCAGTCTCTGGCGCGAACTCGAACGACCCGAATCCGGACCCGACCACTCACCGTTGTACGAGCAGAAAGTCGCCGCAATGGCGGGAACGATCGGTACTCCCGACGCGGCGGTCGACCTGCTCGTGCTGCTCTACGGAATGGCCCAGGCGTGGTTCTTCACACCGACAGGACTCAAAGAGTCGGATGGCCGGGACCCCGCGACCGACATCCGGATGAGCGCCCATCGTCGCACCCTCGTCGCCGCTGCCCGCGCCATCACCGACCGGGCCAGCAGCCTCTGAACACCGGCCCCCGCGAGCGGCTCGTATCCCGGCTTCAGAGCGCGGCGGCGTCCGCTCCTGGTGCGGTGTTCACGGCGATGAGCGTTTTGGCCGCGCGCCTGGCCTGCCCGGCTGCTGAGTTCTGGCCACTGATGGCGGCCGTGGTCTGGGCGCCTTCTGCGAGGATGGCGAGTTGCGCGGCGAGGTCAGGGGTGCCGCCGACCTCGTCGACGAGGTGCCCGACGTAGTCCTGGAACTGCTGCTTGTGGACGCGAGCGGTCTCGGCGACCTGGGGCGAGACGGCACCGAGTTCCCCGAAGGAGTTGATGAATCCACAGCCCCGGAACGAGTCGGTGTCGAACCATTCTGCGAGGTAGTCGTAGATCGCCAGCAGGCGGTCCACGGGAACGCTCTCCTTCTCGACGGCGCCAGGCGGAGAACGCACGTTCTCACAGCTCGTGAAATTGATTTGTGACGTTTCCCCTGTGGGGATCGTCTCAATTGTGTAGCCGATCACAACCCTTGCCGGGGTTGATGCGGCACCCGAAAATCCGGCCGCCCGGCCGGTGCACCTGAAGAACCCTGGAGTAGCACCATGACGAACATCACCCCCACTTCTGCCCCCAAGACCCCGGCGCACAGCTCGTCGTCGACGGGTAAGAACACGATCGCCGATGGCGTCGTGGAAAAGGTCGCCGGCATCGCGGCCCGCGAGGTCGCCGGGGTGCACGACCTCGGCAATGGTGCGGCGCGCGCGATCGGTGCGATCCGTAACGCGATCAACCAGCAGGACCGTGGCCAGGGCGTCAAGGTCGAGGTCGGCGAGACGCAGGTCGCTGCCGACATCATCCTCGTCGCGGAGTACCCCGTCGAGCTGCAGAAGCTCGCTGATGAGGTTCGCGCCAGCGTCACCGACGCCATCTCGACGGTTGTGGGCATGGAGGTCACCGAGGTCAACGTGACCATCTCCGACGTCTTCATCCCGTCGGACGACAACGATGACGACGTTGCTGAAAGCCGCGTCCAGTGACCCCGACGACTCGCGGGATGCTCGTCGGCGCGGTGCTCGCGGTGACGGCTGTGGCGTTCGGTTTCTGGGCGATGATCCTCGTGGCCCTGTTCGTCGCGGTGGGTTACGCGGTGGGCCGGGTGCTCGAGGGCAAGCTCGATGTCCGGGGCGTCACCGACGCTCTGCGCGGGCGGCGGTCGTCGTGAGCACGGCGGTGACGGCCGACCGCACGCAGGCCCGGAACGTGCAGTCCCGGAACGTGCAGGCCGGAGAATCGCTGGGCGGCCGGAACGTGATCGCTCCTCGGGCCGTGCGGCGCGTTGTGTCGGCCGTCACCGCGGAGCAGCTCGGCGTCGACGAGAAAGACGTCTCCGTCAGCCTCTCCGACCATGGGGGCGACCTCACTATGACGGCGAGTGCGCCGATCCACGTCGCGCCCCTCGGTACCGGCGCCCGCCGGGCCGGCACGATCGTCGAGCGCCTCACGAGAGCCCAGTCCACGATCCGGGAGCAGAGCCTGACCCTGACCGGTACGTCGATCACGGAGATCGACCTGCACATTACGGGTGTGCGACTGAACGAAAGGAAGAGAGTGAAATGAGCACCCCTGCTCTCTACCGGCGGATCGTGCGCCGCGAGTCGCATTCCCCCCGCTCCGGGGCCGCGATCACCATCGCCGCCATCCTGATGATCGGCTTGGCGTATCTCGGTGTGGAAGCGGTCCTCTCCGCGATCGGGCAGCCCCCATTACTCGTCACCCCTGAAGCCCTTGTGTCATCGACGCTGTCTGCGGCGGCAGCACCGGTACCGCTGCTTGCAGCGATCGGCGCGGTGGCCGCGATCATCGGCCTGATCATCATTGTGATCTCGGTGGCTCCCGGGCGTCGGGGTCGCCGGGGCAGCATCACGGAACGTACCGCGGCGGTGGTCGATGACCGGGTCATCGCGCAGTCCATCGCCCGGACCGTCAGCTACGCCGGCGATGTGAACCCCGACAACGTGTCCGTGAGCGTCGGGGCCCGCACGGTGCGAGTCGATGTGACACCCACCTCCGGGCGGGCTGTCGACCGGCAGGCGATCCAGGACGCCGTCGCCCAGGATGTCAGCTCCTATGACTACCGGCCGGCACTTCGTTCAAACGTGCATGTGTCGAAGAAGGGGAAGGTCGCCTGATGAACTCCACCAACCGTTTCCTCAACCGGTTCTTCCTCTTCATCATCGGCCTCGTGGTCCTCGCCGCCGGCGCCGTGCTCGCTGTCGGGGCTCTGCTTCCTGACCTTCAGCAGCCGATCAGCGAGGGTGCGCAGACCGCGAACAACAACGTCCAGGGCACGTTCTCTGCGAACCCGTGGATCCTCTGGGTCACCGCGGCTACTGCCCTCGTGCTCATTGTGGTGTTGTTGTGGTTCGTGTTCCGGCAGGGCCGGGGTCGCACCCAGAACCTCCTCACCCTGCGGCAGAACTCCACGGCGAACACCCCCATCGGTGGTGACCTGCTTGTCGACGTGAAGGTCGCAGCGCAGGTTCTCGAGGATGCCCTCACCCGGCAGCCCGAGATCGCCGCGGTCGATGTCGTCGCGTTCGAAGTCCGGAAGCAGAACGTGCTCCGGATCACAGCCCATGCCCGGAAGGGCGCCTCGCCCGTCCGGATCCGCACCGTCATCGACAGTGCGGTCACGGAATGGGATGACGTGCTCGGCCAGACGACACCTGTCGTCATCCAGATCGTCAGCGGGCTTCGCGCCTCGGTGGCGAGCAGCAGTACCCGGGTCGCCTGACCCACCACACCCGGTGACAGTCGTCACCTCTACAGAAGGAGCAACTCAGATGAGTGCAGCAGACAAGATCAAAGCCGCCGCCGAGAACGTCGCCGGCAAGGCCAAAGAGGCCGTCGGCAACGTCACCGACAACGACAAACTCGTCGCCGAAGGCAAAGCCGACCAGGCCAAGGGCCAGACCCGCGACAAGGTCGAAGACATCAAAGACGTCTTCAAGAAGTAACACCCACCCCCAGAACCGTCCGGCCCCCGCTTCCCCCACAGCGAGGGCCGGACTTCCTCCCCGCAGTTGGCGGCCGGCCGTCGCCGACTCCGCCAGCAGCCCTGCCCCGAGACATCCTCGCCCCCAGCGAAAGCCCCCCTCCTATGAGCACCACACGCCCGGTCAGCCGGTCCACCGCAGAGCAACGCACCCAGCAGGCTCAGACCTACCCCACCACCTCCCGCCTCATCGCCGAGGCCTTCGGTACCTTCCTCCTCGTCTTCGGCGGTGTCGGCACCGCCCTTTTCGCCTCGGCCTTCCCTGACAGCGCCAACGCCACGGGCGTCGGCTTCCTCGGTGTGGCGCTGGCCTTCGGCCTCACCGTCATGGCCGGAATCTACGCCGTCGGCCACATCTCCGGCGGGCACTTCAACCCCGCCGTGACGGTCGGCCTCGCCATCGCAGGTCGTACCGAATGGCGTCACGTGCCCGGCTACGTTCTCGCCCAGATCATTGGCGGCGCCATCGCCTCGAGCGCGCTCGCCCTCATCGCCGCCAACGGCCCCGCCGGCTACCTTGCGAACGCCCAGGACAGCGGTTTCGCCTCCAACGGCTTCGGCGAGGCTTCGCCCGGTGGTTTCGGAATCACTGCCGTGATCGTGGCGGAGATCATCCTCACCGCCGTCTTCGTCACCGTCATTCTCTCGATCACCTCCAAGCCCGAGTACAGGGGAGTGGCGCCGATCGGCATCGGACTGACCCTCACCCTGATCCACCTGATCAGCATCCCCATCAGCAACACCTCCGTGAACCCGGCGCGATCGATCGCGACCGCCCTCTGCGGCGGACCGACGGCCCTGGCTCAGCTGTGGGTGTTCATCATCGCTCCGCTGGTGGGGGCCGCGATCGCCGGCCTGTTGCACCGCCAATTCACCCGCGCCCGTTCGCTGTCACCCCACGACTGAACCGCATCCGACTTCTTACCACACCCCACTTCGACCAAGGAGACCCCCACATGACTGACGCCCTGACCGGTGACGCGCTGCACGCCCAGCCCGTTCCCGTCGACCTCGGAGCCATCGAGACCACCCACCCCGATCCCGAAACCCCCGAGCACCTGCTGAGCACCACCGTCGCCGAGACCGCGGCCGCTGTCACCGGCGTGCACCACCTCGGTGGTCTCGCCTCGCGTGCCCTCGACCGGGCGAGCCGTCGCATCCGGGGCACCTCGACCGTTCCCGGAGTCACCGTGAGCCGGACCGACGGCAGCACCATCATCGATCTCGATCTTGTCGTGGAGTACCCGCACTCGATCGCCGAGGTTCTCGAGACGGTCAGACGGCAGGTCACCCGTGCGGCGGCGCAGCTCGTGAGCGAGCCCGTCGAAGTGAACGTCAACGTCACCGACGTGCACGGCCCCTTCGACAAGGTCAGGCCCGCGAACGAGGAGATCGACCCCTCGGAGTCGCTGGCTGCACGCGCCTCCGCGGCAGCCGACACCGTCAAGTCGAAGGCCTCCGAGGCGGCATCGACCGCCGCCGGCGCGGTCTCCTCGGCGAAGGATGCCGCGGCCGATGCCGTCTCGTCGGCGACCGACACCGTGAAGGTGAGTGCCGCCGACACTGTCGCCGCTGCGGCGGACGTCGTCTCGGATGCCGCCGACACGGTGGCAGAGGAGGCCGACGCGGTACCCGTGGCCGATGCATCCACTGCGAACACGAGCGTCGTCGACGCTGAGCCCGTCGACGTGGAACCCGCACACCAGGAGAGCCCCGTCGTCGTGGTCGTGCCGGTGATCGTCGACGCGGATGCCGCAGAGTCCGGCCCCGACGCGGACCCCGACCCCACCGAACACCGCTCATGAGATCGCGCTCCATCGGCACCGCCCGTCGCCGCCGCAGCCGGGCGGTCTGGGCCGCGCTCATCACCGGCGTCGTCCTCTGCATCCTCATCGTGGCAGGTGTACTGCTACCGGTACTCGGCCTGATCGGGGCGGCCGACGCCACCACCATCGGCGCCCTGAACGTGCCCGTCGGTGCGATCATCGCCTCGATCGTGATCAGCTACCTCGTCGCCCTCGGCTTCCTCGCGCTCACGTTCGTCTCCCGGATCGGCGCCCTCGCCTGGATCGCCGCCACCGCGGCAGTCATCGCCACCCTCGTCGGTTCGGTCTGGCCGCTCGTCGCCACCGCGCTCTCGAGCGTCAGCCAGATCGAGAACGTCATCCCGTTCATCCAACAACTGATCACCCAGGTGACGAACCGCTGATCCTGCCCGACCGCAGGCCCCGCTACACAACACGACTGCGTCACAACACGACTGCTCCACAACACGAAGGAAACCTCATGCGCAACAAGATCATCATCGTCGGCATCATCGCCGCGGCCATCTACCTCAAGGCGCCCGTTCGCACCGACCGGTGAAGGGTAAGCAGTCCGAGACGCTGCGTCACCAGGCCGAGCGACTCTGGCGCGACCCCAAGAACGAGAAAGCCCGCAAGAAGCTGGGCAAGAAGATCGCCGGCACGATGAACGACCTCAAAAAGTAAGCTCTTCCCCGCACTCCCCTTCCCATCAGATCGGATCCATCATGCGCAAAGTACTGCTCATCATCCTGTGCTTCTTCTTCCCGTTCGTCGCCGTTCTCATCCACGACGGCCTCGGCCTGAAGGTTCTCTGGGCCTTCCTGCTGCAGCTCGTCGGTCACGTTCCCGGCGTGATCTACGGCATCTACCGCGTCACCCGCGACTAGGCACCAGCCAGCGAAGAGTTGTCTTGTCGTCTGGTGCGGCCGAAGCTGAGTTCCAGAAATTCACGCCCTCATCTCGTCGATGAGCATCAACTCGCCCGCGTAAATGGGGCAGGCGTCTATGCGCGATTGGACTGCGCTGTTCTCACGAAGCCACGACGCAAAGCCTCGATCTATGAAACTCGCTAGTACGAAGACATTTTCGTGGGCGGCGCCCAAGGAAAGTCTGACTGAGTTGCCCCGAACATCCTTCTCGCCGGCGATAGGGACACCCCAGACCACGTGCTCGTGATGGGCGATGCGGTTGCGCAGGGTTTGAACATACCGAGCGACTCCCTCGACCCGCTGCCTCGCTAATTCGTCAACGTTCGGAAAAGCGCGGTGTGCGGCTGCTTTCCAGATGAGCGTGTCGTGAATACGTCTGTTCCTCTGGTCGCCGTGCTCGCGATACATGCCCCGGCCAAGCAGTTTCACCCAGAAACCGAGCATCAGGCTCGCTACCACCTTGCCGTGGATCAGGGCTGAATCATTCGGTAGATCCCGTACGCGGCTGCGCCTCTTCGCTTCATCAATCAACTCGAGGGTGCCATCGTCGAGGATGGCATCCTGCTCGTACCACGTAAGGCCATAGGTTCTCGCCATTTCCTTTGCCATAGCCGACCGCATCGCGATCTCCACGTGACCGATGTCGTCGAACAGGGCAAGAGCAACTGAGCGTGCCCACACATAGAGCTCGACCCCGTCGACCTCCGGATTGTGACGGCAGGCAAGGTCGTATCGCTGCATACGGATTTGAGGAACGGTGGCGCGAAGTCGGTGCACGGGCACTCTCCCTGGTGATGGAGATCTACGGGCTCAGGGGCTGATTGCTCCGAGCCGAATTTCGGTCTACAGTTGTTGCATAGCCCCCGGCGCAGCGCACTCAGGTGTGACGGCCGGGGTTTTTTGTTTCATTCCTGACGGAAACCCCCCGAGTTCTCCCGAACTGCTGGTGGAGTTGTCGATCCGACATTATGTGAATTTTACTCATACACCGGACGCCTCAAGATTCGCGTTATGAGCCATCAGGACGTGCCGGTGCAGCCGCTTCGAGGATTGGCCGCGCTGATCAGTAGCCCCTTGTTCAGCACTTCCTTCATGCAACCCTTGTTGAATGGATTTCGCCGGCACCACTGACCCTCTAAGACGGGCGAGAGCTCTCGCATCCCTTGGAGCTGCCGTCATTCTCTTGCTGGGCATGACCGGATGTGGCACCACGATCTCACCCGCGGCCACGGCGAGCAGCGAAGCTCCCCGGCCGACTCCGACCGCCTCAGACCAGACAGCGGCCCTCCAGGACCTCGAGCAGCAGTTCGGCGCCCGCGTCGGCGTGAGCGCCGTCGACACGGGCACGGGGGAGCAGCTCTCCTACCGCGCCGACGAGCGATTCGGCTACGCCTCCACCCTGAAGGTGTTCGCCGCGGCAGCGTTCCTGCACGACGTGCCCGCCTCTGAGCGCCAAACGGTCGTCACCTTCACCGCCGACGACGTCGAAGCGGCGGGATACTCGCCGGTGACGGCTGAGAACATCGAGACGGGCCTCACCCTGTCCCAGCTCGCAGAGGCGGCAGTGCGTCGCAGCGACAACACTGCCCTGAACCTCATTCTCGAACGGCTCGGCGGACCCGCAGCGCTCGACGCGACACTGAGCAGCCTCGGCGACGACACGTCCGAAGTGGTGAACTCGGAGCCGGCCCTCAACGCGATCGAGCCCGGCAGTACCGAAGACACCAGCACCCCCGCCGCGTTCACCGCCGACCTCTCCCGACTCATCGACGGGTCGTACCTTGCTCCGGATGACCGCACGATCCTCCTCGACTGGATGACCGGCAACACCACCGGCGACACCCTCATCCGCGCCGGAGCTCCCTCGGGCTGGAGCGTGGCCGACAAGTCGGGCGGGGCAGGCGGCATCCGCAACGACATCGCCGTCGTCACCCCTCCCGGCGGGCATCTGATCGTCGTGACGATCTTCACGAACACCCTCGACCCCGAGGCGGCGTACGACGACGCCCTTGTAGTCGGCGTGGCACGCGCAGTGCTCCCACGTCTGCAATAACGGCCCGCGCCACGCAGAGCGTCGTTAGGCTTTCGGCATGACCGATCACGCGGTGCCGAACCTGCCGTCTCGCGATTTCGATGACACGATCGCCTTCTACGGCGGATTCGGATTCGACCTGGCGTATCGGGCTGAGGACTGGTTGATTCTCCGTCGGCGCGAGCTTCAGTTGGAATTCTTTCCGTTCCCCGACCTCGTGCCTGAAGAGAGTTCGTTCATGTGCAGTGTCCGCGTCGATGACGTCGATGACCTGTATCGGCAGATCAGGGACTCAGGCGTCGTCGAGAAGTCCACCGGACGGCCTCGGCTGCATCCGGTGCGGCTGCAGCCCTGGGGGCAACGGGCGGGATTCCTCATCGACCCTGACGGGACGCAGCTCCATCTGATCCAGAACGCTGCTTAGCGCGGTGCCGCCAGTCGCTTGATCGGCCCGAACCACGCGTAGCGTTGACAGCATGATCACCTTCCCCACGGGCATCCAGGTCCCGTCTTTCGGCCAGGGCACGTGGAACATGGGCGACTCGCCGGCCGCCCGCGACGCCGAGCTCGACGCGATCCGCACCGGCATCGACCTCGGCCTGACCGTCATCGACACTGCCGAGATGTACGGCAACGGCCGCAGCGAAGAACTCGTCGGCGAGGCCATCGGCGGCCTGCGCGACGACGTCTTTCTCGTCAGCAAGGTGCTGCCTTCGAACGCCTCGAAGAAGGGAACCGTCGAGGCGTGCCACGCGAGCCTCCGCCGCCTGAAAACTGACCGTCTCGACCTGTACCTACTGCATTGGCGCGGCCGCTATCCGCTCGACGAGACCGTGGCGGCGTTCGAGACCCTCGTCGCCGACGGGTCGATCGCGGCGTGGGGTGTGAGCAACCTCGACACCGACGAGCTCGCGCAGCTGCCGCCCGGATGCCAGACCGACCAGGTGCTCTACAACCTGACCCGCCGCGGCCCTGAGTTCGACCTGCTGCCGTGGGCGGCGTCGGTGCGGATGCCCGTGATGGCGTACTCGCCGGTGGAGCAGGGGCGGCTGATCGGTGACTCCGCGCTGGCCGACATTGCTCGGTCGTTGGATGCGACGCCCGCGCAGGTCGCGCTGGCCTGGACCCTGCGGAGCGGCTCGGTGCTGGCGATCCCGAAGGCATCGACGGCTTCGCACGTGCGCGAGAACGCCGCCGCCCGCGACCTTCGGCTCAGTGACGCCGACCTCGAGCGTCTGGACCGCGCCTTCCCGCCGCCCACCCGTGCAGTGCCGCTCGAAATGCTCTGAGGCCGCCAGCCTGGCGGGCCCGTACCCGGCGCCGTTCATCCGCTGAGATCCCAGGAGCGCAATTCGTGGGCGCTCTTCCGTCGCCGCGGAGGCGCCGATAAAATTCGGCATGCCCAGTCCTCATCCGCTCGGCGAATATCTCCGAGCCCGCCGGGAATTACTGCGACCTGCCGACGTCGCGCTCCCCGATGGCGCAGGACCTCGCCGAGTGCCGGGGCTCAGGCGCTCTGAAGTGGCGGCCATCGCGGGGATCAGCACCGAGTACTACATCAAGCTCGAGCAGGGCCAGGAGGCCCATCCCACCAGCCAGGTACTCGATTCGCTGTCGCGAGCTCTGAGGCTCGACGTGACAGCGAACTCCTACCTTCATGCATTGGCTCGCATCATCCCGAAACCGGCCGCGCCGATCTCACCGCCGGCCGTCGAGCGCGCCCGATGGCTCATCGACTCCTGGCCGACGACGGCGGCGATGATCCTCGATGGACACTTCGACATACTGGCGACCAACCCGCTCATGCGCGCCCTCATCCCCGGTTATCGTACGGGGCGCAACTCCGTAGCCGTGCTGCTGCTCGATCCCGAAGTGCGCGACACTCAGAGGGACTGGGAGGGCCTGAGCATGCGCTCGATCGCCCTCTTCCGCTCGCGGGCGGGCCTGCATCCCGATGATGCTCGAAGCCAGGAGATCATCACGCAGTTGATGCGCGACAGCGATCGGTTCCGAGAGCTCTGGCACCGGTACGACATCGAGGGGATGACCGAGGGTACACATCCGATCATGCACCCCACGGTGGGAGCCCTTTCGTTACACTATGCCCACCTGCCGCTCGTCGGCGCCGATGACCACTCCATCTTTCTCTACTTCGCCGAGCCGGGCACGCCCACCGAGAGAGCTCTCGCGGGGTTGGCGCCTGGGAGGTAGCCGCACTACCAGCCACAGCCGGGGCACGCTGTCAGCCGTGGGTGACTTTATTGTGAGGCGCATGGATCTGGGACTCGCAGGAAAGATCGCCGTCGTGACGGGCGCAAGCAAGGGCATCGGGCTCGCTATCGCTCAGGCGCTGGTCGCCGAAGGGGCACGCGTCATCGCCGGGGCGAGGTCGTCGACACCCGAGCTCGACGAGCTCGTCGCCACGGGCGGGGTGCTGTTCGAGAGTGTCGACCTCTCACGCCCGGATGCGCCAGCCCGGCTCGTCGCGCGATCGGCCGAGCTGGGCGGGCTCGACATCCTCGTGAACAACGTCGGAGCGGTCGCCTTCCGCTTCGAAGGCTTTCTGGCCGTCACCGACGAGCAGTGGCTCGACACCCTCAACCTCAGCTTCATGGCGGCTGTGCGCACGACCCGGGCCGCGATACCCCTCCTCATCGAGCGAGGCGGCGGCAACGTCGTGACGATCGGATCGGTCAACGCGTTCCTGCCCGACCCGCCGGTGGTCGACTACTCCGCTTCGAAAGCCGCGGTCTGGAACCTCTCGAAGTCCCTCTCCAAGGAATTCGGGGCCCAGAACATCCGCTTCAACACCATCAGCCCCGGGCCTGTCGCGACTCAACTCTGGCTCGGTGAGAACGGCGTCGCGGCGACGGCCGCCCGGGCAATGGGCGTCGATTTCGACACCGCGCGCGACCGCGTCGTGTCCAGCCAAGGTGGCTTCTCGACGGGACGGTTCACGCAGCCGTCCGAGGTGGCGGATCTTGCGCTCATCCTCGCGAGCAGCCGCGCCGGAAATGTCACCGGAGCTGATTTCCTCATCGACGGTGGCCTCATCAAGACCCTCTGACCGAGCACGACCACGGACACGACCACGACCAAGACCAAGGAGCACACATGATCAAGCACGTTGTCTTCATCCACGGACTCTGGATTCACTCGTCCGCGTGGAGGCCCTGGCAGGATCTCTTCGAAGAGAAGGGCTACACGACCTCGGCACCCGGCTGGCCGGGGGACCTCGAGACGGTCGAAGCGACCAGAGCGAACCCAGATGGTCTCAACAATCAGGGCATCGCTGAGATCTGCCACCACTACGCCGACATCATCGCCGAATTCGACCAGAAACCGATCGTCGTCGGTCACTCGTTCGGAGGCCTCATCGCTCAGGAGCTGCTTGCGAACGACCTGGTGGCGGCCGCTGTCGCGATCGATCCCGCTCCGATCAAGGGCGTGAAGGTTCTGCCGTTCGCCCAACTGAAGTCGGGTCTGCCGGTGCTCGGCAACCCGGCGAACAAGTCCCGCACGGTCGCCCTGAACGAGAAGCAGTTCAAGTACGCCTTCGGGAATGTGCTCACAGAGGAGGAGTCGGATGCGCTGCACGCAGCCTGGACGATCCCCGGCCCGGGTCGCCCGCTGTTCGAAGACGCGACGGCCAATTTCGTGCGGAATTCCCCAGCCGCTGTCAACACCCACACCGCGGTTCGTGGTCCGCTTCTGCTCACTTCAGGCACAGAAGATCACACCGTACCCAAGTCTGTGACCGTGGCCGTCTCGAAGCTCTATGCCGACAACACATCGTCAGTCACGGAGTACCACGAGTACGAGGGCAAAGGCCATTCCCTCACCCTCGATGCTGGATGGCGGGATGTCGCGGACGACGTGCTGGCGTGGCTGGCCGTTCAGGGGCAGACCCCCACGGCTCCAGACCCCGCGGGGACCGCGACGCCATAGGCGATCCGGCCGCTTCTGCTCTCGCGGCAGGAAGAACGCCAGCGCCAGCGGCACCGCTCTGAACGCGAGCCCCCACCAGAACGTCGCGTTGAAGGCGGCTGGCAGCCTGCTGCGGGTCGAAGACCCACAGGTCCCCAGCCTCCCTTCGGAGACCCGGGGGTGCCTCTTGCTCTCTCAACCCGTCGAGAAAGGGGATCGGGGGCGCCCGCGGCTGGCCCAGGGCTACAGCGCTGCGCCTCTGGATGACCGGCGCAGGCTGTGCTCGCCGTCGGCCCAAAGGGACAACGTCGCCCCAGCACGCCTTCCACCGAAGCCGACACCCAAGACTCTGAGTCGAAGGCGCCGGGCAGCGGCCGCCGAACCGGCGCGGGCGCGGCCGCGGCCCCGCGCCCATGCGGTTCCGAGACCGCCCGCGGTGGCGAAGCGCGGTGATCACATTGCCGCAACGAGGGGGAAACAGGCGCCGCCTACGCTCTGGGCATGGCCTCCCTTCCCGCAGCGCGTGCCCGCATCGTCATCTTCTCCGGTCCTCGCGCCACGATCCAGAACAGTCCGGCGCTCCGCACGAGTCAGTCGGTGCGGCGGGCGCGTAACCTCCCGGGCGCCGACGCGGCGCTGCCCGAGGCGCTGCGTGCGCAGCGGCTGGCCGCGCCGGTCACGGCGTACGTCGAGGCGTACTCCGCGCATCCCCTCGAACAGGATGCCAGCGAGCTGTACGGCCCTGTCGATGGCTGGCTGCATCCAGAGACCGGGGTGTTCAGCGCTGAGGAGATGCCCGGCGGCACCGCCGTCTATGAGGTGACGCTCGACCCGGCCGACGGCCCCTACCCGCTGCCGTACGCGGCAACCCAGGCCAACGGCGAGCCGTGGAACGGACCGTTCGACGACGCCGGCAACGCCCGGCAGCTGTTCTACCCCGACGCCTCGCGCATCGTCGAGGAGATCGACCACTTCGGGCTCGACGGCTACGGCGGCAACAACCTGATGTCGAGCCTGGCCGACTTCGATTTCGTGAGGGCCGCGCCATCCGGTGGCTACACCAAGGGCCAGTCAGCGGGCGATCGCACCGACACCCCGACGGCTGCAGGCCACCGTGGTGAGCCCGGCGATCTGGCGCCCGAGGTTCTCGGCGAGGACTTCTTCCCATACATGCCGATGCGGCAGGAGCCGGCGCTGCCGACTCTCGCGGCCCTCACGAACATCGTCGCGGACACCCTCGCTGCTGGCGACTACGACGGGGCGATCTGGCTCGAGGGCAGCCCGACCACCGAGGAGACGGTCTACTGGCTGAACCTGGTGATCGGCACGACCAAGCCGCTGATCGGCAACTGTTCGCAGTACGGCCACGGCGTCTTCGGCAACGACGGCGACCACAATCTCGTGCAGTCGGCGACGTACATCGCCTCGAAGGTGTGGGCGGATGCCCGGGGGCACGATCGCGTGGGCGCGGTGATGATCCAGAACGGCCAGGTCTTCACGGCCCGCGAGGTGCAGAAGGCCGACGCTCGCCCGGGCGGGTACGTCGCCCACGGTGGTCACGGCGGCATTGTCGGAAACACCGTCGAGCAGCCTGTGCTCTCGTTTCTGCCGGTCGCCCTGCACACGCACACTTCCGAGCTGACATTGGATGCTCTGCCCTCCTCGGTGCCGGGTCTCGGCGGCGAAGCGGTACACACCCTCACCGAGACGGGGCACCTGAGGCCGGAGGCGATGCCCAAGGTCACCATCGCGCGGTACGTGAACTACGGCCAGGACGACTTCAGCGACAGCGCCGACAGCGAGGTGGAGATTCTCGCCCGCATCGAGAAGAACCTGCGCGATCATCCACTGGCCGGCATGATCGCCGAGGGCTCGGCGCCCTACGGCGGGGTCTACGAATCGATGGGCGCGGCTCTGCTCCGCGGGGTGTTCCGGGGCATGCCGGTCGTCGCGGTGGGCCGGGGAGGCGGCGGTTACGCGTTCGGCCAGTCGACCATGGGAGGCCTGCTCATCCGCGGCAGCAACCTCTCAGCGCCGAAGGCGCGCATCCTGCTGATGGCGAGCCTTCTGAAGTTCGGCACGCTGCCGCTCCCGGCCGATGCGGATGCCCCCACCCCGGCCGAGCTCGACGCCATCCGCGCGAAGGTCGCCGAGTACCAGCACATCTTCGACACCCACTAGGCGCCGGGCCACACCTCCCGCCGCTCCCGCCCCACCCTCGATCGGAAAATCACATGGTCAGCTACGGAGTCTTTCTGCCGGTCGGCAACAACGGCTGGATCCTCTCGACGACATCGCCGCAGTACGAGCCCACCTTCGCCCTGAACCGGAGCATCGTCGAGCGGGCAGAGCACTACGGCCTCGACTTCGCGCTCGCGATGCTCAAGTACCGCGGTTTCGGCGGCGAGACCCAGCACTGGAACAGCACCATCGACCCGCTGACCCTGATGGCGGGGCTCGCGCCGCTCACCTCCCGCATCAAGCTGTACGCCACGGTGTCGCCACTCAGCTACAACCCGATCGTGGTCGCCAAGATGGCGCAGCTGATCGACGAGATGTCGGGCGGGCGTTTCGGTCTGAATCTCATCGCGGGCTGGAACCGCAGCGAGTACGCACAGATGGATGCCTGGCCCGGCGACGACTACTACGGCTATCGCTACGACTACCTCACCGAGTTCACGCAGATCCTGCTGACGGCGTGGGAGATGGGCCGGGTGACCTTCCACGGCGAACACTTCGACATCGAGGACTGCGAGGTGCTGCCGAAGCCGGTCGGTCACATCGACCTGATCTCCGCGGGATCTTCGCCCCGTGGCCGCCGCTTCGTGGCCGAGTTCGCCGACTATCACTTCGGTGCCGGTGGCGACGCAGCATCCGTTGCCCGCTCGAATGCCGCGCTGCGCACGGAGAGCGAACACCTCGGGCGGGTACCCGGCTCGTTCGCGACGTCGCTGCTGGTCATCGGCGACACGGATGCTGACGCGGCGCGTAAGGCCGAGTTCTACCAGCAGGGTACAGATCTGCAGGCGGTCGCCAACATGGTGGGCGAGTACTCGAACGACACGACGAAAGACGGATCGAGCGCGGCAGTCGCCGAGAGCCACCGCGCCGACGTGTCGCCGTTCTACGGCGGGAGTGCTCTGATCGGGTCGCCGCAGACCATCGCCGACCACCTCAATGCCATCGCGGCCGTCGACGGCACCGCCGGGGTCATGCTGACGTTCGACGACTTCACCGAGGGTCTCGAACGCTTCGGCACCGAGGTCATGCCCCTACTCGACCACCTGACCGCTGCCCCGAAAGGCTGACCGTGCCCTACCAGATGAGTCTTGCGCTCGACCTTTCGTTCTCGCACCACCAGGGGCGCTGGCGGCTGCCCGGATCGTGGGCGGGCCGGGATTTTCCCGACCTGCGCATGTACCGCGAGCTGCTGCTCGCGGCCGAGCGCGGCTGCCTCGACATGGTGTTCTTCGGTGACGGCACCGGAATCCCCTCGACCTACGGCGCGTCGATCGACCCGGCCGTGGAGTGGGGGATCGGGTTTCCCCGGCAGGACATGAGCCCGTTCATCGCTGCCCTCGCGCAAGAGACGCAGCACATCGGGTTCGGGCTGACCTACTCGTCGACCTTCATGCATCCGTTCTATGTGTCCCGGTTGCTCAACTCGCTCGACATCGTCACCGCGGGGCGGATGGCCTTCAACGTCGTGACGTCGAGCCGCGGGGCGGATGCCGCGAACTACGGTTTCGAAGAGCTGATGGACCACGACGCCCGCTACCGCCGCATGGAGGAGTTCGTCGAGGTGTGCCAGGAGCTCTGGCGGAGCGTCGACCGCGACGCCTTCGTGTGGGACAGGGAGACGGGGATGGTGGCCGAGCCCGGCAGCATCCGTGCGATCGACCACAAGGGTGAGTTCTTCACCGTGGCCGGGCCTCTGAACTCGGTGCCGAGCCCCCAGCAGGCGCCCGTGCTCATCCAGGCCGGCGGATCGCCCCGCGGCATCCGCGCCTCAGCCGGGTTCGCCGACGTCGTCTTCGGCGGCGCCTTCGCCGAGGCCGACCGCGTGCGCCACCGCACCCTGCTCGATGAAGAACTGCTTGCTGCGGGTCGCGATCCTGCCAGGGTCGGCATTCTGTGGGACCTGCACCTCATCGTGGGCGACACTCCGGGCGACGCCCGGCGGCGCAAGGAGCAGCTCGCCGACCTGCTGCCACCCGAGGCGTCGGCCGCGCAGTTCGCGCACAACACCGGTTACGACTTCGCGCAACTCCCCGCGCGGTTCACCCTGGCCGAACTGCAGGCCGAAGTCATCGCCAAGCAGGCCAGCCCGATGGGTTTCCGCGACCTGGTCAACGAACACGGCGCTGACACCGAACTGAGCCGCGAGGAGTTCTTCGACTCGCTGTGGAAGGTGGCGACGGGGTACGAGCACACCGTCGCCGGCAGCGCCGCCGAAGTGGCCGACTATCTGGAGGAGTCGTACGAGTCCACGGGCAGCAGGGGTGGGTTCATGATCGCGCACCCGCAGGTCACGCCGCGCGACCTGATCGACGTGGTGGGGCTGCTCGTGCCCGAGCTGCAGCGACGCGGCCGGTTCCGCACGCGGTACGACGGCACGACCCTGCGCGACACCCTCGGAGTGCCCGCGTTCGCATGAGAGCCTGAGACCGTGAGCAGTGAGAACCCGAGTGCCGACCGCGCTGGCCCACCACGCCGGCGCAGCTTCACCGATGCCAAGATGCTCGACCTCGGCCAGCACCGCCGCCAGGACGAAGCACGGCGCCTGCGTGACCTCGTCTCGGCCTTTCTGCTGTCATCGGCCGCCAGCGGGGAGCGGCTTCCGAGCGACGAGGAGATCGCCCGGGAGTTCTCCTGCACCCGCAACACCGCCCGCATCGCCATGCAGATGCTCGTCCAGGAGAACACGATCGGTCGCACGGCCGGCCAGGGCACCTACGCCAACGCCCGGCCGCTCACCTGGCGCACGGATCGGCTGCTCGATCAGCTGAAGATCGACCCGCCACCGCTCGACCACGACTACGTGTTGATCGGTTGGCGCGAGACCAGCGATGTTCCGGTGCCGATGGCGGTTCACTTCGACGAGAGTGTCGACCGGATGGCCGTGTTCGAGCGCGTCATCCTGCACAAGGGGCTGCCCGGTTCGTTGCGCACCTACTACCTGCCGCTTCGCCCGGCAGACGTGTTCGACCGGGCTGACGCGAACGACGATGTGTTCGACATTCTCGAGGGCCGGTTCGGTCATGAGCGGCTGACCGCCGATCGGCAGATCACGGCCATCTCGGCCGATCTCTCTGCCGCGGAGTTGCTCTCGACCGAGGTCGGCACACCGCTGCTCTTCATCGAGACCACCGTTCGCGAGCCGGGGGGAACGGTGGTCATGATCTACCACGGCCGGCAGCGCTCGGACTTGGTGCGGGTGGCGCTCGAACCGTCGCGGGGCGACCTCTAGAGCGGGCGGGGTCCCGACGGCACAGCGGTACCAGCCACCGGCTCCGGCCGACGGCGCCCGGCGACCGCGGGCGCGAGGACCGCGAGTGCGGCGACGAGCACCGCGGCGATCGTGGCGACCGCCGCCTGGGCACCCACCCCGTCGGCCAGCGCGAAGACCGCCAGCGGGCCGACCGCTGCCCCGATGTCGCCGGCCGTGCGGGTCAGTCCCACCACCGCACCGGCCGCGGCCGGCTCGAACCGCTCGCCCGTGACGACATTCGGCACCACGCCTGCCACGCTGGTCGAAACGTAGTAGACGACGATCACGGCGCCGAAGGCCAGCGGCTCGTCGACCACCGGGAAGAACAGCAGCGCCACGGCTCCGAGAAGAGCAGAGGGAATCAGCACGCTGAGGCGGGCTCCCCGGTCGACGACCCGGCCCACCACGGGCAGCGCCGCAATGCTGATCACCGTTCCCGCCGCCATCGCAACGCCCAGGGTCAGGGGGGTGAGCCCGCCGGACTCGTACGCCAGCACCGGGATGAGCCCCTGCTCGCCGGCGAAGCGAGCCAGGAAGGTGGCGAACGAGACCGCCACGAGACCTGCGACGAGCGCGCCGGCCGGCGGGAGCGCTCGCTGCGGTGCGGTGGAAGAAGCGTCCGTCTTCGAGTCGCTGGATCGGGCATCCGTCTTCGAGGCGAACGCCGCCCAGTAGTGCGCGGCGGGCCGCGCAAGATCCACCAGCACGCAGAGGAGCAGCGGCAGCACCGCGACCGCGAACGCCCCGGCAACCCCGAGCACCGAGACCGACGCACCGCCGAGCAGGGCGCCGACCGCCGAGCCGCTCATCATGACGACCGTGGCGGTCGACATGATCCGGCCACGCCGTTCGGGTGGGGAGCCCGCCACGAGAACCGAGAAGCCGATCGTGACTGCGGCGCCCCCCAGAATGCCCGCCACGAGTCGGGCGGTGAGCAGCAGGGGCTCGCTCGGCAGCAGCCCCGTGAGTGCGGTGACCACGGCGAGCAGCACCGACACCGTCTGCAGAAAACGCCGCGGCGGGATGCGCCGCAGTGCGAGCCCGGCCGGCACATTCGCGATCACGCGGCCGATCGCGAAAGCCGCGATCAGCAGACCGATGCTGCCCGTGCCGATGTCGAACCGTTTGACCAGGAGGGGGAGTGCGGGCACGATCACGCCCCAGGTCATCTGGGCCGACGCGATGAACGCGCAGACGAGGATCGCCTGCGCGTTCATTCCGAGAGGCCGCCCAGTGGGGGCTCTGCCAGACGTGAGGTCGATCAGCCGGCCATGCCGATCGAGGTGTCGAGGAACTGGTTCGTCACCAGATCACCGGGTGCGAGGCCTTCGGCCGGCGTGATGCCCTGCGACTGGAAGACGGGCGTGACCTTGTCGATCAGATCCTGCACGCGCGCTTCGTCGAAGTCGCCGATGGTCTCGTTGTCGCCGTTGCCCGAGATCTTTTCGTCGAGCATCGTCTTCACCGAATAGTCGGCCACGCCCTTCGTGTAGACCCAGCCGGTGTCGTACTGGTCGACCAGATCCAGGATGAGCGCATTGGCGGCATCCGGAGCAGCGAAGTAGTCGACCTCGGCCTGCTGCAGCACAGGCACGAGCGCCTTGAGGCACGACGACTGCGTCTCGACGTCGGCGGTTCGAACGACCACCGGATCCTGGTAGGGCCGGAATCCGAGGTCATCGACGAGCTGGTACTTCACCGGCTTCATCCAGGCCGCGACCTCGTTCTCGTACACGTAGGGCTCTGCCGAGGCATATCCCTGCTGGGCATCCTTGCCGCCAGACGCCACGTAGGCGGCCGGCGTGCCGTCGTAGGAGCCGTCGGTCTGGTCGACCGGGATGATCCCCGCCGCTGTGAGGTACGACATGTAAGCCGTTCCGCCGAAGTAGCGGATGATCGCGCCCGACTTCACCAGACCGGCGATGTCGGTGACATCGGGGTGGGCTGAGGGGTCCCACATGATCATCAGCGGGCTGATGTCGTGCGAGGCGAACACGGCGGTCGTCGGCATGGTGGCGGACTGCGAGATCGACTCGTCTGTCGAGACGTAGCCGAGCGTGATGGACGGGTCGGAGTAGAGCAGGCTCGTGACCGTCTGGTACCCGGTGGCAGGGCCGCCCGCACGAATCTCGACGTTCACGCCGGTGTACGAGCCCTTCGCCATCAACGGGCCGGAGACGACCTTCTTGCCTGCGTCGACCGTGTAGTCGTCGCCGAGGAGCTCGTACAGGTGCCCATGCTCGGCCTCGGGGTTCCAGCCCGTCTGGATGACCACGTTCGCCGGGCAGCCTGCGGCCGCGAGGTCGACGCTTCCGACGGTGAGGGATGCCGCCGAGGTCGGGGCGGAAGGCGAGGAGCCGGTCGAACAGGCGCTGAGCAGCAGGGCGGTCGCGGCGAGGGCGCC
The DNA here is from genome assembly GCF_006716115.1 of Subtercola boreus. Lineage (NCBI taxonomy): Bacteria > Bacillati > Actinomycetota > Actinomycetes > Micrococcales > Microbacteriaceae > Subtercola > Subtercola boreus. The sequence continues at coordinate 2,624,681 of NZ_VFOO01000001.1, read as the reverse complement.
GGCCGAGGCGGCGAGCCGCCGATGGTGGGTGGGCATGGGTTCTCCAACTGTCGAAAGAGCATCGAATGGTGCGGAAAGAGGTGCAGGAGCCCGCCCAGCTTCACCGACCGCCGTTGCGTGCCCGTTTCCCGAGGGAGAACGGCTCGTTGCGCCACCCCGCACCCCCGACAACACGTGTCTTCTCGCCCCGCGGGCGGTGGTTCCGCCAGCCGCGCTACTCCCGGGGAGGATGCTTCGTCGGCTAAGTCCATTCGGGCAAGACGTCGCGAATCTGTTATCTCGCTTTGTGTCATGCCGTTCTGAGCGCGTGTCAGGCGAACGGTGCGGCCAGATCAATCACCGTCTCGGTGAAGTCAGGGTGGCTCTCGTTCTGGATGGTCACGAGGAGAAGTTTCGCCGTGGAAGGGGGCGCGCCGGCGAAGACGTCGCTTCGAACATCCGCCATCAAGCCTCCGCCGGAGATGGCTTGCATCCACTGGTAGGTGTCGCCGGTGTCGTCGCGAAGGCCTATCGCAATCGGCGACACGAGTGGGTCTCGGTAGGCGCTCGAGCGTGTTCTCACAATCGTGAACTCAGCAGTGATCTCCACGAGCGACAGGATGATCGGGGCGCCGTCGAGCGGCAGCGGCTCGGCTACGGAGACGTGCGGGCGGATTCGCTCGAGGAGGACGGCGATGCGATACGCCGTGCTGCCTCGACGACGAACCGGCGGCGGGCTGCCCGTTCCTGCTGGTCGTCCGGCTGTGCGCCCGTGATCATCTCTGCCAGCTGGGGCACGGTCTGCCACCAGGCGGCGAGGGCGATCAGGGTGAAGACGAGATGTGCGGGATCGATCTCCGGGTCGACGAAGCCGTCGCGCTGGGCGCTGGCGAAGCGCGCCACCTTCTCCCGGTAGTGCGTTGTTCGAACTTCGGCGTGAGCTGGTGGGCCGGACTGTAGGCCCTCCCACTGCAACAGGCGGCCGAGTTCAGGATGGGCCGCGTGGTAGTCGTAGGTCGCTCCGGCGAACTCGCCGATGTCGTTCAAGCCGGCCCCGGCGAGTTCGACCGCGGTGGCGAGGCGCTCGAGCTCGGTCGTCAGCACGAGATCCCAGAGAGACTTCTTGTCGCCGAAGTAGCTGTAGAGCCTCTCCTTGTTCACGCCCGACCGGGTTGCAATGGAGGAGACCGTCGTGCCTTCGAAACCGTGGGCAGCGAACTCCACGAGTGCGGCGTCACGAAGTCGACGCTGCGTTCCGTCGGTGTCCCAGGCCATCGCCCCAGAATACCAACACCTGAGTTGGAGATCAGCTCAGCCCGGAGTAGCATTCCAACCACATCGTTGGAGTTGGAGAGGAACACCATGACAGACATCGACCGGCTTCCCGCCGAAATCCGTTCACCCGAGCCGGGCTCGGTCGCGCTGGTGACGGGGGCGAACAGCGGCATCGGTCTGGAGACAGCGCGACAGCTGCTGGGGCATGGCCTGACCGTGTGGATCGGAGCTCGCGACCTCGAGAAGGGAGAGCAGGTCGCCGCGGATCTCGGTCCTGCTGCACACGCGGTGCAGCTCGACGTCATGGATACGGCCTCGATCGCCGCAGCGGCGAACCGTGTCGGCGAACTGGACATCCTTGTCAACAACGCAGGAGTGAACCCCGGCGGCGAAGACATCGACGGCACCACCCTGCAGCAGTTGCGCACCGCCTACGAGACCAACGTGTTCGGCGTCGTCTCCGTCACGCAGGCGTTCCTCCCGGCACTGCGGAGGTCGCTTCATCCGCGCATCGTCACTGTGTCGAGCGGCACCGGATCGCTCACGTGGAGCAGCAGCCCGAATCCGCAGTTCGACTGGGAACGCGCGAAGGGCGGCGGCCTGGCCTACCGAAGCTCGAAGACGGCCGTGAACGCCGTCACGATGCTCACGGCCCAGGCCCTCGGCGACAGGTTCAAGGTGAATGCGATTGCACCGGGGCTCCGCCGCACCAACCTCATCGCCGGCATGTCGGTCGGCGGCGACCCGACCGAGGCCGCCACGGGAGTCGTACGTCTGGCGCTCCTGCCCGACGACGGCCCGACGGGAGCCCTCTGGTCGTGGGACGGCAACCGCGCGCCCTGGTAGGTCACGATCCACGGTTGTCCGAACTGATGCCGTCGGGTTCGAACAGGCCTTGCGGCAGCGTCACCCTTCTGGCTGTCTTAGCTCATGGACTTTCAGAACATCGTCGAATTCGCCGGAACGCTCATCGACGGCGCCGGGGTGCTCATCATCCTCGGCGGCGCGGTCATCTCCACGGCGCTCGTTCTGCTCAGGATGATCAGGGGGCTGCGCCCGGTGTATCGCGCCTACCGGCAGTACCTCGGGCGGTCGATCCTGCTCGGCCTCGAGTTCCTGGTCGCGGCCGACATCATCCGCACGGTCGCCGTGACACCCACTCTCGACAGCGTCGCGGTGCTTGCCGCGATCATCCTGATCCGCACCTTCCTGAGTTTCTCGCTCGAGCTCGAGATCACGGGTCGTTGGCCCTGGCAGACCAAGAAGGCACCCTCCGCCGAAACCGACCCCGCCCTCGGCACGGACGGGTAGTCGGCCCTCACGGCCAGGACTGGGCCGCGCCCACGTGGGTGTCTCCCCATTCGATGAGCGCTTCAACGGCCTCCCAGGCGCCCAGGATCCTCTTCGGTAGAGCGCTGACCGGGAGCGTTGTGAGTGCCGCGTAGTGCTTCAAGCGGAGGAGTTCGATGTTGGGATGGTCGCGGTCGTAGCCTCGGGGTGCGGTCTTCAGAGACGGGCCGGCCATCTCGAAGCCTGAGGAGACGAGGGCGTCGATGATCTCCGTCAGCCGCGATGCAGCTGTGGGAACAGAGTCGATGGCAGTCCGAGCGCGCGCCAACTGATCCCGGCTCGGCTCGTAGATACCCCCGCCAACTTCGAGGTGCCGGGCGTTCAGGCTGAGATAGACGCCCCCGACCGAGCCGGCCCACATGCTGGCGTTGGTCTTGTAGGGCGATTTGTCCCTACTGAACCGGACATCCCGGTTGGGTCGCATCACGCGACCGGGTCCGTAGATCTTCTCCGCTTCACCGAGCAGATCTTCGAGAGGCTGCCGAACGGCATCGTCGTACTGCTGCCGGTGCGCTTGGAAGAACTCTCGTGAATTGTCCTTCGCGAGAGCCTGAAAGAAGTTACTCGCATCTGAGCCGAATCCGGTGAACGTCATGACACCACTCTGCCCGCTATCCTGCCGGCCGGGCATTCTCAGATGCGGGCGGCGACGGCCGCCGCGTAGGCGGCGGCGCTCGGCTTGGGGGTGCGCTCGAAGGTGGTGAAGTCGACGGAGTGCAGGCCGAGGTGGCGGGAGTAGCCGAAGATCCACTCGAAGTTGTCCATCAGTGACCAGTGGCAGTAGCCGAGCACCGGGATGCCCGCGGCCATGGCCTGGCCGAGGCCAGCGAGCGACGGCTCGATGAAGCCGGCGCGCAGGGTGTCGTCTGCGGCACTGATGCCGTGCTCGGTGACGAAGACCGGCACGCCGCTTTGCCTCAGGTTGGTCGCGCATGCCTCACAAAGCGCACCAAGCTAAACGTCAGGTTAAATTAGTACCACTGTCTGGGATTTGCGAGAAGCCTTTGCAATGATAAGAATTGGAAGTCGGTTCGTGGAAATGCAGTCGGGAATGGCCTCTCAAGTCGGGCCCGGCATGCATTTAGCCCGATTCTGAGCGCCTTGGTCGCAGAGTCACTGCCATCGAGCTTCGGATAACTCGCTCCATTTTTGTCGACCATTCGCTCCGCCACTCGAAGCCATTCCCGCCCAGTTGCCGACTTCTGCCCACAAGCTCTAGCAAGGACAGTGGCAGCAGCAAGCGCCTGCAGGATCTCGGGTTGTGGATTGTTTTCCTGCAGCCGGCGGAGGGCTAATACGAGGCAAGATAGTCCTCTTTCGGATTGTTCCGTGTCTAGCCCGCCGAGGGATACTCCATCTTGAAGCGCTACTCCCGCCAACATCGCATTGCGTGCGAAGTTCTCAAGCAACCCCTCAACTACCCCCCATTCCACAAAGTAACCTCGAGCCTGATTCACATTGTCAGGGTGAAGGATTAACGGTAACGAAGATTCGTTTTCGGTTGCTGCGTCAATCGCTCTTCTCGCGGTGCGGAGCACTTTACTCCTCGAAGTCCGGTAGGAGAGTCTGTCCGGTGCAGCCTCAACCGCGGCATCGGCAGCAACTAAAGCGAGCTTTGGCATGTCCGTAATGCGGGACGCAAGGTATGTAATCTGCGCCATCCCAGGGCTGTAGCCGCCATGAAGTATGTGGCGGGCCGCTGCAGCGACAATGCGTTTGGTTGCCGACTCAAGGTCGTAGCCTGTTTCCAGGCAGAGGTCGATGATTGCCGAAGCGATCAGCTCATGACGCACAACTATGTGGCCAGACGCAAAAGTGATTGCCGCTTCTTCGCCAAGCGGAATCAGGATGTAGGCGTTGAGTTCGACAGGACTCATGTCGAACGCGTCAGCCAGGACAGAGGAGTTTAGCGCGAAAACACCGTAGGCGTGCGGGACCGAGATAGCTACCAACGCGTCCAGCAACGACGAATTGTTAGCTGGGGGAATGAGTCGGGTGCGCAAACGCTCCAAAAGTTGTTTGATGTGTTCTCGCAGTCCTTTGCGGTCGTACCGCGTGGTGAGCAGCGCACCCAAGAGTGTTCCCGGTCCGGCAATCGCCTCGCCAAATGAGAAATCCAAGAGCGCATCTACACGTTGTTCCTGTGAGTCGTACCACTGAAGTTCACCCAGCGCCTTGGCGCCAATCGCTTCCCACGCACCGACCATCGCCGTAGCGTCGATATGAGTCAAGCCGTTTAGTTGGTGGACGTTCGTTGAGACGAATCGGTTCCACGCAAAATTCGAGCCTCCAACCGAAGCCCAATCAGTATCGCCGCTAACAACAAGAAGGTGGATTCCGTAGCGGCCAGAGGCTTGAAGATCCTTTACCAAATCTTGGATTCGATTTACAAACCTATGGGCCTCATCTATCAGCAGAAGGTAAGAGGCATCCGTCGGTAACCGAAGAATGGAAGCAAGCGTTCCAAAGTGATCACCCTCCAGAACGAAGACGCGAAAGTTTTGAGATTCATCGCTTGCTAGCATCGCAGCCACCTGACGCGAAACCGTAGACTTTCCTTCGCCACTAGGCCCCGTTAGCACGGTCAAAGTAGACAATTTCGCGGCATCTGAAGCTGAAATTTCGTTGAAGATCTGTATCGTCGAGTCACGTCTTGGTATATGAGAACTCACGGCGTCGTGCCAAGACGGAATTCGGCCGTCAAAAAAGGTCAAAGCCGCAGCGACGGTAGCGTTTGGCTTCACCTCATCGAGCTCCGAGCGGGTGATGGTCGTCCAGCCGAGGAGACTGGCACCGCTTAGGCGGCGCCCGTCGTCGTAACTGAGGACGCTAGCAATTCTTTTTTCGAGCATTGGCAGCACCACGTTCGCGTCGATTCCCGCGTAGAACTGCACATTTCCCGGGGCACTTGAGAAACCGCTCAGGGTTTCTTCGCTTGATGATCCCGTCGTGAGTTCACGTTCACTTTCATGCAAGCACCACAAAACGTCAAGCTCGCCGCTCTGCTGCTGCCTTATCGCGCTAAGGAGCGATCGAGAAATCACGTCGGACCATCCGCCATAACCGATCACCAAGAGAGTATGTCTCTCCAAAGTCACTCGAAGGGAAGCCGCTAGGTTGGGCCGATCTTGTTCTAACTGATCTGAGGTGTTGCGCACCTGCGAGTCTCGCCAATAGCCGTGCAGATGGATGACGCTCGCGCCCGTCTGTACTCGTAAATTAGCAATAAATGAACTGTCGTCTGCATGTATGTAGGGTGTTGCAACCCCGCCCGCTCGTCGTACCGCAATCTCGGTTAAGGGATCGAAGTTGGTCGTGAAGACAGGGCCACGCAAACGAGGTGGAAGACCCGAGAGAATTCGGCCGAGTGCGGCCTGTCCCGGCGGAAGCTTCCATCCGCTCTGGTTCGCTTCCAGTTCCGGAGCCATGGACAATAGGTCATTCTCATCGATCCCGGTTCGGTCGTATGCCCTAAGTGTGGCAATTTTTAGGACGCGCTCGGACAATGCCGGAGGGCGACGAATACCGAGAAACTGGAAAGCTTGTCGATACTTTTCTCCCGCCTCTCTATGTTTCGCCAGCAGTGCATCCAGTTCAACCTGCTCCTCGACCGGGAACGCTTTCCGGAGTATCTGCAATGTCGCAGTGACTCCCGGAACTGACGGCACACTTAGACCCGACCCCGTAAGGAAGGCAATCGGTCGCGGATTATTGTCGCTTATCGCATAAGAAAGTCTTGCGACTAGATCGCTTTCTGACCCAAAATTCACCATTACTAAATCCCCCGACCCACCCGGACTGACAATGTGCTCTGGTAGCAGGCTATTCCAATGGCAGCATGACGTCGTTTCAAAACGGTCTACTCAGATCGGACAGCCTTTGGGGGTAATAGCCGGGTCCTAGCCAACAGTCCCACCAAGCACCCAATGTGTGTTCGGGCACAGCATCCTTGAATACATGCGTCGCACTCAACGGGTCTTCTGCATTGATAGAAGAATCTCGGTTAGGGCAGGTTGATCGAGAGTGGAGTTTTGAGGGCATTGTTCAACTTCGGCCTTCAGTTCGACCGAATCTAGCTGCTGGCGATCAAACCTTCTCGGAACTTGGCGGTCGGTGTGCGGCGGGCGGCGACGGCCGCCGCGTAGGCGGCGGCGCTCGGCTTGGGGGTGCGCTCGAAGGTGGTGAAGTCGACGGAGTGCAGGCCGAGGTGGCGGGAGTAGCCGAAGATCCACTCGAAGTTGTCCATCAGCGACCAGTGGCAGTAGCCGAGCACCGGGATGCCCGCAGCCATGGCCTGGCCGAGGCCAGCGAGCGACGGCTCGATGAAGCCGGCGCGCAGGGTGTCGTCTGCGGCACTGATGCCGTGCTCGGTGACGAAGACCGGCACGCCGCTTCGTGCGAAGGCGTAGGCGACGGCGCCCCGCAGGGAGTCGGGTTCGACGGCGGTGCCCTGTTCGTTGACGGGGGTGCCGGTCGGCAGCGAGACCTCGCCCGAGGCGTCGTAGGTCAGGCGTTCGTAGTTCTGCACGCCGATGAAGTCATCGGCCCGGGCGAGGTCGAGCCAGTGGTCGTAGACCTCGGCGCGCTTGCGGTCGCGCAACTCCTCGCCGCCGGGGAGGGCGACGTCGTCGACGATGGCAATCGAGAGACCCACGGGGAGTGAGGGGCGCCGGGCCTTGATGGCGGCCTTCGCTGCGAGGTGCGCTCGGGTCATGCCCTCGGTCATGGCGGCGAAGTCCTCGGGGAGCATGACGTTGCCGACGCGGTAGCACGAGACGCCGGCTGCGCGAGCGGCGGCTTCGAGGGTGGCTCGTTCGAGGTCGGCGATGAACGGGGGCAGGTTCGCCCAGCTCAGCATCTGGCAGAGATTGGGCTCGTTGAAGGTCACGGCCAGGGCGATGCGGTCACCGAACCGGTCCATGACGATGCCGCAGTAGCGGGCGAAGAGATCGGCCGATTCCGGGTCGAGGAAGCCGCCACGCGCGGCGAACCAGTGGGGCGAGGTGAAGTGGCTGAAGGTGACAACGGGCGCGAGGCCTCGGGCGAGACATCCATCGATCAACGCCTCGTAGTGCGCGAGGGCCTCCTCCGAGAACTCGCCGGGGGAGGGCTCGATGCGCGCCCACTCGACAGAGAAGCGGAAGGCGTTCAGGCCCATGCCGGCGGCGAGGTCGAGGTCGGTCTGCCAGAGCTCCCAGCTGTTGCAGGCGCGGCCCGACGGGTCGCGGAAGATGGTGGGCGTGACGTGCTCGAGGAACCAGGTGTCGCTGGTGTTGTTGTCACCCTCGACCTGGTGGCCGGCGGTGGCGACGCCCCAGAGGAAGTCGGGCGCGAAGGTTTCAGACATCGAGCGCCACCGTCCGGGCGGGGGGAGCGCCGACGACGACGAGGTCGAGTTCGGCCTGGGCCCGGGCGAAACCCTCGCCCGGGAAGAAGAACTCGCCGCCTTCGGGGTAGACCGCATCCGTCGTCGGTTCGTTCATGTAGTCGAAGAACTTCTCGAAGATGGAGGGTGCGAGGAATCCGATCATCTGGGTGTGGTTCGAGTCGAGTGAGAAGGAATGGATGGTGCCCGCTGGCGCGTGCACGAAATCGCCCTTGGTGAGCAGCACCTCGCGTCCGTTGACGTGCAGCCAGATGCGCCCCTCCAGGCAGAGGAAGTTCTCGGTGTGCCGCTGGTGGAAGTGCAGGGGAATGTATCCCGCCTTCGCCCCCGTGGTGTGCATCGCGAAGTAGTCGGAGCCGGTGTTCTCGCCGCGCGAGAGGAAGGTGTTGAGCTGGTTGAAGGTGCGCGTGCGCTCGCCTTCGCCCGAGCTCAGGAAGTAGGGCACCGTGCCGGCCGGCCGGGTCTCGTCGTGCTGCAGGGCGGCATCCGTCTTCTGCAGGTCGGGGTAGCCGATACCGAATTCGGCGCCGACGTCGCGCAGTTCGTCGACGGTCACCGGATGCTCGGGGCGGGCCGGATGCACGTGGGCATCGACCGGCAGGCCGACGCGGGGCACGAGCCCGAGGGAGGCGCCGCCCGCGGAGTAGAGGAGGATGCGCGTGTAGTTGCTGGCGAAGCGGTAGGCGAACGGCGTGCCGGCCGGGATCGAGACGGTGTCGCCGGGGGCGAGGATGCGGGCCCGGTCGCCGAGCCAGAAGTGCACGAGTCCGTCGAAGACGACGACGGTCTGGTGCTCGGTGGCGTGCACGGCGAACGGGGCTTCGGCGCCGCGCCCGCCGGAGACGTAGTGGGCGCCGAACAGGGATCCGGTGTCTTCGGGGCGGGCGATGAGAGTGAACAGGCGTCCGTCGATCTCGTAGCGGGCACCTTCGCCGGCACTCATGACGTAGGGGAGGGTCTCACCGGGCAGCTGGTTGACCACGGGGGTGGGTGGGGTGTCGGGCATCGTCGTCGCTTTCAGGTGGGGCGGTCGTCGGGTGGGATCGCCTGGTGGGGATGGGCGTCAGGGGCGGGTGAGGTGGGTGCGGAAGAAGGATTCGATGAGGTCGAAGGATGCCGCGGGCGGGCTGATGGCGTCGCCGGGAGCCGCGGGGTGCACGCGCACAGTCGCGTTCGCGTGCGGGTCGGCTTCGAGGTGCCCCGCGTCGATCGGCGGGCCGGCCAGTTCCTCGCCCCCGACCGGGTTGAAGAAGCCGTGGCCGAAGCCGTCGATCACGTAGAGGGTGGCAGGCACGTCGGCGGCCGCCAGCGCCTCGAAGAGGGTGACGCTCTGGCTGGCGGGCACGAGCGGGTCGGCGCCGCCGTGCAGGATGAGGAACGGCGGTGCTGAGGATGTCACGTGGCGGGCCGGGCTTGCCGCGATGGCGAGGTCGCGGCGCTCCTGCACGGGGCCGCCGAGGAGGCCCACGGTCGGCGGAACGTCCTGGTCGGGGGCGAGCAGGTCTGCCGCGCCGTAACCGTCGACGACCGCGTGCACGGCGGTGGCGATATCCGCCGCATCGGCGGTCACCGCTGCGAGGGCCGCGAGGTGCCCGCCCGCCGACGAGCCCCAGAGGCCGATCGCGTCGGGGTCGAAGCTGTAGTCGGCGGCGTGCTCCTTCACCCAGCGGATCGCCGTGCGCACGTCATCGAGCTGCGCGGGGAACACGGCGTCGCCGCTGAGCCGGTAGTCGATACTCACCATCGCGAATCCGCGGTCGGCGAAGTAGCGCTGCAGGTCGGGGGCGAGGGTGCGGTCGCCGACCCGCCAGGCTCCGCCGTGCAGCCAGAGGATGACCGGCAGGGCTTCGCGCGCGACGCCGGCGTCGCCAGCCTCGCCGGCACCCCGGGCATCACTGGCAGGCACGTAGATGTCGGCCTTCAGGCCGGCCGCGAATTCCACCGTTCTCATTGCCATCCCCTCGTTCGGTTGTGATCCTGCACACCCACGGCGCTCACGCGATGAGCTTCCGGCCGGTCGCGAGTTCGACGAGCACGCGGCCGTAGTCGTTCGCGTTCGGGGTGCGGATGACCGTGTGGATGTGGAAGTCGCCCGGCTCGTCGTTCGAGAGGAACACACCCGTGTGGTGGTCGAGCTCGAGCATGGTCACCGGACTCTGGATGCGGAAGTAGAAGGGAGCAGCACCCTCGAAGCCGCCGATCCAGGAGAACCACGTCTCGTCGAGGTGCGCTTCGACGTCGGCGAGTTTCGCCGCGGCTGGTCCCGCCGGGAGGATGGCGAAGAACTGCCGCGCCAGCTCCAGCACGAGCTGCTGCCCGCGCGCGTCGAACTCGGTGACCCGCACGCCCTCATAGGGCACGACCGCGTTGTCGCGGAAGCATCCGCCGAGATGACGTTCGTCGCCGGGGTGGATGCGTCCGGGCGGCATGGCGGGATCCACCAGCTGTGCGTAGCTGACGACCCGATGCCGCACCGACGGTTCGAGGGCGGCCATGAGGGCGCGGGCGGTCGCGATGCGGTCGTCGAAGACCCGCAGCCCGGCGCGCGGGCCGCTGTCGACCGAGCTCGGTTCTGCGCCGAGGAAGACGGGTGACACCACCTGCTGGCCGCCGACCACCAGGCAGTTCAGCGCGACGTGGTGACCGAACAGCTGCCAGCCCCAGGGTGCATCGGGCGAGGGGTCGCCGTAGAGGGCGAAGTTGTAGCTCCGCTCGTTCATCAGCGCGGGCAGTTCGACGACCGCGCCGAGGTAGCCGTTGATGTACATCAGGTCGCGCACGAGCCGGAATCCTTCCGGACTGAGGCTCGCTTCGACGACGGCGAGGATGGCGGCGACGGTCTCGTCGGAGAGCTCGTCGAGCCGCAGACCGGTGTCGTGCTGCATGAATTCGGGGTTCGCCCAGCTGCGCCACTCGTGCGCGTCGAGCGGGTAGCGGAGCCGTGCGGCCTCCGCGGTCTCGAGGGAGTCGAGCAGAGTGGATGCCGCGGCCGTCATCTCCCGCACGGGTGCGTTCTCGTCGCGGAGGTCGAAGAGACCAGGCTGCACGTGCCCGTCGGTGGTGAGCCCGACATAGGCCACGGGGTAGAGCTTCGCCCAGCCCTCGATCATCGGGCCGGCGAAGCTGTCGGTCGTGGCGGTCTCGGCGTAGGCGCGTGCGTCGAGGCCGCGGAGCGAGGCTACTCTCGGATGCTCGGGCGGATAGACGTAGTCGCGAAAGTTCGAGCTGGTCACGGGGCTGCCTCCTGGAGGGTGCGCGCCCAGCCTGCGGCGCGGTCGAGTGCGGCCGCGGCATGCGAAGCGGTCGACCCGCGCCAGGCGACGTGCTGGTCGGGTCGCACCAGAACGGCCGGCGCACCCCAGCGGGCGAAGAGGGCGGTGTCGGCGAGCACGACGGTGTGAACGGGGATGCCGTGCCTGCTGTCGAGGTCGAAGTCCGCGCCGGCGGCGACGAACAGGGTGAAACCCCGGTCGTCGAGCAGGTCGTAGACCGAAGTGCCGTCGGCGAGCCAGACGTGGGGCAGCAGCATCCCGGGCCGAGCCGAGGCCACATAGTCGATGGGACTCTCGGCGGGTGCCGGTTCGGGGTCGGGGGCGACGAGCGGGGAGTCGGCGTAGGAGTACCCGAGCACCAGGCCGAGAGAGCTGAACTCACTCCTTTTAACGTCGAGGGCGTCGGATGCCCAGGCACGCAGTGCTTCGCCCTCGGGGCTGTCGCTGCCGAGCAGGGCGTCGGCGAAGTCGTTCGCGAGGGCGTGGCCGTTCGCGGCCGCCTCGCGGATCGTGCGGGCCGCGACCGGCCGGCGTTCGGGCTCGTAGCTTGCCAGCAGCGCGTCACCGCCCCACCCGTCGAGGGTGGCGGCGATCTTCCAGCCGAGGTTCGCGGCGTCGCCGATGCAGGTGTTGAAGCCGTGGCCGCCCCACGGAGGGTTGAGGTGGGCAGCGTCGCCGATGAGGTACACGCCGTCGCGGCCGTAACTGTCGGCGAGCAGCATGCGGGCGGTCCAGGGGTCGGTGGCGATGACATCGACGTCGATGTCTGAACCGGCCATGGCGCGGATGAGTGCCGCGGGGTCGAGGTCACTCCGCTCGATGTCCACGCCCTGCACGATCGCCCACCACGTGTCGGTGAGGTCTGCGCGGCCGATGATGCCCGAGGCCTCCGGAGCCATCACCCAGTACTGCACCGCGGGGTCGAGGGTCACGACGTCGGCGAGGCGGGTCGACCGGAACAGCACGTTCAGGTTCGACCGGTTCGCCGAGCCGCCCTGCATCGCGATGCCGAGGCTCTTGCGAACGACGGAGGTTCCGCCATCCGCTCCCACGAGGAAATCGGCGTGCACCTGTCGGCTGCCGGCGTCTGTGACGGCGGGAGTCGTTGCGGTGGAGGAGGCCGCTGCGGTGGTGGAGATCGGTGTGGCAGTGGAGACGGTCACGGTGTGGCCATCGACGCCCGTCACGCGGAGCCCTGTGCAGAGCGTCACGAGGTCGGAGCGGCGGGCCGCCTCCCGCAGCACCGTCTCGACGACCGGCTGCGCGATCTGCTGGCCGGCCTCCGGCTGCAGTTCGAACCTCTCGCGGTGCAGCTGGAAGGCGTGCCGGAACCGCTTCACCTCGAAACCGGTCAGGCTCGAGCAGAAGATCACATCTTCGGAGTAGTCGGCGTCGAGCGCGGCCGCGGCGCGGAGGGCCTGTGCGAGCCCGAGTCGGCGCAGATGGGTCATGGTGCGGGAGTTCGTGGTCTTGGCGCGTGGGCGGTGGGGGTCGACATCCACTCGCGGTTCGACGACGAGCGAACGGATGCCGCGGTGCGCGAGTTCGAGCGCCAGGAACAGCCCGCTCGGCCCGCCGCCGGCGATGAGCACGGGCACGTGGTCGGGGAGCGCGGCGAGCGGCGTCGGCTGCGGCGTGGCGGGTGGCGTGGTCATCACGCGCCCTCCCGGGCACTCGGCCCGCCGATCGGGGTGACCAGAGTGCCGAGGCGTTCGATCTCGACCTCCACGACGTCTCCGTCGCCGAGGTACCACGGCGGGGTGCGCACGTAACCGACGCCCTCGGGTGTGCCGCTCACGATGACATCCCCCGGGTGCAGGGTGAGGGTTCTGCTGATCAACGAGATGATGCTCGGGATCGAGAAGATCAGGTCACGCGTGTTGCCGTTCTGCACCTCGGTGCCATTGACCCGGGTGCGCACCTGAAGGCCGTCTTCGAGGCTGCCCACTTCGTCGGCCGTCACCAGGGGGCCCGCGGGGCCGCTCTTGTCGGCGTTCTTGCCGAGGGTCCACTGGGCGGTGAGCTTCTGGGCGCGACGGGCGGTGAGGTCGTTGAAGGTCGAATAGCCGAAGACGGATGCCGCACTCTCGGTCTCGTCGGCGTTCCACACCGGGGTGCCGATGTAGGCGGCGACCTCGGCCTCCCAGTCGAGGCCCTGTTCGCCGAGCGGCAGGGGAACGGCGACGCCGCTCACCGACAGCGAGGCGGTCCAGCGACCGAAGATGGTGGGGTATTCCGGCGGGGTGAATCCACCCTCTGCGGCATGGGCCCGGTAGTTGAGCCCGATGCAGAAGACCCGCGCTGCCGGCGGCACGAACGGGATCTCCCGGCGCTCGCCGCGCGGGAGCAGGTCGCCGGTCGCGGCCTCGGCCCGCTTCATCCAGCCTGCGGCGTCGGCCCAGAACTCGTCGACGGTCGTGATCGGCAGCACGCCGTCGTCACCGAGTCGGGCCACCCACGGGGAGCCGTCGATGTCGAGGCCGATGAATCTCATGGGGATCCGATCTCCGGCTGCTCTGCCGGGTTGTGCGCTGCGCGGTGTGGGCGTCGTGCTGAGGGTGTGTGCCAATTAGGTATAACCATTTGGAACGATAGGCCGACTCGCGACGGATGTCAACCGAGGGCACCCCGAGCCGTGCGTCAGCCGCGGTGCGAGTGCCGCGCGGCCGCCTCGCGCGCGGTGGCCTCGTCGCCCGAGGCGACTGCGTCGATGAGGTCGAGGTGCAGCCGGATGCGGTGGGCGAAGTACGACGCATCGTCGTGGGTGTCTTCGCGGCTGGCCGCGACCGACCGGGAGTCGACGTACTCGAGCAAGCCGAGGTAGGTGCTTCTCAGCACCTGGTTCTGGCCGATGGCAGCGATGCGGCGGTGCAGGGCCCAGTTGCGATGGATGAACAGCTCGGCGTCTCCCGTCGCGTCGACGATCGACCGGCCGTGCTCCCGCAGATCGTCGATGTCGGTCTCGGTTCGGTTCGCAGCCGCCTGCGCCATCACCAGGCCCTCCAGCTCTTCGCGCATCTCGATGGCGTCTGCGATCGATGAGGGTGAATCCTCGACCCTGAGGAGGGTGCGGCCGAGGCGCACGATCGGATGCTGGGAGGCGACGAACAGGCCGCCGCCGGGGCCCGGCTTCGGTACGACCATCCCTCTGTCCTGCAACAATCGCACAGCCTCGTTGACTGTGGCCCGGGCCATTCCCGACCCGATCCGCAGCTCTTCCTTGTTGGTGATCCAATCGTCGGGCTTCAGTCCGCGCTGTCGGATGTCGGCCTCGACCTGCTCGACGAGAACCTCGGCACGGGTGAGCGATGTTCGGGTGGTCATGGCTTCATTCTCCCCGTCGAGTCGAAAACTTTTCTACCGAAAGACTAAACAGTTATAACTAATTGTGCTAGAACTTGTGCCAGAACCGATCACCGAGATCGGTCGCGATGCAAAGGTGCCCGCCATGACCAACCCCGTGTCCCGTGACACAGCCGCGGCCTCGCCCGGCCTGTACACCCAGAGCGTCCCCGTCGGGGGCTGGGCCAACCCTCGCGGAGGGTTTCTGTTCTTCCTCGGTTTCGCCGCCATCGGAACGGCGATGGCCCTGCTCGTGCCCGCGGTGCTGACGATCTCACTGAAAGCGACCATCATCGATCCCGCCAACGCCGGAACGATCGTCTCCATCGCCGTCGCGGTCGGAGCGCTCTTCTCGCTCGTGGCCCTGCCGCTGTTCGGCCGCATCAGCGACCGCATCACGTCGCGTTCGGGCCGCCGCCGGCCCCTCCTGGTGCTCGGTGCCGTACTCATCGCGATCGGCGCTGTCATCACCTTCGCCTCGAGCACCACTGCCGTACTGACGGTGGGCAGTGTCTTCACGCAGGTCGGTTTCGCTGCGGCGACCGTGGCGGTCACCTCGGTCATCCCCGACCAGTTCGAGCCGGCGAAGCGCGGCCCGGCCTCGTCGATCGTCGGCGTCTCGCTACCGGTCGGAGCGGTCATCGGACTGTTCATCGCGCAGCTGTTCTCACCCACGCTCTCGCTGATGATCCTCGTTCCCGCGGCGGTCGGTGTGGTGGGCATCCTGTTGTTCGCGGTCGTTCTGCACGACCAGCCGTTCCCGCGCGACCGCCGCCCCGCCTTCACCGCGGTGTCGTTCTTCAGCACGTTCTGGGTCAATCCCGCGAAGAGCCCAGCCTTCGCCTGGGCGTGGTGGAGCCGGTGCCTGCTGTTCTTCGGGGTCGCCGCCGTGCAGGCGTACCAGGCCCTCTACCTGATCTTCGTGCTGCACTTCAGCCCGCAGGATGTGGCGGGTGCGGTGTTCCTGTCGACCCTCGTGCTCACGATCGCCGCGCTCATCTTCGCCGCCATCGCCGGAAAGGTCTCCGACCGGATCGGCCGGCGGAAGCCCTTCGTGATGGCTTCGTCCATCCTCTTCGCGATCGGGCTGCTGATCGCCGCGAACGCGAACTCATTCCCGGGCTTCCTGCTCGCGATCGGGATCGTGGGCGTCGGCCAGGGCATCTACTTCGCTGTCGACCTCGCCCTCGTCACCCAGGTGCTGCCCGACCCCGACAACCCTGCGAAGGACATGGGTGTGATCGCGCTCGCGAACACGCTGCCCTCGTCGATCGTGCCGGCGATCGCCCCGGCCATCCTCGCCATCGGAGCCACGGCGGCGCTCACCGAGAACTACGCCGCCCTCTTCATCGCCGGTGCGATCGCCGCCGTGATCGGTGCGGTGCTCGTGCTGCCGATCCGGGGCGTGAAGTAGGCGCGGGAGCCTGCCAGACGGTTTGGACCGGCTGCCCGGCCCCCCGGCGCGCGTCAGCGCACGGGTGGCTCGGTGGCCGCGCTGACCTGGCGCACCTCGAAGCCGGCCGGTGACGTCGACGTGACGTGGATGTCACTACCGGCGTCGTGGCTGACCGTGAACTCGGCGCTCCTGCCCGACGGCTCGGTCACCGTGATGGTGCGGTCGCCGGCTCCGGGATACACCTCGAGTGTGAGCCCGTCGAGGTAGTCGTAGTCGGGCCGGTCGTCGCGCGCGCCGCGCGGCAGCACGGCCCCGGGCCGCACATAGAGCGGCAGACTGAGGAAGCCGTGCTGCTCCCGGAGCCACCGGCCCCCGGTCACCGGGTGACCCGTGAGGAGGTTCGTCCAGACCCCCTCGGGCAGGTAGAACTCGACCGTTCCGTCGGCCGTGAAGACGGGCGCCACGAGGACGTCTGCACCCAGCATGTACTGCCGGTCGAGGTGAGCGGTGGCGGGGTCGTCGGGGAACTCGAGTTGAAGGGGCCGCAGCACCGGGGTGCCCGAGGCGCTTGCCTCGAGGCCGGCCGCGTAGAGGTAGGGCATCAGCGAGAGCTTCAGTTTCGTGAAGAACCGGGTCACCTCGACCGCTTCCTCATCGAAGGCCCACGGCACACGATAGGAGTCGGAGCCGTGGAAGCGGCTGTGCGACGAAAGCAGCCCGAACGCTGTCCAGCGTTTGAACACACCGGCGTCGGGTGTGCCCTCGAACCCACCGATGTCGTGGCTCCAGAAGCCGAAACCGCTGAGCGCCAGCGAGAGGCCGCCGCGGAGGGTCTCCGCCATCGACTCGTAGGTGCTGGTGGAGTCCCCACCCCAGTGCACGGGCAGCTGCTGCCCGCCGGCGGTGGCGGAGCGGGCGAACAGCACCGCGTCACCCTCGCCCCGGGCATCCCGCAGCACCTCGAACACGGCCGCGTTGTAGAGCTGGGTGTAGAGGTTGTGCATACGGTCTGGGCTGGAGCCGTCGAAGTAGTCGACCTCGAGGGGGATGCGCTCGCCGAAGTCGGTCTTGAAGCAGTCGACCCCCTGGTCGAGCAGGGCGCGGAGCTTCGACTGGTACCAGGCGGTTGCCGCGGGGTTGGTGAAGTCGACGAGCGCCATGCCGGCCTGCCAGAGGTCCCACTGCCAGACGCTGCCGTCGGGCCGTTTCACGAAGTAGCCGAGATCCCTGCCCTCGGCGAAGAGCTTGGAGCGTTGGCCGATGTAGGGGTTGATCCAGACGCAGACCCGCAGGTCGCGGTCGTGCAGGCGGGAGAGCATCCCTTCGGGGTCGGGGAAGACCCGGGCATCCCATTCGAAGTCGCACCAGGCGAACTCGCGCATCCAGAAGCAGTCGAAGTGGAAGACACTGAGCGGCAGGTCGCGCTCGGCCATCGCGTCGATGAAGCCGGTGACGGTCTGTTCGTCGTAGTCGGTCGTGAACGAGGTCGACAGCCAGAGGCCGCACGACCAGGCCGGCACGTGGGCGGGTCGACCGGTGAGTGCCGTGTACCGCTCCAGGATCTGCTTCGGGGTCGGGCCGTGGATGACGAAGTACTCGAGGCTCTCGCCGGGCACGCTGAACTGCACGCGCTCGACCGTCTCGGAACCGACCTCGTACGAGACGTGCCCGGTGTCGTTGACGAAGACGCCGTAGCCGCGGTTGGTGAGGTAGAACGGGATGTTCTTGTAGGCCTGTTCGCTCGACGTTCCGCCGTCGGCGTTCCAGATGTCGACGACCTGGCCGTTCTTCACCAGCGGACCGAAGCGCTCGCCGAGGCCGTAGACGAGTTCGCCCACGCCAAGCGAGAGCTGCTCGTGGGTGAAGACGGTGGCGCTCGGGCCGGGGGTGCCGGCGCGGGCGTTCCCGGCAGGGCCGCGATCCACCGACGCCGTGTCGCTGAGAGAGATGTAGCCGACGGACTTGTCGCCGCTCCGGGTCAGAACCCTGCCGTCTGCCTCGAAGGTGAGGTTCCAGGGCGAGCCCCCGGTGACTCTGGCCGTCAGGCTGCCGCTGGTGAGTTCGGCGGAGAGGCCGCCGTCAGCCGCGGTGGTGACCCGCGGGATTCCGTGGCCCGCCTCGGCTCCCGGCAGCTCGAATCCGGGGTGCCGGTGGGCGCCCGCGTGATGGGTCACCCGAACCCCGATCACCCCGTCGAGCGGTGAACTCAGCTCGACCGTCAGCACGGCTCGGTTGAGGGTGTCTCCCCGCGACCGGATGACCGCGGTCGGCGCCGTGACGACGAGACCGTTCGGCGTGCTCTCGATGTCGTATGCCTCGCGAGCGTAGAGGGCGGTGACGCCGGGTCGGAGCTGCCAGAAGCCGTCAGTGAACTTCACTCTCAGCCTTTCGTGTCTCGAAGTGGGAAGGTTTGCCGACGCCCGGGGCGTGGGGTTCCGGATGCTCGTGCGAGGGCGTCTCTCGAAGAGCGACGACACCGTACTGCGGCAGGGTGAAGCCCTCCGACCTTTCGCCCGTCAGCAGGTCGAGGCCGGACCGGTCGAGCAGCGCGGCCTCGGGCCCGTGATTGATGACGAAGAGGATCCCGCCGCGTCGCACCGCCTCGATGCCGGCGCCCGCATCGGGGAAGGGCAGGGCAACGCCTGCGTCGCCGAGGATCGTGCCGACGATCCGTGCCACGGCGGCCCGGTCGGGCTGGGTGCCGACATACCAGGCGGTTCCCCGCCCGTGATGGTTCGTCGTCACCGCCGGCAGCCGGTCGAGGTCGCCGCCCGCGAACCGTGCCACGACCTCTGCGGTGTCGGCCGTCACCAGCTCCGACCAGAGGGTGCCGCTGAAGTCGCCGAGCCGCTCGCTGGTGACCGCGACGACCGAGCCGAGTGAGGACGGGTCGAGCGCGAGCGGTGCGAACTCCTCGATCCGGAGCCCGAGGGCCGTGCGGAGACCGCCGAGATAGCCGCCCAGGTGAGCATGGTCGTTCTCGTCGGCGATCGCCGAGAAGTAGGTCAGCACGAGGGCACCGCCCTGCCGCACGAAGGAGTCGAGCGACTGGGCTGCGGTGTCGGGCAGGAGGTAGAGCTGGGGCGCGAACACGACGCTGTAGCCGGTGAGGTCGGCTGCAGCATGCACGAAGTCGACAGGCACGTTCGCGTCGTACAGCGCCTCGTACCAGCTCTCGACGGCATCGATGTAGGAGAGGGTCTGCGGCAGGGCACCGGCCTCGCTCGCCCACCAGCTCGGCCAGTCGAGCACGATCGCCACCTGGGCCTTTTCGCCGCTGCCCTCGACCGGGGCGAGAGCAGCGAGCTGCCTGCCCAGTTCGACGACACTCCGCCAGATCCGGCTGTCAGTTCCGGCGTGGGGAAGCATCGCGGTGTGGAACTTCTCGGCGCCGGCCGCGGACTGCCGCCACTGGAAGAAGTTGATGCCGTCGGCGCCCCGCGCCACAGCCTGCAGCGACAGGGCCTGCATCTGCCCGGTGGGTTTGCGGGCGTTCGTGGTTCTCCACTGCACGTGGCTGGTCGCCTGCTCCATGAGCAGCCACGGCCGGCCACCCCCGAGGGAGCGCATGAGGTCGCGGGTCAGGGCGGCCTTCATGGGCGAGCGCGGGTCGAGCGGGTCGTAGTAGTTGTCGTCGGAGATGACGTCGATGTGCGGCGCCCAGCTCCAGTAGTCGACGGGCTTGAAGGCCCCGATGAAGTTCGTCGTGATCGGGATGTCGGGGGTGAACTCCCGCAGGATGGCCTTCTCCATCAGGAAGCACTCGAGCAGGGCATCCGAGCTGAAGCGCTGGAAATCGAGCAACTGCGAGGGGTTCCGGAAGTTCGGCGCGATGCGCGGTGGCAGGATCTCGTCGAACGAGCTGTAGCGCTGCGACCAGAAGGTCGTGCCCCAGGCCCGGTTGAGGGTCTCGA
Source organism: Subtercola boreus (assembly GCF_006716115.1). NCBI lineage: Bacteria > Bacillati > Actinomycetota > Actinomycetes > Micrococcales > Microbacteriaceae > Subtercola > Subtercola boreus. The sequence goes on along the minus strand of NZ_VFOO01000001.1, from coordinate 2,604,767 downwards.
CGTCGCCGTAGCGGTCGCGCAGCCAGCCGCGGAACGCGATGGCGGCGTCGTCGGAGTAGTCGAGGTTGGTGTGGCAGCCGTACTCGTTGTTGATGTGCCACATCGAGAGGGCGGGGTGGGAACCGTAGCGCTCCGCCATGCGGCGCACCAGCCGCGCGGCGTACCTGCGGTAGGCGGGTGAGGTGGGGGAGTACTGCTGGCGGGAGCCCGGCCAGTGAACGATTCCGCGTTCATCCTGCGGCAGCATCTCCGGATGGGCGGTGGTCAGCCAGGGGGGAGGCGAGGCCGTGGCGGTCGCGAGGTCGACGCGGATGCCCGCGGAGTGCAGCAGGTCGAGCACCCGGTCGAGCCAGCCGAACTCGAACACCCCGTCGGAGGGTTCGAGCAGCGACCAGGAGAACACTCCGACCGTGACGAAGTTGACGCCGGCCTCCTGCATGAGTCGTACGTCTTCGGCCCAGATCTCCTCGGGCCACTGTTCCGGGTTGTAGTCGCCGCCGTATCGCAGGGTCATCCCTTGACCCCTCCGGCGGTCAGGCCCGACTGCCAGTACTTCTGCAGGAAGAGGAACGCGATGACAAGCGGGATCGTCGAGACGAGCGAACCCGAGATGACCGCCGAGAACAGGGCCTCGCCGCCGTTGCCCCGCGAGGCCGCCGACTGCCATTGGGCGAGGCCGACCGTGAGCGGCAGCAGGTCGGAGGTGTTCAGCATGATGAGCGGCAGGAAGTAGTTGTTCCAGGTCGCCACCAGCGAGAAGAGCAGAACGGTCACCATGCCGGGAGCGAGAACCCGCAGGCACAGCTGCCAGAAGATGCGGAACTCTCCCGCGCCGTCGATGCGGCCGGCCTCCAGCAGACTGGTGTCGATGGCGCCCTGGGCGTAGACCATCATGAGGTAGAGGCCGAAGGGGTTCACGATGCTCGGCAGGATGACCGCCAGCGGGGTGTCGGTGAGCCCGGCGCCGCTGAACAGCAGGTAGGTCGGGATGGCGAGTGCCGTCGAGGGGATCATGATCGCACCGAGGATGACGCTGAACAGCAGCCGACCACCCGGGAACTGGTACTTGGCGAAGGCGTAGCCGGCGAGGGTCGCGAGCAGGGTCGCTCCGACGGCGCTCACCGACGCGTAGACGACGGTGTTCAGCAGCCAGCGCACGAAGATCCCGTTGTCGCGGGTGAAGACATCGGCGATGTTCGAGAAGAGCGCGAAGTCGCGGTCGAAGGCGAACCCGAACGAGCGGAACAGTCCGCTGTTGGTCTTCGTGGAGGCGATCACCAGCCACGCGATGGGCAGCAGGAAGTACGCGGCTGCTGCAAGCATCACGACGGTGATGAAGGTGCTCTTCCGCGGTGCGGCTCCGGTCTTCGAACGCTTTCGCGGCGGAACCGGCGGGCGACCCGGCACAGGAGCCGTCGCGGAGGGTTGGACGGGGGACAGGGCGACGGTCATCGAGTGCGCTCCTTGCGCTGGGTGCTGAGTTGGACGACGTACGAGACGACCATGATGATGAAGCCGAGCAGGAACGAGACGGCGGCGGCGTAGTTCAGCTCGTTGCGGCTGAAGGCCAGCGTGTAGGCGTAGAGGTTCGGCGTGTAGGCGCCGTCGATCACGGTGGGAGCGATCGACTTGAGCAGCTGGGGCTCGGTGAACAGCTGGAACGATCCGATGACCGAGAAGATCACGGTGAGGATGAGGGCGGGCCGGACGGCGGGGATCTTGATGCTCCAGGCGATACGGATCGGACCCGCGCCATCCATCGTCGCCGCCTCGTACTGCTCTTCGGGTACCGAGCGGAGGGCGGCGAAGATGATGATCATGTTGTAGCCGACGAAAGACCAGGTCGTGATGTTGCCGATGGAGGCGAGCATCCACTGGCCCGACAGGAACTGCGGGGCGGGCAGGCCGAAGAACTGCGCCACCTGGGCGAAGGGTCCGAAGTCCTGGCCGTAGAGGTAACCCCACATCAGTGCTGCGATCACACCGGGGATCGCATAGGGCAGAAAGATGCCGAGCCGGATGAACCGGGCGAACCGCAGTCGCCCGCTGTCGAGCACCAGCGCGAACAGCAGCGCGAGCGCGAGCATGATCGGCACCTGCACCACGAGGAAGAGCACGACACGGCCGAGCCCTGCGAGGAATTCTGGATCCTGCAGGGCCCGGGCGTAGTTGTCGAGCCCGATGAACGACAGCCCACCGATCAGCTGCTCGCGGAACACGCTGAGGTAACCGGAGTAGACCAGCGGAATGACCAGCATGAGCACGAAGAACAGCAGGAACGGTGCCACGAAGAAGTAGGCGGCGCGGTTCTGTTGACGGCGGGCAGGGCTGGTTCGACTCCTGGTCTTCGACCGGGCCGCGGGGGGCCGGGCGGTGACCACAGGCGTGTTCGTTGTCATGTCAGGCTTTCGTTCGCTGGTGCGTTCGCTCGTTCGGTGGGTCTATTTGACTGTGAAGCCCTGGCTCGTCGCGTAGTCGACGACCTGCTTCTGCCACTCGGAGAGAGCGTCGGTCAGGCTGGTCTTGTCGGTGAGCGCCTTGCCGAAGGTGGCGTTGTAGCTCTCGAACACCGGGTCCATGAAGGGCAGCCACTGGAAGTTCGGGTTGACCGTGGGGGAGATCTGGGCGAACAGCTTGTTGATCTGCTGGCCGCCGAAGAACTCGACGTCCTGGTCGGTGAAAGCCGGGTCGGCCAGGGTGGCGGTGGCGGCGGGGAACAGGAACTGCTTCGTGCCCATGGTCAGGCTCGATTCGGGGTCGCTGTTGATGAACTCGGCGAACTTCGCGGCAGCGATCGGGGCGGCGGAGGTGGAGATGACGGCGTTGGCGGAGCCGCCGACGCTGCCCGACTTGTGTTCGCCGGCGTTCCACTGGGGGAGCTCGGAGGCGGTCCACTTGCCGGTGGTGTCTGCTGCGGTGCCCTGCAGGAAGAGAGGACCCCAGGCCGCGGAGACCCATGAGGCGTAACGGCCGCTCGCGAGGCCCTGGTACCACTGGTCGGTGAAGTCGGGGTCGGTCGAGACCGTTCCCGCGTCGACCATGCTCTGCCAGTACTCGGCGACCTTCACCATCTCAGGGCTGTCGAGGTTGATCGAGACCGTCTTGTCGCCGTCGTAGGAGAAGGGCTGCGCGCCGCCCTGCCAGAAGAGCCCCATGGTGGCACTGGCGTTGCTCGGCGAGATGTTGGCGATGTACTGCGACGGGTTGGCGGCGTGGATGATCTCCGCGTCGGCTGCGAACTCGTCCCAGGTGGTGGGGGCGGGGATGCCGGCTGCTGCGAAGATGTCGTTGCGGTAGAGCAGGCCGAGGGGGCCGGTGTCCTGGGGGATGCCGTAGACGCCCTTGTCGGTGGCGACCTGGTCCCAGGCGAAGGTCGCGAACTGGTCCTTCACATCGGCTGCACCGTACGGGGTCAGGTCGACGAGGGAACCCTGGAGGATGAACGAGGGCATGTGGTGGTACTCGATCTGCGCGACATCCGGAGCACCGTTGCCGGCCTTGATCGCGCTGCGGAGCTTGGTGTAGTAGTCGGTTCCCGAGCCGGCGTCGACCAGGTCGACGGTGATGGCCGGGTACTTCTTCTCGAAGAGGTCGACCTCCTCCTGCAGCTTGTTGGAGGTCCAGAAGGTGATCGTGGTGGGGGTCGTCATCGCCTTGTCGATGTCGGCCTGCGACGTTGTCGCCGCCGGCGCGGAACTGGCTCCGGCGGAGCATCCGGTGAGGAGCAAGCCGAGAGCAACCGCTCCCGCGCCCAGCGTCATTGCTGTTCGTCGTGCAGATCGTGGCATGGGTATTCTTCCTTCGCTGAGGGACTCGGATGACCGCCGGAGGTTCGGCGGGTCTCGCTGTGTGGGTGGCCCACAGGGGTGCGGGCGGATGGGCGATTCAGAAGCCGCTGAGCTCGTGGACTTCGTTGTCGTGACTGTGTGGGCGACAAACTTTTACCGGTAACAGTTTGTCGTTGGAGCAAACATAAGCGACAGCATCCGAGAATGCAAGAGCGGCCGGAAAAAGTCGGGGCAGCCAGCGGAATGTCAGACCGGCGGGGCGGCGGCGGTCGACTGCCGCACCACCAGCGAGACCCGGGGCCGCTCCGGCAGCGGCGGCTCCGGGTCGTTCCTGATCATCGCCACAAGGCGTTCGACCGCCAGGCGACCCTGCTCGGCGAAGTCCAGCCGAACCGTCGTCAGCGGGGGGATCGTGAAACCCGATTCGGGAACATCGTCGAACGAGACCACGCTCAGCTGCTCCGGAACCCGGATGCCGGCCTCCGAGAACGCCCGCAGCGCCCCCATCGCCATCTGGTCGTTCGAGACGAAGACGGCGGTGATGCCGGCGTCGCGGGAAATCCTTGCGGCCGCCTCGAACCCCGACGCCGCCGTCCAGTCGCCGTACACGGGCTCGAACGCCGGCAGGCCGTGGTCGGCGACGTACCCGCGGTACGCCGCCAGGCGGTTGCGCGCAGAGATCCACTCCGGCGGGCCCGAGATGTGGAAGATGCGGCTGTGACCGAGCCCGACAAGATGATCGAGGGCGAGCCTCGTGCCGGTCGTGTTCAGAGTCTCTGTCGCCGCCGTGCCGTCGAAGAGCGGTTCAGAGTCGATGTAGACAGGGATTCGGTAGTCGACCGTCTGCAGGGCATCCACCAGCCGCTGTGTCGGAGCGAGCGCCAGGATCCCCGCGAGATGCTGCTGGTCGAGCAGCTCGATCGCGTGGGCGATGGAAGCGTCGTCGCGCGGATTGAGAGCGACGATGTCGAGCAGGTAACCCGCGGCCCGGGCCTGGTCGGCGGCGCCCTGCGCGATCTGGCTCGGCCCGAGCTCCTGCAACTCGTAGACCAGCGCACCCAACCGGTACGAGACGCTGGTCGCCAGGGCGCGGGCCGTCGGGTTCGGGCGATAGTCGAGTTCGGTGATCGCCGCTTCGATGCGGCTCCGGGTGAGCGGCCTGACGGTCTCGCCGTTCAGCATCCTCGAGACGCTCTGGTGGGAGACCCCGGCCGAGCGGGCGACGTCGTAGATCGTCGGCGCGCGTTGGCCGTGCTGCTTCGGGAGGGCCACCGTTCTCCACCTCCAGCTCTGCGATGCTCCGCTGAGCCCACCCTAGTGGCGAGACGGCTGCCGGGCCGCGCGGGGGGCATCGATCGCGGGTCGGTACGGCGCGGATCCGCAACGGAGGCCCGGCGGATCGGCAACGCGACCCCGGCGGATCCGCAACCAAGGCCCGGCGGATCCGCAACGCGGCCCCGGCGGATCCGCAACCAAGGCCCGGCGGATCCGGGGAATACGGCCATCCTGTGCGGGCCTCGACCCATCAGATTCACCACCGCAGAATGGCAGTCGAGCGCACTCTAAACAGGAGTGGGCAGGGTTCGCGTGGCGGACGGCGCACCGTTCCACAGAGACTCACCGTCCCACCCAGCAGGAAAGCCCACATCGACGGACAAACTGACGAAATTGCTGGCAGGAAACTTGCCGAGTTGAGTCTTGATGGTTCGAAACCAGTTCGAAGTGTTGTCATAGTTGCGGAGCGTGTAGGCGAGCACTGAAATCCATCCGTAGAGTTTTCGGCGGTGAGCCACATTCGAGAGATGGTGCAGATCCGGCTTGACCGTCAGTGGTGGAATCTTTGCGAGGGCGTGCGGAAGCTGACGGTTCCACAGTCGGTTGTGGTGCGCGCAATGGTTTCGGATCACGCCCAGTCCGACAAGCCATTGGTGGAACTGGCGCCCGTCAGACATGCCGAACCTCCTTGCGATCAGGTTCTGGTCATAGCGCTCCAAAAGGCTGTAGAGCCTGGCCAGACCTCCAAAGTCGAAAGTTTCAACCGCGATCCAAACCGGAACTTCGCCTTGATATTTGGCCCTCACGTGCCGAATGAAGTCTTCGCCACCCGCTCGGTCGATCAGTTTGCCGTATTCGTCGATCCAAAAGTCGAACATTGACGCGAACCTTGCGCGTACTCGATGCGGAGCTGGTTCGGCGCAAGCTCTTCCGTCCAGCGACGCCTGATCGGTGTGCCCAAAAGGATTTCTCTTGCCAAGCACATGGGCGATCTGAAATCGGAGCGCGAGCTCCAATGCAGCGATACCGTCGAACAGCTTGTCTCTGAGACCGTGGTCGAACCGAGCGAGTTCGGCGGCTTCCGACAGACGCGCTCCCGGAAGATAGTCGTCCGCCCTGAACTGGTAGGCCGAATCCTTCGGCTCGCTGGGCAGTAAGAGTCGCCGGAACGGGTAGGTGTAGGCCGTAAGCCGGTAGTAGCCGTAGTCGTGCAGAGCCTCGATTGAGGAGGCCTCCGGATCACAATCCAGACCCTGAGCACTCAGGTGGCGAACCTGATCGGAAAGACTGAGATGAGGCTTTGCGTAGATCGGCATGTCGTCAATTCACCTGAAAAGAAAACCGGCCCTTACCAGCTCGGAGCTGGAAGAGGGGCCGGTGTTTATGAATGAAGACTACCACGGCATGTTACAAGCATGTTTTAGAAAGCGGAGGAGCTCCTGATCAGGCGTTTCGACTGACATGCTTTCACCTGGCACTGGCGTTCATTCATCGCATGGCGGTCCCCCGGGCACATCACACCGGCGGGGCTCGCGGGGCCGAAAATCTCAAATGACTTTTCATAGTCTCGGAGCAGACAACCCTCGATGGACGGATCTGGTCGTCGCGACCGGCGTTCTTCCGGCGACAACCCCGCGCCCGCGCCGATCGGCCGGTGCGGTTCACGCGTAATCCGCCCGTCATGAGCGCGGAACGCGGGCGCGCGCCCGGTGCCGGATGATCGGCGCATGACTCTGCAGACCTCCCTGTTCACGGCGCACCCCTACGACGACATCACGCTCGAGACCCTCTTCGACCGGGGCGGCGGCAAGTGGGGGCGGTACGACCGGGACGTCATCTCGGCGTGCACGGTCGAGACCGACTTCCCTGTCGCGGGTGCCGTGCAGAGCCGCATCATGGAGATGGTCGAGGCGGGCCGAACCGGCTACGCGAACTTCCCGAAACCTCCGCTGCACCTGTTCGAGGCGTGGGCGGGCTTCTCCGACCGGCACTTCGGCTGGGCCCCGGATGCCGCGCTGTCGTTCTGCACCGACTACCCGACGAACGGGCTCTCGGAGGCGATGCGCGCATTACTCGAACCGGGCAGCGAGGTGGCGTACACGACGCCCGGCTTCGCCTCCGTCGTCGGCATCATCGAGCGCGCGGGCCTTGTCCCGCGTCAGATCAACCATGCCCTCCAGCTCGACCGGCCGGCCGAGTACATGGATCTCGACGTCATCGAGGCCGCCTTCGCCGACGGCGTGCGTGCCTTCGTGCTGATCAACCCGCACCACCCGCACGGCTTCGTGGCGAGCCGCGATCACCTCGCCGCCTTCGCCGCGCTCGCCGACCGCTACGGCGTTCGGGTCTTCGCTGACGAGGTGTTCGCGCCGTCGACCTTCCCGGGCGAGACGTTCACCCCGTTCGCCTCGCTCGACGCCGAGTCCGCCAGGCGGAGTGTCACCGTGACGACCGGCTCGAAGGTCTGGAATCTGCGGGCGTTCCCGGCGGCCATCCTGTACGCCGCCGACGAAGCGACGGCAGTCACGCTCCGCACGCCGGGAATGGATCGGGTCATGTCGCAGGCCAGTTTCGTCGGAACGGAGGCGCTCGTCACGGCGCTGACCTCGACCGACGGCTGGTTGGCCTCGTTCACGGCCTACCTGGACCGCAACGCGCGTTTCGTCGAGGAGGAGTTCCCGAAGCTGCTGCCGGGCATCCGTATTGCCCGGGCGGCATCGGGGTTCACCGTCTGGCTCGACCTCGGCGAGTTCGGGGTCGACGAGCCCACCCCGTACCTGATCGAGCACGCGAAGGTGGGGATGTCCCGGGGGCAGCACTTCGGACCGGAGGGTTTCCGTTGCGTGCGCCTGAACATCGGCACGCCCACCCATGTGCTCGCCGAGATCGGCAGCAGGATGGCCGCCGCTCTCTGATGGCGGCAGGCTGCGCGCGTCAGACGCGTGCACGCAGCGGCGTCTCCCGAATGGCGAGCGCCAGCACTGCCGCCGCGATGCCGATCGGGATGCTCACGGCGAACACCGCGCCGACGGCATCGGTGATGCCGGAGAGCACGGCGTCCCGGAGCGCCGGAGGCAGGGCGGCCACGTCCGAAGGCGCCGCCGAGAGGTAGTCGGTTCCGCTGCCGAGGCGCGAGACGAGAACCGCCGTGGTGATCGTGCCGAAGACCGCCGTGCCGAGGGTGGTTCCCATCGACCGGGTGAAGGCCAGGGTGGCGGTCGCGACTCCGAGCTGGTCGGGGCCGACCGCGTTCTGCACGACGAGCATCAGGACGGGGGTCGAGCATCCGATGCCCACCCCGAACAGCACGATGCCGATCACGTACGGCCAGACCGGGGCGTCGCCCGGCAACAGCGCGAGGAGCGCCGCCGAGGCCGCGAGGGTGAAGAGCCCGGCCACGAGCACCGCTTTGTAGCGGCCTGTGCGGCTGATGATGCGACCGCAGACCAGGTTCATCGCCATGAGGGAGAGTGACTGCGGGATGAACAGCAGCCCGGATTCCGCGGCGGAGAGACCTTTGACGGTCTGCAGCAGCAACGGGAAGTAGAGCGTGATGCCGGCTGTCGCGAGTCCGACGCAGAAGCCGGCGAGGGATGCCCGGCGGAAGTCCGGCAGACGGAACAGGCTGAGCGACATGATCGGCTCCCGGGCCACGAGCTGCCGCCAGAGGAACGCCCCGAGAAACAGAACGCCGCTGCCGAGCAGGGCGATGGTCACGGGGTCGGCGAGTCCGGCATCCGGTACCCGGAAGAGCCCGAGAACCAGCGGCACGACGAAAAGCAGCAGCAACACCGACCCCAGATAGTCGATCGAGTGCCGAACCCGCTGCTGCGGTGCCCCGCGCAGCACCCGCGAGGTCGAGATCATGGCGATCAGCCCGAGGGGGAGGTTCGCGAGAAAGATCCAGCGCCAGGAGAAGGCGTCTGTCACGATTCCGCCGACGCTCGGGCCGATGATGCTCATCAGGGCCACGACCACGCCGATGTACCCCTGGTACCGACCGCGTTCGCGGGGCGGCACGACGTCTCCGATCACGGTCTGCGCGAGACCGATGAGTCCGCCGCCACCGAGACCCTGGAGAGCCCGGGCGCCGATGAGTTCGGGCAGGTTCTGAGCGAGACCCGACCAGACCGAACCCACGATGAACAGGATGATCGCCAGCAGGAAGATGGGACGGCGCCCGAACACGTCGGAGAGCTTGCCGTACAGCGGGATGACGGCGGTCGTCGCGACGGCGTAGGCGATCACGATCCACGCGATCTGGCTCAGGCCGCCGAGGTCGCCGGCGATGGTCGGCAGCGCCGTGGCGACGACCATGCTGTCGAGCGACGACAGGGCCACGCCCATCATCAGGCCGAGAACGATGCGACGCTGTCTCTTCGGCGGGAGTGCGGGGGTGGTGTCGGGCGGACGGATGCTCATGCTGCGAGCGTGGTCGGTCGGCGTTTCGCCCGGGAACCGGCGCTGTTACGCCGCCTTTGCGCGTCTGGCCGACACCGCCGACCGGTGTGCTGGCCAGCGCGAGCGCGGGAGAGCGACGTCGGTCGGTGGCGAAAACGCGGGCCGCGAGCGATCAGCCGGCGTCTGGATGCTCGGGAGCGAGCCCGGCGACGAACGACGACCTGGCTCCCGCGTAGTGGGCCTGGGAGAGCAGCCGAGCCGCCCCGTCGACCCCGACCAGCACCTGTTCCCGCAGCAGGATCGGTGAACCGGGCGCGACGCGAAGCAACTGCGCGGTCTGTTCGTCGCAACCGATCGCCTCGACCGTCGTGTCGATACGCGCCAGGTCGATGCCGAAGGTCGCCCGGAAGTCGCTCTGCGCCGACCCGGAGACCTCCGGCCGCGCTCCCTCGGCCGGCTGTTCCGCCGAGCGGTAGACGGTGCGCACGGCGACAGGCTCACCCCCGGTGAGGAGGAGATGGGAGAGCACCCGCATCCGGCCGCCCGACACGATCCGCGCGGCCACCGGGCCGGGTGCAGGGTCGACACGGTCGTACAGAAGATGCTCGACGAGACCGGTGAAGCGGTCGCCCGTGAAGCTGTTCGGCACGCGCGTGACCACGGTGCCGCTCCTCTGGCGCCGTTCGACGAGACCCTCCTCGGCGAGCCAGGTGAATGCCTCCCGCACGGCGGTGCGGCTCGAAGAGAGCGAACGGATGACGTCGGCCTCGTCGATGCGGGTGCCGGAGGGCAGTGCCCCGCTGCGGATCGCCGAACGGACGGATTCGTAGGTGCGTGCGACGGTCGTGCTCGGATCGGGTCTCATGCTGCTTCCACACGGCGGTCGGGGAGAGAGGGGGGAGGCGAGGGTGGTGGGCCGGGCATCCGGCCCCCTTTCGATTCTGCCCTGTCGAACGGGTCGGGGCACGTGGAACGTCGTGGGAGCGATGCGCGTTTTCGCCTCGGCCGGATGCCCGATCAGGCCGCTGATCCGGGCATCCTCTCGTCGACGGTCGGCGCAAGCAGAAAGTTACGACAGCGACACATCCTCGACGCAAGGCTCGAGGATGCTTCTCAGCATGAACATCTATCGCGAGGTGGCCCTGACCCGGGAGGCAGGCTTCCGCACAGTGCGCGGGCCGATCCGTGAGCGGCAACCGCTGGCGATGTCGTCGCGGCGCGCCTACCTGCTGATCCGGTCGGCGATCCGCTCCGGCCAGTTCGATCTCGGCGAGCAGCTCGAGGAACGCCGGCTCGTCGACTCCCTGCACCTCAGCCGCACCGCGGTGCGCCTCGCGCTCGGCGAGTTGACCGCGGAGGGTGTGCTGGCGCGGCGTCCCCGGGTCGGAACGATCGTCTCGCGCCGGCCGACGTCGATCGCGCTGCCCGACGCGAGCGTGCCGCCGGGTGACCTCCGCCGGGTCAGTTCGGGGGAGCTCGCACTCGGGTGGCCCTTTGCCGGCCGCATCGATCTTCCCGGCGGGGTGGCGCGGGTGGTGGTCGACGTGATCCATGTCGACGGTGACCCCGTCGGTGTGCGCACCCTCTACACCGACGTCACGGTGGAGGAGCACGCGAACACCTCCTCAGGCCTGACGGTCGAGGCCGAGTTCGAGCGGCGGTACGGAGAGGCCCCGGCCCGCACCGAGTCGGCCAGCGAAGCGATCTCGTGCGACCACCGCGTCGGTGCGCTGCTCGGCCTCGCCGACGCCTTCTCCGCGGTGCTGCTGTGGCGGGAGACGGTGCTCTTCGGCCGCGACGGCGTGCCCCGCATGCTCTTCCACACCCAGTACCGCGGTGACCGCATCGCCTTCTCCAGCAGCGTCGCTGTGCCGAAGGCAGCCTGACGGTGCGCGTTCTGATTCTTCCCGACGCGGAGTCCGTTGCGGCGGCGGCCGCGGAGGTGATCCAGACGGAGATCGACAGGGCCGCGGTGCCCGGGCCGGCGGTTCCGGCGAACGCAGGCTTCACCCTGGGCGTCTCCACCGGGTCCACCCCGCTCGGCGTCTGGCGCGAGCTGGTGCGCCGTCACGACGACGAGGGCCTGTCGTTCGCGAACACCCGCGCCGTGACCTTGTACGAGTACGTCGGCGTGCCCGCTTCCGCTCCGGAGTCGTTCCGCTCGGTCATCCGTGAGCAGCTGCTCGACCCGGTCGGCATCCCGGAAGACAGGGTGGTGGGTCTCGACGGGAGCGCCCCGGATGTCGCCGCCGAAGCAGCGCGCTTCGAGACGGCCATCGCGGCTGCCGGGGGAGTCGACCTCCAAGTGCTCGGCATCGGGCCGAACGGCCATCTCGGTTTCAACGAGCCGACGTCGTCGCTCGGTTCCCGCACCCGCGCGAAGACCCTGCCGGATTCGGCGCGGGCCGGTTACCAGTCGATCTTCGGAAGCGTCGATCTCGTTCCGTTCCAGGTGCTGACGCAGGGCATCGCGACGATCATGGATGCCCGCCGGTTGCTGCTCCTCGGCCTCGGCGCGTCGCGGGCGGATGCCGTCAGGGCGGCGGTCGAAGGCGCGGTCTCCGCATTCTGGCCGGCGTCGGCTCTGCAACTGCACCCGCACGTCACGGTGCTCGTCGACGAAGAGGCGGCAGCAGGGCTCACCCACACGGACTACTACCGCGCCGTCGCAGCCAACGACTCGCGACGGGTTTCAGGAAGGCGCACACCATGACCACTCAACCACTCGGCCTGGGCTGGCTGACGACGTTCGCGGCACCGACAGGGCCGACGGGCCCGAACGCCGCGCGACCGGCCGCCGCCGACGACTGGGCCGACGGCAGCGCCCACGTCTCCCTCGCGCGCCAGCTCGAACGGGCAGGCTTCGACTTCGTGATCGTCGACGACGAGGCACCCGGCGACCGACCGGACGGCCGGCCCCGCACCGCCGCCGACGGCGAGGGAGCCCGGCACGACTCGTTCCCGCTCGTTGGGCTGCTCGGCTCGGTCACCTCGCGCCTCCGGATCGTGGGCTCGACCTCGACGGGCACGCTCGCCCCGTACCACGTGGCCCGCAGCCTCGCCACGCTCGACAATCTGCTCGGCGGCCGCGTCGGCTGGAACGCACGGCTCGAGAACGGTCCCGATGCTCTCGAGCGCGCGGTGGAGTTCAGCCAGGTCATGAAAGCCCTCTGGGCATCGTGGCAGCCCGGTTCGCTCGTGCTGGATGCCGAGGCCCCGCTCTTCGCGGACTTCACCAAGGTGCTGCCCATCGACCATCGGGGGAGGCACTTCGCCAGCCGGGGCCCGCTGAACGCCCTCCCGCCGGTGCGCACACCCCTGATCACGGTCACCCAGCAGACTCCGGATGCCCGCGCCTTCGCCGCACGGTGCGCCGACGTTCTCGTTCTCACCGCGGAGGCCGACGACCTCCCCGCACGCGTCGCCAACGTACGCCTGGCCGTGTCGGACTCCGGGCGCGACCCCGTTGAGCTCGAGGTGCTGCTCGGCGTGCATCCGGTGCTCGCAGACACCCGGGCCGACGCGGAGGCGCGGAGCGCGCGGGAAGCGGGCCACCCGGGTGTCGGCGCGGCGGTCCGCCTCGGGCTGGTGGGAACGCCCGCCGAGGTCGCGGAACGCCTGCACGCTCTGCGGGACGAAACGGGCAACGACGGATTCGTCATCGTGGGCCCGGCCGACCGGCGGTACGTCGCCGAGATCGCGGAGGGGCTGGTTCCCGCCCTCGACCGCCTCGCCGCAGCAGAACCCGTCGCTGCACTCGACCCGAAGGAGCCCCTCCATGTCTGACGACCGCTTCCACCTCGGTGCATTCACCTCCTTCAAGCCGCTCGACTGGCGCAGCGCCTTCAGTGGCGAGAACAAGCACCTGTGGGCAGACGGCTCCCTGTGGGTCGACATGGTCACCGAACTCGAGCGGGCGCACTTCGACTACGTGATGTTCGAGGATTCGGTGATGGTCTCCGACGCCTACGGCGGAACCTCCGAGGCCGACCTGCGGTACGGGATGTTCGCGCCGAAGAACGACCCGCTGATGCTCATCCCGATGATCGCGCACGCCACGTCGCACATCGGTCTGGTCACGACCGGATCCACCACCTTCTTCCCCCCTTACGAGCTCGCGCGCACGATCTCCACCCTCGACGGGCTCACCCGGGGTCGCTCCGGCTGGAACATCGTGACCTCGAGTGAGAACAGGGCCGCCCAGAACTACGGGCTGCCCGAGCTGCCGGAGCACGACGACCGGTACGCACGCGCCGACGACTATGTGGCGAACGTCACCCGGCTCTTCGGCTCGCCCGAAGAACTCGGCACGATGCCCTCCCGGCAGGGCAAACCGGTGTACTGCCAGGCCGGGAGTTCGCCGCGGGGCCGTGACTTCGCCGCGAAGCATGCGGACACGATCCTGGTGTCGGCGCACGGACTGCCCGCCATGAAGGCCTATCGCGACGACCTGCGCCAGCGCATCGAACGCGCCGGCCGCGACCCCGACAGCGTGAAGCTGCTCTTCGTCGTGATGCCGACCTTCGGCGACACCACCGCAGAGGCGGTCGCGAAGAAGAGCCGTGCATCCGCTCAGGTCGAGATCGCCCTCGGCGCGCTCTCGGCCATCACCGAGATCGACTTCTCGCTGTTCGACCTCGACGCACCGGTGCCGACGGAGCTGACGACGAACGGGCACCTCGGTTACCTGCAGGAGTTCATGCGCATGGGGGAGTCGATGACGACCCTGCGTGAGCTCGCCCAGCAGTGGGGGATCAGCTGCCTGGATCTCGTCGGGTCCCATGCCGACGTGGCCGACCGGATGTGCGAGGCGATGGAGTTCATCGGCGGCGACGGCTTCCTCATCGCGGGTATCGGCAACCGGCGCTACCTCAGCGAGGTCGTCGACGGTCTCGCGCCCGAGCTGGTCGCCCGGGGAGCGATGCGCACCGGGTACTCCTCGACGCTCCTGGCCGAGAACCTTCTCGAATTCTGATGCTCCCACGGCACAGGATGCTCGGCAGATTCGGTCGAGAAGATGCCGCTGACCAGCCTTTCTTGTCGGCGTAAACAGACTGTAACCCGCATGTCGTGCGACTGGAACGTCGCCACCGTAACGTCATTCCCACACCCCCCACCCAACCCGATGGATGGTACCCATGACCCGCTACCTCACCCGAAGATTCCTTCATGGTGTCGTCACGCTCGTCGCGCTCAGTGTCATCTCGTTCCTGCTGGTTCGACTGGCTCCCGGCGACGCGTCCGACCTGATCGGCGGAACCCAGGCCTCCCCCGAACAGCGGGCGGCCATCCGGGAGAGCCTCGGCCTCAACCAGCCCCTCATCACCCAGTACTGGAACTACCTCAGCAACGTCGTGCGGGGCGACTTCGGAACCACCATCGTCGGCAGCTCCCCGATCGGCCCGCTGCTCGCCAATGCGGCGGTTCCGACGCTCTGGCTCGCGGGGGCCTCCATCATCATGACGCTCGTCATCGCGATCACGCTCGGCATTCTGGCCTCCCGCAGGCCCGGCGGCTTCGTCGACGTCATCTCCGGCGGGTTGACCGTCGCGGGAATGGCCATGCCGAGCTTCTGGATCGGCATCATGCTGGTGGTCTTCATCGCCCTGCCGACCGGTCTCTTCCCGATCGGTGGCTGGCCGGCCGACACGGGCGCCCGGCTGAATGCGATCATCCTTCCGGCCTTCGCTCTGTCGCTCACGATCATCCCCGTTCTGCTGAAGAGCCTGCGCTCGTCGCTCATCTCCATCGGGGACTCCGACTATGTGCACGTCTCGCGGAGCCTCGGAAACCAGGGGTTCGGGCTTCTGACGAAGACGCTCTTCCGCAACGCCGTCATCCCGATGATCCCTCTTGCCGCGTCGATGATGGCCTACCTCTTCGGCGGAACGGTGATCATCGAGACGACATTCGGGCTGCCGGGTCTCGGCCAGATGCTCGTGCAGGGCACGAAGTCGAGGGATGCCAACATCGTGCTCGGCGTCGTGCTGATCATCGGGGTGCTGGTGGTGCTCTCGAACATCGTCGCCGATGTGGTGCGGGGCCTCCTCGACCCGAGAGTGAGGCTCGCATGAACGCCATCGCAGCGTCGCCCGCCGGCCGCGCCGTCGCCCGGAGTGCCCGTCTTCCTCGCACGAAGCTGTCCCCGGCCACGAAGCGCGTCATCGTCGGCAGCTCCCTCGCTGCGCTCATACTGCTGCTGGGCATCCTGAGCCCGGTGCTCACCCCCTACGACCCGAACGCCCAGGCCCTCACCTCGAGGCTGCTCGCCCCGTCTGCAGCCCACCTGTTCGGCACGGACTCGTTCGGGCGTGATGTCTTCACCCGCACGCTCGCGTCGGCGACCATCGACATTCCGCTCGCACTGGCCGCGACCATCGGGCCGGCGATCATCGGCACCGTGCTCGGCGCCCTCTCCGGGTATGTGGGCGGCATCCTCGACTCCTTCGTGATGCGCCTCTGCGACGTGCTGCAGGCATTCCCCACCTATGTGTTCTTCCTCGTCATGGTGTTCGCGACAGGTGGCGGCGTCTCGGCCTACCTCGTCGGGGCCGCGGTCATCTTCTGGGTGCCGTTCGCCCGGCTGGTGCGCTCGGAGGTCATGCTGATCAAAGAACTCGACTACGTGCGGGCCGCCCGCAGCCTCGGTTACTCGAAGTTCCGGCAGCTGTTCCGGCACATCGTGCCGAACGCCATCCCGCAGGTGATCGTGTTCTCCGCCTCGCAGATGGTCTTCTGCCTGCTCGGCCTCGCGGGCCTCTCGTTCCTCGGGGTGGGCGTGCCTGCACCCACCGCCGAATGGGGTGCGATGATCGCCGACGGCCAGCAGTACATCCGCACGGCCTGGTGGATCTCCACCCTTCCTGGCCTCTTCATCCTCGTCGTGGGAATCGCGTTCTCGGTTCTCAGCGACGGGCTCGACCAAAGGAACAGGCGATGACCGCACTCAGCGAACCCCTCGTGCGCCGGGCACCGGATGCTCCTTCGGCCGGACTCCGCGTCGACGACCTGCATGTCGCGATCTCCCGCGGGCACAGCATCATCGACGCCGTCACCGGGGTGACCTTCGACCTCGAACGCGGCGAGACGCTCGGCATCGTCGGTGAGTCCGGCAGCGGCAAGAGTCTCACCCTGCGGGCGGCGATGGGCGCCCTGCCCCGCGGTGCAGAGATCAGTGGTGGCGACATCCTCGTCGACGGCGATGTCATGAAGCCCGATCAGCGTCGCCCACACGTCGCGATGATCTTCCAGGATCCGCTCGGCGCTCTGAACCCCACCCGGCGCGTCGGCCGGCAGATCATGGATGCCGCGCTGTCGCGGGAGGGTGTGACGAAGAAGCAGGCGGCGGAGCGTGCGCTCCAGCTGCTGAAGGACGTCGGGATCTCCGACGCCGCCCGCCGTATGCGCATGTGGCCGCACGAACTCTCGGGCGGCCTCCGCCAGCGCATCATGATCGCCATGGCGCTCGCCACCGACCCCGAGGTGCTGCTCTGCGACGAGCCGACGACGGCGCTCGACGTCACCGTGCAGGACCAGATCCTCGGGCTGCTCGACCAGATCCGCCGGGAGCGGAACGTCGCGCTCGTCTTCGTGACCCACGACCTGGCGGTCGTCGCGAACCTCTGCCAGCGCATCGCGGTGATGTACGCGGGCGAGATCGTCGAGGTGGGTCCGGCCGCCGAGGTGCTGACGTCGCCGAAGCACCCGTACACACGGGCACTGCTCGACGCGTCGATCACCGCGGAGGTGAGGCCGTTCCGGCCCATCCCGGGGCTGCCGCCCGACCCGACGACGTTCACCGACACCTGCCGGTTCGCGGCGCGGTGCGGGTTCGCCACCGATTCCTGCCGCACGGTGCCCACCACTCTGGGCGTGGGCGCGCATGTGTCGAACTGCATCCGTGAGAGCGAACTGGCCCTCGAGACCGAAGGGGTGGCCGCATGAGCGACGAGCTTCTCGCCCTGCGGGAGCGGGTCGAGACCCCTCTCGCCGACGTCGTCCTGCGGGCCGACGACCTCGTCGTGCGTTTTCCGATCAAACAGGCGGGACGCGGACTCCGGTCGCACACTGCGCACCTGACCGCCGTCTCGCATGTGAGTTTCGCGGTCAGCCGCGGCGAGTCCCTCGGCATCGTCGGAGAGTCGGGGTGCGGCAAGTCCACGCTGGCGGCTGCCCTGATCGGCCTGCAGGACCTCACCTCCGGCACGGTCTCGCTCGACGGGCGGCCCGTCGGTCGCACCCGGAGCCGCGAGGACTCCCGCCGCGTGCAGATGGTCTTCCAGGACCCGATGTCGTCGCTGAATCCACGGATGACCGTGGGCCAGACCATCGAAGAGGTGCTGGTCTTCCACCGTCGTGTTCCCCGCTCCCGCGTGAAAGCGCGAAGTCTCGAACTGCTGGCGCTGGTCGAACTGCCGCCGAGTGTGCTCACGCGCTACCCCGGGTCGCTCTCGGGCGGCCAGCGGCAGCGTGTCGGCATCGTCAGGGCGCTCGCCGCCGATCCCGAGGTGCTCGTGCTCGACGAGGCTGTCGCGGCTCTCGACGTGAGCGTGCAGGCCTCCGTTCTCGGCCTCCTGCAGAGGCTCAAGGCCGAGCTCGGGCTCACCATGGTCTTCATTTCGCACGACCTGTCTGTCGTGCGCAACATCTGCGACCGGGTGGCCGTGATGTACCTCGGTGAGATCGTCGAGGAGGCGACCTCCGATGCGGTGTTCACCGCTCCGCAGCATCCCTACACGGCCGCTCTGCTTCGCGCAGCCCCCGAACTCCACCATCTCAGGCGACCCGGCTCGAACGCCCTCACCGGGGAACCCCCGAGCCCCATCGATCCACCGTCGGGCTGCCGTTTCCATCCGCGGTGCCCGATCGCCAGGGACGAGTGCCGCACCACAGTGCCGCCCCGGGTCGTGTCCGCCGACGGCGACGTCGTCTGCCTCTTCCCGCTCGGCCGGGCCCCGGAGGACGTTCTCCTGGCGGGCTGACCCCTGGCGATCATCCACCCGTCCTCCTGCCCCCCATACCCACACAGTCCACACCCCTCACCCTCACCTCATCACAGGACACACGCGCCACGCGTGTCTCCGGCGCGCCCCGAAAGGACGTCTCAACCGTGACAGCAAACAAGTTCCACCTCGGCTGGTTTCTCGGCGGGTACTACCCGCAGGCCTGGAACGTCGCCTTCGGCGGCGACAACGGCAAGGACTGGATGTCTCCCGACCGCTGGATCGAATTCACCCGCACACTCGAGACGGCCTGTTTCGACTTCATGGTCTGCGAGGACTCGTCCTGGGTGCCCCGCGCGTTCGGCGGTTCGACGGACTACTACGTGGAACACGGCTACTCCGTGCCGAAACAGGACCCGGGAGTGCTGACGACCCTGATCATGGCCGGCACCTCGAAGATCGGTGTCGTCCCGACCCTCTCGACCGGCGAATGGCAGCCCTACCCCGTCGCCCGCATGGTGGGCACGATGGACCAGATCTCCAAGGGCCGGGCCGGCTGGAACGTCGTGACCGGCAGCTCCGACCTCGCCGTGCAGAACTACGGCCGCGACGCCATCTACCCGCACGACGAGCGCTACGAGCGGGCCGACGAGTTCGTCGACGTGGTGTTCAAGCTCTGGGACTCGTGGGAACCGGACTCCATCGTCATGGACAAGGAGAACGACCGGTTCGCCGACCCGGCGAAGGTGCACACCCTCGACCACGACGGCGAGTACTTCAAATCCCGTGGCCCCCTCGTCTCGGGGCCCACACCGCAGGGGCGCCCGGTCATCGTGCAGGCCGGCGGATCTGCTCGGGGCCGCGAGTTCGCGGCGAAGAACGCCGACGTCATCATCGCCAGCTGCACCACGATCGAGCAGGCGAAGGCCTACCGCGAAGACGTGCGCCGGCTCGCGATCGAGAACGGCCGCGGTGCCGACGCCGTGAAGGTGCTGTTCGTCGTGCATCCGATCGTCGCGGAGACCGACGAGCTCGCCGAGCAGCGCATCGAGGACATCCGCGAAGCGGCCCGCCGTGACCCTGCCAATGTCTTCGCCGGCATCGGGTACGTCACCGAGGTCGACTTCTCCGGTCTCGACCCCGACGCCATGATGGACGAGGCCACCAAGGGCATGAAGACGACGGGCAACCAGTCGTCGCTCGACGACTACCTGAACCTCGGGCGGGGCCTGACGGTGCGCGAGTTCGCGGCGAAGGTGGCCTGGACGAGGCGCATGGACGTGATCGGCAGCGTGAAGACCTGCGCCGACACGATGGAACACATCATGGACGAGGTCGGCGGCGACGGCTTCCTCTTCCTGCTGCCCACCATGACCCGCAAGGCCGTGGCCGAGATCACCGATGGTCTCATCCCCGAGCTGCAGCGCCGCGGCCTGACCCGCACCGAGTACTCGAACGAGCACTTCCGCGACAATCTGTTCGCGTTCTGACGCCCCACCGCGCCCCCCGATTTACACCCGCACGACGACCACCTGCACCCGGCTCCACCTTCCGCACCACACACCCTGAAAGGTTCACCGTGAAGAAACGTACAGGCTTCATCGCGGCGGCCGTGGCAGTCGCCGCGACCGTCGTCATCACCGGCTGCTCCGCCGGTTCATCCACGACGGCGACCAGCACCGACTCGGGCTCCGGCCCCGTGGTCATCGCCCGCGCCAACCCCTCGAGCACCTTCGACGGCGACCTGGCCGGCTGCCAGCAGACCGGACCCCTGGTCTACGACTCCCTGCTGCGGTTCCAGCAGGACTCGAAGGCCGCTCCGGTCGACGGTTTCGCCTCCGGGCTCGAGCCGGGCCTCGCCGACACCTACACCTACGACCCAGCCGCCCTCACCTACACCGTGCACATCCGCGAGGCGGCGAAGTTCAGCAACGGCAACCCGGTCACGGCCGACGACATCGTCTGGGACCTCGGGGTCTGGAAGGCGGGAACCGGTTCGGGCGGGTACTACACGAACATCCTGTCGGCCGAGGCGCCCGACACCCAGACGGTGGTCTTCCACCTGGGCGTGCCGGACTCGTTCTTCGCCTACCAGCTCACCTGGTGCAACGGCCCCATCTACCCGAAGGACTACGCCGGAATGACGAAGGAGGCCTACCTGCAGGCCCCCATCGGCGCGGGACCCTACAAGGTCACCTCCGCCACCGACATCGGTGGCGCGGCCGAGAAGCTCGTGTTCGAGAAGAACCCGAACTACTGGCGTGCGAGCGAGGGCTACCCCAAGGCCTCCAGCGTCACCATCGAGGCGATCGCCGACGCGAACCAGCGCCTGCTGCAGTTCCAGAACGGCGCGGTGAACATCATCACCGATCCCGACGATGCCCAGCGCGCCCAGGTGTCGGCCGACCAGGTCGTCACGGCGGTTCCGGATCGGGTCAAGGGCTACCTGATCAATGCCGCCCTGCCGCAGTTCAGCGACGTGACCGTGCGCGAGGCCATCTCTCTCGCGATCAACCGTGAGGACATCGCGTCGCTCACCGGAGGTGGCGCCCTTGCGGCCAAGAGCGCCAACTCGATCAACATGCCCGACGAGGTGCAGCCGACGAACCCGTACCAGTACGACGTCGCCAAGGCGAAGAGCCTCCTCGCCGCTGCGGGAGTCACGACGCTGAGCGTGGACTACCTCTACAACGCGGCCGACACCGTCGCCACGGCGACGGCCCAGGTCATGCAGTCGAACCTCGCGGAGGTCGGCATCACGCTGAACCTCAAGGCGTCAGACCAGGCCGGCGTGATCAGTGCGCTGTCGAGCGGCAACTACCAGATGGGTGCGGTCGACGACTGGGGCACCTCGCCCACCAACATGGACCCGCTCTCGCCGGTTCCTGTGGCCTACTGGCCGTGGACGGGCCTTGACCCGAGCGGTGTTGCAGCGGACCTGCTCGCTGCGAAGTCGGCCGTCACGCTCGACGACCGCCAGACGGCCTTGAAGAAGATCATCGACGCGATGAACGACCAGTTCAACTTCGTCGGCGTCATCAACGTGGCCTCGCAGTACGCCGTCCAGAACGTCTCGGGCTTCGTCCCGAACATCTACACGGCCTGGAACTTCGACACCTTCGCCGGCACGAAGTAGGGCGCCGCGCCCCTCTGCACCACCGTGGGCGGGGTACCGGCCGGTTCGCACCGGTCGGTACCCCGCTTTCCTCGTTCGTTCAGGCACGATCCGTTACCTTTGACTACGGGACACTTCTCGTCACGTCGATCATGAAGGGGAGAGCATGCAGGAGTCCGATCCCATCGACCTCGTGGTGCCGCACGAACTCGCCGCCCAGAAGTCGAGCCTCCGCGCGTACGTCGCGATCCGGTCCGCGATGCGGGAGGGCGTGATGCGTGCCCTCGACATCGACGACCGCGCCCTCTCCCGTTCGCTCAACTTCACGCGGAGCGCCATCCGCTCAGCGCTGACGACGCTCAGCAGCGAGGGATTCATCCAGCGCAAGCAGCGCGTGGGAACCACCTTCGACGCCGCTCTCTTCGACTCCAACGACGATCGTGCCGTCAACGCCCGGGACGGCGGCGCAGGGCAGGTCCGCATCGTGACGACCGCGATGGAGACCGTCATCGCGCCTCCCTGGGTGCGCGAATGTCTCGGCATCGAGGGCAAGTACGCCCTGCTCTACGAATGCATGTCGATGATGGGCGACGAACCGATCTCGGTGCAGCTGAACTACTACCCGCCGGACTTCGATTCGGTGGCGCTGTTCAGCAGGGGGTTGGAGATCGACGAGGACGACTCCTACGAGACGCTCGCCGAGCGGTTCAGAGCCCTGCTCGGACAGGACATGGGCCGCGTCTCGACCGCCATCGAGGCCGTGGCCTGTGACGCCCAGGTGGCCACGCTGCTGAATGTCGCCGAGGGAGCACCGATCCTGCTGCGCGAATACCACCTGCGGGATGTGAACGACCGGGTGCTGGTGCTGTCGTACAGCTATGCGCGCGGCGACCGGGTGACGGTGCGCACGGAGTCGCACGCGTCCTGACGCGCGGCCGACTGGCCGGGCCTTCAGACCGCGACCCACCCGCCGTCGACGGGGATGGTCACGCCGCAGATGTTCGCGGCGCCGGGGCCGGCGAGGAAGACCGCGACGGCCGCGACGTCTTCGGGGGTGCTGAACTTCTGCGTCGGCGTGAACGGCAGCTGCGGGGCGACGTTCTCGTAGACGTCGTTGACGGCGTCGGTGAGCACCGTGCCCGGGGCGATGGTGTTCGTGTTGATGCCGAGAGACGCATACTCCGCCGTCCAGCCCAGCGTCATGCCGTGCACAGCCGCCTTCACGGCCGTATAGAACGAGCCACCGGGTTTGCCGATGATGCCCATGACAGACCCCATGTTGATGATGCGCCCCGAGCCCTGGGCGATCATCCAGGGCAGGCAGGCCGCGGTGACGAGAAAGGTGCCCTTGACGCTGCCGAGCAGTGCCGAATCCATCAGCGACTCGGGGGTCTCCACCGTCGACATGGCGGAGACGATGTTGTACGACGCGTTGTTGACGAGGATGTCGACGCCCCGGCCGGTGCGGTCCTGGATCGCGGCGACCAGGGCGTCGATGCCGGCCTTTCCGTCATTCAGGTCGGCACGCACGAAGAATGCCGTGCCGCCGTCGGCCGTGATGCCGTCGACCACCGCGCGTCCCCGCTCCTCCGATCGGCCTGTCACGACGACGGATGCCCCCTCCGCGGCCATGGCCCGCGCAATGGCACGGCCTATCCCGCTCGTGGAGCCCGTCACCAGGGCCTGCTTTCCGGCCAGCGAACCTGACATCCGGTACTCCTTGCGTCGTCGCAGGTTCGATGCAACCCGCCGGACTGACGCTATGTGCCGAATGCGACAGGAGGATTACGGCCGCGGGTCGGGCGTATTGCGCGCATCCGAGTGGCGCAACAGCGTGTCACATCGGTGAAACGGGAGAGAAAGTGAACGCCCCTGCGGTTCCCTCTTTTCGGTTTGCAGAAGATTCGGGAATCTTCTGGTGGCGAATCCGCATCGGCGTCGATCTGGCGACCCCAGAGTGGACGCAGGTCGGAAAACACGCCGACTGCCGGATTCGAAGCAGAGGCAACGGGAACCCGTGACCCGCCCCGTGCTGAAAGGGAAGAGACGATCATGACCACACAGACCCGCATCGAGATCCGGGGCGCCGACGCCGCCCGCTTCGACGAGATTCTGACTCCCGATGCTCTCACCTTCGTGACGCGCCTGCACGACGCGTTCGCGCACCGCCGCCAGGAGCGACTGCACGCCCGCATGGAACGCCGTCTCGCGGTTGAGAACGGCCGCGACCTGCGCTTTCTCGCAGCGACCGCCCCGATCCGCGCCGACGACACGTGGAGAGTCGCCGGCGCGGGCCCCGGGCTGGAGGACCGACGCGTGGAGATCACCGGCCCCGTCGACCGGGAGAGCGCTGTGCGGGCCCTGAACTCCGGGGCGAAGGCGTGGGGTGCCGACCTGGAGGATGCCACCAGCCCGACGTGGAGCAACATCGTCGACGGCCAGCTGACACTCTTCGACGCCGTGCGTCGCCAGCTCGAGTTCGTCGACGAGGACGGGCTCGTGCAGCGGCTCCGCACCGGGGAGCTGCCGACGATCGTGATGCGACCGCGCGGCTGGCACCTCGTGGAGAAGCACCTCCGATTCGTCGACCGCACCGGGCAGCGCCAGGCGGCGTCTGCGTCGCTCGTCGACTTCGGCCTCTACCTCTTCCACAACGCCCAGAAGCTGATCGACTCGGGCAAGGGTCCGTACTTCTACCTGCCCAAGATCGAGGACCACCTCGAGGCGCGGCTCTGGGACGACATCTTCACGTTCAGCGAGAATGCGCTGGGCCTGCACCCCGGAACGATCCGTGCGACCGTGCTCATCGAGACGATCTCGGCCGCCTTCGAGATGGAGGAGATCCTCTACGAGCTCCGCGACCACTGCGCCGGGCTCAACGCAGGCCGGTGGGACTACATCTTCAGCTTCATCAAGAGCTACCGCGACCGCGGACCGCAGTTCGTGTTCCCCGACCGCGACCACATCACGATGGAGGTGCCGTTCATGCGGTCCTACACCGAGCTGCTGGTCGCGACCTGCCACAAGCGCGGGGCATATGCCATCGGAGGCATGAGCACGTTCGTTCCGGATGCCTCGAAGCCCGAGCTCACGGAGGCCGCACTCGCTCGGGTGTCTGAAGACAAACGCCGCGAGGTGCAGGACGGTTTCGATGGAACCTGGGTCGCCAACCCGGCCCTGGTGCTGACCGCCCGTGCCGAGTTCGACGAAGTGCTCGGCACCCACCCGAACCAGATCGACAGGCTGCGCCCGGAGGTCGAGGTGAAGGCCGAGCAACTGCTCGATGTGCGTTCGCTCGACAAGCTGGTGACCGATGCCGGGGTCAGCTCGAACATCTCGGTCGCGCTCCGCTACATCGAGAGCTGGCTGCGCGGGATCGGCGCGGTGGAGCTCGAGAACATCGTCGCGGATGCCTCCGCAGCCGAGATCTCGCGCGCCCAGCTCTGGCAGTGGATCCACTACTCCGTGGTCACGGCAGAGGGCACTCGCATCACAACAGAATCGGTCCTGGCCGAGCTCGACGAGCAGGTGCGCTCTGCAGAGCGTTTCGACGGCGACCAGTTCGACACCGCGGCCGACCTCGTGCGTCTCGTGGCGCTCGAGGAGGAGTTCCCCACCTACCTCACGATCCCCGCGTACGCGCACTACCTGGTCGACATCTCCGACGAGCTGGCGATTGCGGCGTGATCGCGTGACGCCCGTGACCCGTCGTGAAAGGATCTGAACAATGACCGATCGAATACAGGCGGCGGGTCTCTCCGTCGCAGCCCCCCTCCACCGCTTCGTCGCCGAGGCGCTGCCCCAGGCGGGTCTGGACGCCGTCACGTTCTGGAGTGGGGTTGCCGGCCTGCTCGGCGATCTCACCCCGCGGAACGCCGGGCTGCTCGCCACCCGCGACGCCCTGCAGGGGCAGATCGACGACTTCCACCGCGATCACCCCGGAGCGGTGGATCCGGTGGAGTACACCGCCTTCCTCGAACGCATCGGGTATCTCGAAGCCGACGAGGGCGACGCGGCACCCGGTGCCGCCTTCGTGACCACCGAGGGCGTGGATCTCGAGATCCGCGCCCAATCCGGCCCGCAGCTCGTCGTTCCTCTGCTGAACCGCCGGTTCGCGGCCAATGCGGTGAACGCGCGCTGGGGTTCGCTCTACGACGCCCTCTACGGCACCGATGCCATCGACCGCTCGGGCGAACAGGCGGTGGGTCCGGCCTACAACCCGGTGCGCGGTGCGGCCGTCGTCGCGGCGGCGCGCCAGGTTCTCGACGAAGCGATCCCGCTCGATGGCGCCAGCCATGCCGACGCGCTCGGCTACTCCGTGGCCGACGGCGCCGTGCAGGTGCGCACGCCGCAGGGCGTGGCGGCTCTCGCGGACCCGTCAGCATTCCTCGGCTACCGCGGAACACCCGTGGCCCCCGAGGCGCTCGTCTTCGTGCACCATGGGCTCCACCTCGAGATCCAGATCGACCCCGGGCATCCGGTCGGCCGCACCGACCGTGCGGGCGTCAGCGACGTGCTGCTCGAATCCGCGGTGACCACCATCATGGACCTCGAAGACTCGGTCTCCGCCGTCGATGCCGACGACAAGGTGATCGGCTACCGCAACTGGTTCGAACTGATGACGGGAACCCTGTCAGAAGAGGTCACCAAAGGCGGTCGTTCCTTCGTTCGTGGCATGAATCCCGACCGCGAGTACACGGCTCCGGATGGGGGCACCACCGCCCTCCGCGGCAGGTCACTGCTCTTCGTGCGGAACGTCGGGCACCTGATGCGCACCGACGCGATCCTCGACGAGAACGGCGAGGAGGTGTTCGAGGGAATGCTGGACGCCGTCATGACTGCGCTCGGCTCGGTCGGCGACATCCGGGGCGGAAGTGCCCTGCCGAACTCGCTCACCGGATCGATGTACATCGTGAAGCCGAAGATGCACGGGCCGGAGGAGGTCGCCTTCGCCGTCGAACTCTTCGCCCGGGTCGAGCAGCTCCTCGGGCTGCCCGATCGGTCGATCAAGCTCGGCATCATGGACGAGGAACGGCGCACCTCGGTCAACCTCCGCGCGTGCATCCGTGCAGCCGCCGACCGGGTCGTCTTCGTCAACACCGGCTTTCTCGACCGCACCGGCGACGAGATCCACACGTCCATGCTCGCTGGGCCTTTCGTTCGGAAGTCCGAGATGAAGGCCGAGCCGTGGATCGCCGCCTACGAGGCGTCGAACGTCGACATCGGCATCGCCGCCGGGCTTCCGGGCCGGGCCCAGATCGGTAAGGGTATGTGGGCGATGCCCGACCTGATGGCCGACATGCTCGAACAGAAGGTGCAGCATCCGCTCCAGGGCGCGACCACCGCCTGGGTGCCTTCGCCGACCGCGGCCACCCTGCACGCGCTGCACTACCACCGTGTGGATGTGCCCGACGTGCAGCGGCAACTCGCCGAGCGCACACCGGCGGCCCGGAGCGAGATCCTCCGCATTCCGCTGGCGACGCGCGAGTACAGCCCTGCCGAGCGGCAGGCCGAGCTCGACAACAACGTGCAGGGCATCCTCGGCTATGTCGTGCGCTGGGTCGACCAGGGCATCGGATGCTCGAAGGTGCCCGACATCCACGATGTGGCGCTGATGGAAGACCGGGCGACCTGCCGGATCTCGTCGCAGCACGTGGCGAACTGGCTGCTGCACGGCGTCATCACCGCAGAGCAGGTGGACGAGTCGCTCCGGCGCATGGCGGCGATCGTCGACGCGCAGAACGCGGAGGATCCGCTCTACCGGCCGCTCGCTCCCGACTTCGACGGTTCGGCGTTCCTCGCGTCGCGGGCGCTGGTCTTCGAGGGCACCCGCCAGCCGAGCGGCTACACCGAGCCGATCCTGCACCACTTCCGCCGGGTGGCGAAAGAGGCGGCCACCGCCACCTCGGCACCCCGTCTGGCCGGCGTGGCCTGAGGCAGCTCAGCCGAAACGACTGAGAGAGCGGGCGAAGTACTCGTCGCTCGACGTCAGCCCCGAGCGGAGCCCGGAGTCTCCGAGCTGCAGCGCGGACTGCACCCAGCCTGCGAGCCCGCCGGCGTCAGGCGAACGCCCGAGGTACTTCTTGTACATCAGGCTCACCCGCTCGCTGATCGTCTCCGTGGAATCCCAGAACTGGTCGACGACCCAGGTGCGGCCGTTCACCGCGACGAGGTTGGCCCAGAACGCGTAGTCGTCGGCCGACCCGTTGCGGTGCAGCAGGAGCGTGTAGAGAGACGCAGCGAAGCCAGCGTCTGTGCCGGTGTGCTGGGCGTAGAACTCATCCGAGGCGTAGAGCAGGGTCTCGATGTCGTCTGTCGAGATCGAGCCGGCCTTCATCAGCCCGAGCCAGAAGACCCGTCCGCCGTCGTCCGACGTCCGGCCGAGGATGTTCTTGTAGGCGGCGTCGATGCGGATCAGCCGGTATTCGTCGCTGGTGACGAACGCATCGGAGACGATGGTGCGCGGTGAGCCGTACGCCAACTGTCGACCCCACCAGAGGCGGTCGTCGCCGGACGCCGGACGACTCAGGTAGTCCTTGTAGAGCGCCGCGACGTAGGCCCCGCTGTCGTCGATCGAGGGCAGCGTACCGGCCGCCTCCGTCACGTTCAGAGGCGCGTTCGTGTTGCGGAAGTCGACGTGCTGGTGGTTGCACGAGTCAGAGAACTGGTTGATGTTGGCAAGCGAGAGGCCGCTGCGGCAGTTCGCCTGCCCGGCATTCGTGGAGCGGGGAACGAACGAGTCGAGAAAGCGGAGCAGTTCGAAGGTCCCCGTGTTCGCCCCGTTCAGCCCCCGGCCGCCCACGCTGGTGAAGTCGATCGCCTCGCCGGGGTTGAGGCAGTGCACCGAATAGGTGGGTGCCCCGCAGTTCAGGTTCGACCCGATACACGGGCGCTGCAGGTCGGAGACGGAGAGTGAGCCGAAGTTCTGCAGTGTCAGCACGAGAACCTGTAGTACCCGGATGTCGAGGGCGCAGCCGGCGATCGCCTCCCCGTTCGCGAGCGGTGCGATCTCACGGTCGAAGATGGTGGACGGATTCGTTCTGAAGTCCCCGGCTCTCTCTGCCTTGACCAGTGTCTGGGCGAGCTCGATGGGGTTGCTCGAGACGGCCGGCGGTCCCCCCGCCGCGGTGGCCGGCAGCGGAGCCAGGCCCAGGATGCTCGCCGCGAGCACGATGAACGCCGCCGCCATGGCACCCCATCGGCGCCTCCATCGTGCGTCTGTCATATCTGGGCTTTCGGTCTGAGGAGTGTCCCACCCACATGGGGGTCAGGATGCGATAGCTTCATACTGACATGCGGCGGGCAATATGTCTCTTGGAGCATGAACGCCGGCAGGCTCACGGTACAGGGAGATTTATGCGGTGGATGGTTCCGGTGGCACTCGTGGGAGTGCTGTTGCTTTCAGGCTGCGCGGGCGAGAGAGTGTCCGCCGGCAGCACCGCATCGCCCTCGGCGACGGCGTCATCCAGCCCGGCGACACCCTCATCGACGCCGACATCGACTCCCTCGGCCACAGCCCCGGCTCCTGCCACGACCGCGCCCTCCGTTCCGGCGCCGTCCACGCCCGATCCGGCGCCTCCCACGTCCACCCCGCTCGCCATGGTCGTCGACGCGTGCACATCCTGGCAGTCGAGCCTGTCCCAGGATGCCGCGACCTTCCCCGCGACGCAGGCCCAGGCCGCGCAGTCCGCAGCGGGCGCGGCGTCGTCGGACTCCGTTTGGCAGCCCCTGGCCTCCGACATGGCCGAGCTGGTCGCTCTGGCCGGTGACACGAGCAGCGAGGGCATGGCGAAGGGCCAGGAACTCTTCACTGACCTCAGCACGCGGTGCGGGGAGATCGGCGTCACCGTCAGCGCCGGCTGACACACGTGCAGTAAGAAGACCAACGTGTCCTCCGTCGTCGCAGGACTGGAGGACACGTTGGTGGCTCGAGTTCCTCGACAAGGTCTTGGCCGGGGTCACCTGCGAGCATAGGGATCGGCTCGATGGCGCGTCAACACCTTTTCGAAGCATTTCGCTGACAACCGAAAGCTGACATAGGCCCGACGGCCATGCGCTACCGTCGGATCATATGACAACCGATCCGCACCGTTCCCTCCTCGAGATCGCCCGTTCCCTCGCCGTCGACGCCGCCGCCCTCGCGGCCCGCCGCCGGGCAGAGGGCGTGCAGGTCGCGGCGAGCAAGTCGTCCGCCGAGGACATCGTGACCTTCGCCGACCGGGAGGTCGAGGCGTTCATCCGCAGCTCGCTCCTCACCCTCCGGCCGGACGACGGGTTCCTCGGCGAGGAGTCCACCGACAGCGCGACAACCGGAACGAGCGGCCTGACCTGGGTGGTCGACCCGATCGACGGCACGGTCAACTACCTCTACGGCATCCCGGCCTGGAACGTCAGCATCGCCGTCGTCGAGGGCGACGCCGATCCGACGACCTGGCGTGCGCTCGCCGGCTGCGTCGTGAATCCTCTGCTCGGTGAAGTGTTCACGGCGTCGGATGCCCGGGGAGCCTTCCTCGGAGACACCCCGCTGCACGTCAACCCGCCGACCGACCTCTCGCAGGCGCTGGTCGCGACGGGGTTCGCCTACAGCGCGGAGATCCGCGCGAAGCAGGGCCTGGTGATCGCGAAGCTGTTGCCCGAGGTGCGCGACATCCGCCGGATCGGTTCGGCAGCCCTCGACCTGTGCTCCGTCGCGGCTGGGCGGCACGATGCGTACTTCGAGCGCGGACTGAAGCCGTGGGACCACGCCGCGGGCGCCCTCATCGCGCGGGAGGCTGGGGCGCACGTGGGCGGGTTCGACGGTGCGCCGCCCTCCGCCGCTTTCACCCTGGCCGCCGAGCCGACCCTCGCCGCGCGCCTGGAACCCCTCCTGGCCCACCTCTTCGCCGAAGCCGGCCTCTGACCCCACCCCCCTCGCGCCCCCCCCAAACCTGATCGAGTGGGCGATTTGGGCCCCAAAAACGAAGTTTCAGGGCCCTAATCGCCCACTCGATTGATGGGGGGAGGGGGCGGCGAGTTAGGCGGCGCGCAACCAGACCGTCGTGTCGGGCGGGAGCACGGCTTCCGTGACCGGGGCGCTCGAGAGCAGCAGCTCGCCGAGACCCTCCAATGGCAGCTCGACCGGCGTGGTGCCGGTGTTCGCGATCACGGTGATGCCCCGGTTCGTGAACGCCAGCACGTCGCTGCCGAACCCGAGGTCGTCGAGCCACTCGACGCGCCCGAAGCCGAGGTCGTTCTCACCGCGGAGCACGAGCGCCAGCTTGTAGAGCTCCAGGGTCGAGCCGGGAACGCCGCTCTGCGAGTCGCGCGCGTACTCGTCCCAGCCCGCGGGCTGCGGCAACCACGCGGCATCCGCCGGGCCGAAACCGTAGCTGGGGGCCCCGGCCTCCCAGGGGATCGGCACGCGACATCCATCGCGCCCATAACGTTCACCATGGGTGCGGAACCAGGTCGGATCCTGCCGGGCCTCGTCGGGCAGGTCGATCGACTCGGGGAGGCCGAGCTCTTCGCCCTGGTAGATGTAGGCGCTGCCGGGGAGGGCCAGCATCACGGCTGAGGCGGCACGGGCGCGGCGCACGCCCGCGACGGGATCCGGTCGGTCCTGATCGCGCGGACCGATGCCGTCGCCCTGCAGGTGGCCGGGGCCGAGCGAGAGTCGCGTGGCGTGCCGGATCACGTCGTGGTTCGACAGCACCCAGGTGCTCGGGGCGCCGACCGTCGCGAACGACGCGATCGACGTGTCGATGACGAGCCGCAGCTCCTCGGCCGACCAGTTCGCCGACAGGTAGGTGAAGTTGAAGGCCTGGTGCATCTCGTCACTCCGCACCCAGCGCGCCAGCTTGTTCAGCGGCTCCACCCAGGCCTCGGCGCAGAGCACCCGCTCGCCGTCGTACTCGCTGAGCACGGCGTTCCAGTCGCGGTAGATCTCGTGCACGCCGTCCTGCGCCCAGTAGGGCGGCGTGGGGATGTCGTCGAGCTTCTCCGGCTCGACCTCGAGCGGGATCGCGCCGCCACCCATGCTGCCCGCCTCGGCCGGGGGAGTGTAGTCGGGCAGACCGTCCTCTTTGATGAGGCCGTGTGCGACATCCACCCGGAAACCGTCGACACCCCGGTCGAGCCAGAACCGCAGAATGTCGCGGAACTGCGCCCGCACCCACTCGTTCTCCCAGTTCAGGTCGGGCTGCGAGATGTCGAAGATGTGTAGGTACCACTGGCCGGGGGTGCCGTCGGGGTTCGTGATGCGGCTCCACATCGGCCCGCCGAACACCGACTCCCAGTTGTTCGGGGGAGTGTCACCGTTCTCGCCGAGGCCGTCGCGGAACATGTAGCGCTCACGCTCCGGGCTGCCCTCGGGGGAGGCCAGGGCATCCTGGAACCACTGGTGGTCCCACGAGGTGTGGTTCGGCACGAGGTCGACGATCACGCGGATACCCTCGGCGTGGCTCGCCGCCAGCAGGGTGTCGAAGTCGGCCAGGGTGCCGAACCGCGGGTCGACGTTGCAGTAGTCGGCCACGTCGTACCCGGCGTCGTGCTGCGGGGAGGTGAAGAACGGGGAGAGCCAGATAGCGTCGACGCCCAGCTCCTTCAGCGAGTCGAGCCGGCTGGTGATGCCCGCGAGGTCGCCCAGCCCGTCACCGTCGGAGTCGGCGAACGACCGCGGGTAGATCTGGTAGATGACGGCGGAGCGCCACCACTCGGAACCCGTCGCCACCAGCGTCAGGGGGTCGACCGACCCGGACGTGACGGTTTCTGTGGGCTCGCCGATTTCGGGATTCAGCTCGGTTGTCATGGTAAAACCCTAATGGGAGCGGCCGGGTCTTTCTGATGCCCCGTGTGATGCTATTCTCTTACGGTGCCAAACGCTGCCCCTGATGGGGGCAGCCGAGTGCGCCCCCTTAGCTCATTGGTAGAGCACTTCCTTGGTAAGGAAGAGGTAGTGGGTCCGATTCCCACAGGGGGCTCCGGATCCGGTCCCGCGGCTTTCAGCTCGCAGGAACGGAGTCCAGGGCGGGGTAGCTCAGGTGGTTAGAGCACACGGCTCATAATCGTGGTGTCGCGGGTTCAAGTCCCGCTCCCGCTACGAAGCCCCCCGAGATCTCGCCGTCTCGGGGGGCTTCTTTCGTTGTGCGGCCGGCGCAGTGCCGCGGGAGGGCGTTCCGGCCCTAGCCGCAGACGGTGTCGATCGCCGAGAAGTCCTCCTGCACGGCCTGGGCATCGTCGAGGATCGTGCTGTTCCCGGCGCTGGGGTCAGCGACGAGGGCCTGGATGTCGGAGATCATGATCTTCAGCGAGGTGTTCGCCTGGTCGCCCGCCGCGTAGACGTCGGGGTCCTCGATCTGGGCGAGGCCGGTGTCGAAGTCGGTGGAGAGCTTCTGGAGAGCGGTGACAGCTGCGGCGGGGTCTGTCTGCAGCTCCGAAAGGTTCTGCGACAGATTCTGGGCGTCGTCCGACACGGCGGAGTAGAGCAGGTCGCAGGCCTCAGCCGTGGTCTGCGAGCCCGAGGCGCCGGGGTCGGAGGTCGCGCTGGGGAAGGGCTCGATCGTGCTGTCGAAGCCTGAACCCGAACCGAAGTCGGGATCGGTGGCGATCTTGTTGCCGGCGAAGGCGAAGATCACGATGAGGGCGATGATCGTGATGATCCCCGCGAGGATTCCGGCGTAGCCGAGGATCAGCCCGGCGATCGCCAGCCCGCGGCCCTTCTCCTGGGTGCGCTTGATCTGACGGAGCGCGATGTGCCCGGTGATGACCGCGACGAGCGAGACGAAGAAGGCGGTGACGAGCGAGACGATCGCCAGCACGTTGTACTTGTCCGGGCCGGCAGGGGTGGGATAGCCGGGCCCGGGAGCGGATCCTGCCCCCGGAGCGGCGTACGGCGGCACATCGCCAGCGGGTGGGGGCGGCGGCGGGGGAACGTTCGACATGGGACTCCTCGTGACGTGGTCTGCTTCAACTCTGGCATGCGAGAGCGTTCAGCGCAGGCCCTTGACCCACTTTCGGGGCACCCGGCAGTGCCCGGACCCGTCTCTTCTCGCGCCGGCGACGAACATCCGGTGTCGGGGCAAGCCCTCCGCCCCGGGCGTGTCAGAGAGCAGAATGGCGAGGGAAGCAAAGGAGCAGCATGTCGTCAACGTCGACGCACCCCGCGGGCACGGATGATTCGTCCGGCCTGTTCGCGCTCGTCTCCGCCGACTCCGGGGCGAGGGCGGCGCTCGCCGCGGCCTACCGGGGCCCGCATGACGTGCTCGACGCTGTCTGGTGGCGGGAGCATCCGCTGACACCGACGCCCGGCGGGCGGACCGACCCCGCAGCCGCTCTGCCCGGTTTGAAGGCGCAGGCCTTCTCGCGGACGGCCGACGGTGAGGCGCTCGGCGGGCTCTTCGCGTTCGAGGCGCGCCTGCGGGACGACGCCCGTCAGCTCGAACACGCGATTCTGGATGCTCGCCCTGCCCTCGAGGCCGCCGAGGCACGCCGCGCGGCGGCGGCCGGGCCCGGGTCGATCGGCGGGGGCAGCCCAGAGACCGGTTCTGTCTCCGCCGTGCCGCCGGAGCAGTCGTCGGGCGAAACCGACGGACCGGCCGAGCCCGCGCCCGGGTCGGAGCCGGAGCACGCGCCCGCCACCGTCTCCGCCGAGACCTGGCGTCGCCGCTCCCTGGTCTGGATGGGCACCTCCATCGCCGTCGGCCTCCTGCTGCTCGTCGCGGTCGGCCTGTTCGTGGCGGCGCAGCTGGGATCCGGGCCGTTCCTGGCGTCCGCAGGCGCAGGCGCAGGCGCAGCGGGCGCGGCCGCAGGAACGGCGACCGCCTCACCGTCCCTCGCCGAGGGCCTCACCATCTTCGAGGATCCGACTCTGGCCCCGAGTATCCCTCCCCAGAACATCGACCCCTACTACAAACCGGAGTCGCTGCGGTTGCTGGGCGTCGCCGCCTCGGAGCTGACGGTCTACGCCGTCGAGAACCGCATCGACCAGCCCTGCCTGCTCGCGGTCTACCGCGACGGCACCCAGAGCGCCACCTGCGTCACGAAGCAGGAGTTCGCCGCGATGGGCATCCAGCTCCGCATCACCAGCCTGCACATCCCCGCAGCCGGTGCGCCCGTGCCGACCGCCTCCCCGGCCGAAGACGTCGTCTTCTGGAATGCGGACGGATCGTTCGGCGTCACCTCGACCCCGCGGTGAGTCGCTCCGCTTACGTAGACTTGACGGGTGCCAGTGAACCCAGACCTCCAGGGGCGCGTCTTCCCCGAGACATCCCCGTACCTCGTGGGGCGGGAGAAGATCCGCGAATTCTCCGCCGCCGTCCTCTCCCAGAGCCCGCTGAACTTCGACGTCGAGGCGGCCCAGGCGGCCGGCTACCCCGACCTGGTTGCCCCGCCGACGTTCGGTGTGGTCATCCAGGAGCGCACCCTCGAGCAGCTGCTCGAGGCTCCGGACGCCGGGATCGACTTCTCGCGCGTCGTCCACGGTGACCAGCGTTTCACCTTCACGCGCCCGATCGTGGCGGGCGACGAGCTCACGGCGACGCTGACCGTGTCGAGTGTCAAGCAGCTCGGCGGTCACTCGATGGTGACGAGCGAGTCGTCGATTCTGGATGCGACCGGGGCCCACGTGGTCACCGCCATCTCGACGCTCGTGGTGCGGGGCGACGAATGAGCGCCGCCCTCGACCTCGCTTCCCTGGCCGTCGGCGATGTGGTCGCGACGCGCTCCTTCACCCTCACGCGCGACACGCTCGTGCGCTACGCGGGGGCCTCGGGCGACTTCAACCCGATCCACTACCGCGACGACGTGGCGGTCTCCGTCGGGCTCGACGGCGTGCTCGCGCACGGGATGCTCACCATGGGCCTCGCCGTGCAGCCGGTGCTCGACTGGGTGGGCGATCCCTCCCTCGTCGAGGACTACCAGGTTCGCTTCACCCGCCCGGTGTTCGTCGACGCCGAGTCGGGAGCGCTGGTCGAGGTCGCCGCGAAGGTCGGCCAGCTCGACGTCGCTGCAGGAACGGCGAGGATCGACCTCGTCGTGACGGGCAACGGACAGACCGTGCTCGGCAAGGCGCAGGTGCGTGTGCGAACGCCTGCGGCCGCGCCTGCGGCTGCGGCTGCCGCAGCAGCACCCGCTGCCCCCGCCGCGCCCTCCGCATGACCGATCAGGAGCGCACCGCCCTGCTCGCCCCGCTGACCACCCTGCAGGTCGGCGGGCCGGCCGCGCGGCTCGTGACGGTGTCCGACCCCCGCGAGCTGGTCGACGTGTGCCTGGCTGCCTGGGCCGATGAGGAGCCGTGGCTGGTGCTCGGCGGCGGTTCGAACGTGGTGGTCTCCGACGACGGGTTCGAGGGCACGGTCATCCGGATCGCCACCCGCGGAGTCGAGCAGCTCGAAACCGGCCCGGACGATGCCCCGGGTACGGTGCGTGTGCGGGTGCAGGCGGGCGAACCGTGGGACGACCTCGTCGCGTACGCCGTCACGAACGGCCTCAGCGGCATCGAGGCGCTGTCGGGCATCCCCGGCTCGTCGGGCGCATCGCCCGTGCAGAACATCGGGGCGTACGGGCAGGAGGTCGCTTCGGTGCTGGCCGGGGTCTCGTTCCTCGACGCCGAGACCGGCGAGCTCGAGTGGCTGTCGGCCGACGACCTGGGTTTCGGTTACCGAACCAGCGTGTTGAAGCGGGGGAGGAGCGGCGTCGTGGTCTCGATCGATCTGCGTCTCGGCCGGGCCGGAACGGATGCCCTCGCCCTCGGTGCCCCGATCGAGTACGACCAGCTTGCCAACGCCCTCGGCGTCGCGCTCGGCGACCGGGTCGCTCTCGGGGCCGTGCGCGAGGCCGTGCTGCGGCTGCGAGCATCGAAGGGCATGGTGCTCGATCCCGCGGATCCCGACTCGGTGAGCGCCGGCTCGTTCTTCACGAACCCGATCGTGGGCGAGCAGTTCGCCCGCACGATCCCGTCGGAGGCGCCGCGCTGGGTGACCGAGCAGCCGGCGACGGATGATTCGCCCGAGGTCTACTCGGTGAAACTCAGTGCCGCGTGGTTGATCGAACACGCAGGGCTCGGCCGCGGGTTCTCCCTGCCCGGATCGAACGCCGCCATCTCGGGCAAGCACACGCTCGCCCTTGTGAACCGCGGGGGTGCGACGGCGTCGCAGATCGCGGAGTTGGCGCGCTTCATCCAGTGGCGCGTGCAGGCCGAGTTCGGCGTGAACCTTGCGCCCGAGCCCGTCTTCGTCGGTTCGTTCGAGTAGGAGCGGCACCGCGCAGGTCGGCTGTCGCGCCATCGGCGACGCAGACGGACGTCGCTCAGCCGGCACGACCTCCTCTGCGGTGCCGTGTCGCCCCAGCGACGTCCGTTTGCGCCGCTGACTAGAGCAGGCCGAGCTCCATCGCCCGGGTGACCGCCCGCGTGCGGTCGGTGACGCCGAGCTTCTCGAAGATGTGCCCGAGGTGCGTCTTCACGGTGGCGTCGCCGATGAACAGGGCCTTCGCGATCTGCGGGTTGCTCTGGCCCAGGGCGACGAGCCGGAGCACGTCGGACTCGCGGCTGCTGAGGCGCGGCACCGGTGGGGCTTCCTCGCGGAGACGTTCGTCCCGCATGCGCTGCACCAGCACCGAGGCGATCCTCGGGGCGAGCACGGTCTCGCCGCCGGCCACGGAGCGCACCCCCGCCAGGATCTCGTCCTGCGGTGCGGCCTTCACGAGGTATCCGCTCGCCCCGGCCTCGACGGCCGCGAGGATGTCGTCGTCGGTGTCGTAGGTGGTGAGCACGAGCACACGGATGCCCGACCCCTCCGCCACGATCTGCGCGGTCGCTTCGGCACCGCCGACCCCGGGCATCCGCAGGTCCATGAGCACGAGGTCGGGGCGTAGCTCCCGTGCCAGTCGCACCGCCTCACGCCCGTCGACGGCCTGGCCGACCACGTCGATGTCGTCGGCCGAGTCGAGGAGTTGCGCGATTCCGGCCCGCACGATGGGGTGGTCGTCGGCCACCAGCACGCGGATCACGGGCGCACCGCCGCGGGGAGGGCGTGGTCGCCGTTGGCGCGTCCGGCGGACGCCGGCTCGCCGGCGGGCTCGGCGAGCCGGCGCGACGGGAGCGTCACGGTGAGTTCTGCCCCACCCGAGGGTGCCGTGCCGATGGCCAGCGTTCCGCCGAGCAGCGACAGGCGCTGCTGCATGCCGGCCAGCCCGAAGCCCGCACCCACGGGCTGGTCGGCCACGATGCCGGATCCGTTGTCGGAGACGGTGAGGCACACCGAGCCCGCCCCCGTCGCCAGCCGAACCGCCACCCCGGTGGCCCCCGAGTGCTTCCGCACGTTCGCCAGCGCCTCCTGGGCCGAGCGCAGCAGCACCACCTCGATGTCGTTGGGCTCGGGCAGGTATCCCGCGGTGTCGCAGACGATCCGCACCCCGGTCTCCCGGCTGAACCGCTCGATGACCCTCTCGAGGGCCGGGAGGAGGCCCCCGTCGACGTCGACGGGGGCGCTCGCGGCGACCAGAGCGCGGGTCTCGACGAGGGCTTCGCGCGCGATGTCCTCGATCAACTGCAGGTCGGCCCTGACGGCGGGCTGATCATCCACCAGCGCTGTGCGGGTGCGCTCGGCGACCATCACCAGGCCGGTGAGGCTCTGCGCGATGGTGTCGTGGATCTCGCCCGCCAACCGTTCGCGTTCGCTCACGATGCCGCTGTCGCGGTTCCGGATGGCCAGCTCGGCCTGGGTCGAACGGAGCGCCTCGAGCAGGCGGGTGTTCTCCTGCCCCTGGTGGAGCGCGAAACTGAACCAGATGCCGAGGGCGAGACTGAAGACGAGGGAGATCGCCTCGACACCCACGGCCTGACCGACGGCCTCGGGCGAGGTGCCGGTGGAGACGAGGAAGCCCAGCGCGACGCCGACAGCGAGCACGATGTTGAGCCCGATCGCCCGGCGGGTCGGGTCGACGGAGAACCAGATGACGGGGAAGGTGATGGCCTGGAGCGTGGCCATCGACGGGTCGAACGCCGTGCCGACGGCGGTGCAGGCGATGGCGAGCAGCGGGAAGACCAGCGCCGCACGCGAGGTCGCGGTCGCCCGGCCGGTGCGCACGTCGAGGCTCCGCCAGCCGAACGCGGCGTAGCCGATGGCCAGCACGGCGAGACAGCTCCACGCGCCCACCGCGTCGCCCGGTGACTCCGGGGCGCCGGCGAGCACGATGAGGGCCAGTGCCAGCACGGTGACCCCCACCGCGAGGTGCCACCAGCTGAACCGCGTCACCTCAGCTGTCCTTCCGGATCCAGCGGAAGGTCAGCCGGCAGACCACGAGCCCCGCGACCAGCCAGATCAGCAGGGCGACGGCGACGGAGCCCAGGTCCCACGCGCCGCCGGGCTCGACGGTCGCGAACGATTCGGGCAGGAAGACCGCCCGCATCCCCTGGCCCATCCATTTCAGCGGGAAGATGCCGGCGACATTCTGCAGCCAGTCGGGCAGGAGCGAGAACTGCAGGTACACCCCCGAGATGAACTGCAGGATGAGGATCGGCGGGATGATCACCGCCGTCGCGCTCTTGCCGCTCCGGGGCAGGCGTGAGATGGCGATGCCGAGTACCGCCGACGTGGCGATGCCGAGCACGTAGACCCAGGCGAACGTCATCCAGCTGCCGCCGTCCGTGGGGAGTGCCACCCCGAAGACCACACTCGCCACCAGCAGCAGCAACCCGATCTGCAGCACGCTGGTCACGAAGACCTGACCCATCTTGCCGAAGAAGTACGAGAGCACCGGCAGGGGGGTGCCGCCGAGCCGTTTCAGGGTGCCGTCGCTCCGTTCGTTTGCGATGTCGACGCCCAGGTTCTGCACGCCCGACAGCAGGATGCCCGCCGCGATCATCCCCGGCAGGTAGGCCGCGGCCTGGCTGATGCCCCCCGACCCGTCAGGGTTGGTACCGACGTTCCCCATGCCCTGGAACGCGACCGAGAAGATCGTGAGCATGATAACGGGGAAGAGGAAGGTGAAGAAGAGCGTGTCGGTCTGGCGGAAGTAGATCCGCGTCTCGTAGGCGACTCGGCTGGCGCCGAGT
Organism: Subtercola boreus; assembly: GCF_006716115.1. NCBI lineage: Bacteria > Bacillati > Actinomycetota > Actinomycetes > Micrococcales > Microbacteriaceae > Subtercola > Subtercola boreus. The sequence continues at coordinate 2,565,215 of NZ_VFOO01000001.1, read as the reverse complement.
CGGAGGGTGCGGGGGATGCCGAACCCGGCATCCGTGCGGGCCGGGCTCTGAGTGGTGGCGGTCATGCGGGCACCTGCTCCTGGTCTTTCTCGTAACTTCCGACAAGGTCGAGGTAGATGTCCTCGAGGCTCGGCCGCACGATCTCGAGGGCCTCCGGTTCGCCGAGGCGTGCGACGAGTTCGGCGACCGTGCGCCCAGGATCCGGGGTGCGCTGCTCGCGCACCCCGCCGTTCTCCGTCCACCGCACGATCGGGATGCGCGCCTCCTCCGGCCCGAGGCTGTGCACCGGACCGATGTCGATGAGTTCCCCGCCCGCCACCACGGCCGCCCGGTCGCTCAGCTGGGCGGCTTCGTCGAGGTAGTGGGTTGTGAGCAGGATGGTCGTGCCGTCGCGCTTCAGCCCGCGGATGAGCTCCCAGAACGCCCGGCGGGCCTCAGGGTCGAACCCGGTGGTCGGTTCGTCGAGGAAGAGCAACTCGGGCCGTCCGATGACCCCGAGCGCGACATCCACTCGCCGGCGCTGCCCGCCGGAGAGGTTCTTGATGCGGGTGTTCGCCTTCTGTTCGAGCCCCACAGCCGCGATCACCTCGTCGACCGCGCGCGGGTTCGGGTACAGGTTCGCGAACTGGGTGAGCTGCTCCCGCACGGTCACGTTGCCGCTCTCCCCGGAGGACTGCAGCACGATCCCGAGTTTCGCCTTCCACTCCAGCCCGCCGTGCTGGGGGTCGACTCCCAGCACCCGTGCCTCGCCGCCTGAGCGGTCGCGGTAGCCCTCCAGGATCTCGATGGTGGTGCTCTTGCCGGCCCCGTTCGGGCCGAGCAGGGCGAACGTCTCGCCGTGCTCGATGTCGAACGTCACGCCCTTGAGGGCCTCGAAGTCGCCATAACGCTTGGTGAGCCCGGTGACGCTCACGGCGGTGTCTCTGGAAGTCATGTACCCATCGTGGCCCGCGCCGCGCCAGAGCAACAGCCTCCACCCTGTCGACCCGGGTATCCCCCAATCGGTGGATGCCGGGCACAAAAGCACGAGCTTTTCGCAACTCTGGCCTACACTGACTTCATTCTGTAAGAATTTGTCAATAATTCAGTCTCGAATGAGCAGAGGTGAAGAGATGTTGCTCCCAGTCCCTGAGGAACGGATCCGCTACCGCACGAACTACGCGAACGCCGCACTGGCGCTGGCGCACGGCGATCCGGGTGACGACGCCCACCAGGATCTGGTGCAGGCCGTCGCCGCCGAGCACGTGTCGCCGGCCGAGGCGGTCGCGCTGACCTGTGGGCGGTACGGACTAAGCCTCAGCACCGACCCCGGCCCGGTCATCCGGAGCTGGGAGGACTACCTCATCCCGGGGACGACCGCCCTGCGGAGCCGCCTGATCGACGCCGACCACCCGCTCGGCATCGAAGACCCGGAGCTGTTCCGCACGGTCGAGCAGCAGCTGTCAAGATTCCGGCTCGTCGAACTGACCATCGCCCCCGTGTCTGCGCCGCTCGACTACACGTTCTTCAGGACCGTGCATCGGCGTCTGTTCCAGGACATCTACAGCTGGGCGGGCGAGCAGCGCATCGGCCCGGAGACCGCGATGGTGCGCTTCGCACCGGATGCCGTGAACTACGCTCCCGGCGACCCTGCCGCCCCCGCGGTGAAGTACCAGTACTTCGCCGGTCCGGAGATCACCGAGGCGATCGAGATGCAGTTCACGCTGCTGGTCGACCTCGCCGAGCGGCGGGATATGCCACGCGAGGAGATGATCAGCCGGATGGGCGAGCATGGCGGGGAGATGAACACGATCCACGCGTTCCGCGACGGCCACAGCCGCACGCTCTTCGTCTACGCGATGAGATTCTTCGAGACGGTCGGCTACCCGACCGACCCGGCCAACTTCCTGAAGGGGAACCCGCTTCGCGACCGCATCGTGCACGCGCGCTACCAGAACCAGGCGACGTCGCTGCTCGACGGCTACGAAGCCACCCTCGACGACGCCCTCAGCCAGGGCGACGGCCGCCAGCCGGCCCGCCTCGGTCAGCGCTGAGAGGAGGACCTGATGCGATCGGAGTTCCAACGCCGGCTGGATGCGGCCGATGCTGCCCTGGCATTCGTGAATGTCGGGCCGGGTGATTCGCGCCACCGCGCTCTCGTCGAGGGTGTCGCCACCGAAAGACTGTCGGCGGCGCAGGCAGTGCAGCACACGGTCGAACAGCACGGTCTCAGCATCGACTCACGCGGTGCCCCGACCATCCGCTCCTTCGACGACTACCTGATCCCCGGCAGCTTCGTCCTCCGCAACCGGCTGGTCGACGAGCTCCATCCCGAGGGAATCGACGATCCGGAGCTGTTGTCCCTGCTCGACCGCCAGATCTCGCGGTTGCGCATCGTCGAGTTGGAGATCTCGCCGGTGCGCGGACAGTTCGACTACGACCACCTGAAACAGGTGCACCGCCGTATGTTCGGCGACATCTTCTTCTGGGCCGGTGCGGAGCGGGTGGGTCCCGAGACCGCGATGATCAGGTTCGCACCCGACGCCGTCAACCATGCGCCAGGCGATCCTGCCGCACCGATGACGAAGTACAGCTACTTCAGCGGGTCGGAGATCGCCGAGGCTGTGTCGGTGCAGTGCGCCCAGCTCAGCCATCTCGTGACCCGTTCAGATCTCGGCCGCAAGCGCTTCTTCGACCTCGTCGCTGAGCACGGGGGTGAACTCAACGTCATCCATCCTTTCCGGGACGGCAATCTCAGGGCACTCTGGCAGTACGCCGCGCAGTTGGAGGAGCAGGCCGGATACCCGATCGACACGGCAGGGTTCCTCAAGGAGACCCGCGCGCACTCGTTCGCGATGCACTCGGCCTACCATTTCCAGGCCACCAACGACAACGACGTGATGTTCCGCCTGATGGATGAGGGGCTTCCGCAGACCCAGACGGTCAGAACCCCGCCGGCCGGTTAGGAGAGGGCGACGGTCAGACGGAGAAGAGGCGCTGCATGCGCGCCACACCCTCGGCGAGGGCGTCGTCGCCGAGGGCGTACGACATGCGGATGTAGCCGCTCGGCCCGAATGCCTCGCCGGGGATGACCGCGACCTCGGCCTGTTCGAGGATGAGGTCGGCCAGCTCGAGCGACGTCGTCGGCGTGACGCCGCCCCAGGTGCGGTTCAGCAGCCCGCTCACGTCGGGGTAGACGTAGAACGCGCCCTCCGGCGTGGGGGCGTGGAGCCCCTGGATCTGGTTCAGCCCGCTCACGATGGCCTTGCGGCGGCGGTCGAAGGCCTCACGCATCGACGCGACAGCGTCCTGCGGGCCGGTCAGCGCCGCGATCGCAGCGCGCTGCGAGATGTTCGACACGTTCGACGAGAGGTGCGACTGCAGGTTCGCGGCCCCCTTGATGGCATCGGCCGGCCCGACCATCCAGCCGACCCGCCATCCCGTCATCGCGTAGGTCTTCGCGACACCGTTCACGAGGATGGTGCGGTCGGCAAGCGCCGGCACCGCTTCGACGATCGACTGGGCGACGACACCGTCGTAGGTGAGGTTCTGGTAGATCTCGTCGGAGATGACCCAGATACCGTTCGCCTCGGCCCATTCGCCGATCTCCTTCGTCTGGGACGGCGAGTAGACGGCTCCGGTGGGGTTCGACGGCGACACGAAGAGCAGCACTTTGGTGCGCTCGGTGCGGGCGGCTTCGAGCTGGTCGACGGTGACGAGGTAGCCCTGGTCGCTGCCCGCGAACACCTCGACGGTCACGCCGCCGGCGAGGGCGATCGCCTCGGGGTAGGTGGTCCAGTAGGGCGTCGGCACCAGCACCTCGTCGCCCGGGTCTAGGAGGGTGGCGAACGACTGGTAGACGGCCTGCTTGCCGCCGTTGGTGACGATGATCTGCGCGGGCGACACTTCGAGTCCGCTGTCGCGGAGCGTCTTGGCCGCGATGGCCTCGCGGAGCTCCGGCAGCCCCACGGCGGGCGTGTATCGGTGGTTCTTCGGGTCGCGCGCCGCGGCGACCGCAGCCTCGACGATGAAGTCGGGCGTGGCGAAGTCGGGCTCGCCGGCGGCGAAGCTGATGACCGGGCGGCCGGCTGCCTGCAGGGCCTTGGCCTTGGCGTCGACCTTGAGGGTCGCCGATTCGGCAATGGACGAGATGCGGTGCGAGATGCGGGTACGTTCGGTCACCCGGCAAGCCTACCGATCGGAGGCCCGCGTCACTGGATCTTGGAGCCTTCGTCCAGCCGGTGCCACGTGCGGTTGTGGTACACCAGCGGATGCGCCTGGGCAGCGTCCGCCTCGGCGGCCCCCGGATCGGGCGCATGCGTCTCGAGAGCCTGCACGGCGACGACGGTCGACCCGCCCGCCTCCATGCGGTTGACGATCCGCCCGCGGATCCAGGCGTGCGCTGCGGGGAAGTACGGTTCGCCCGTCGGCAGCCGCTTCCAGATGCTGGTGTCCGCGAAGCGGTCGATGCCGCTCGTCGCACCCAGTTTGGCGATGTCGAGCTGGTCGGCGCCCAGCAGGTGGACCACGACGGTGTCGGCACGACGGATGGTCGGGGTGCTCGATGACAGCTCGGAGATCGAGAACACCAGCAGTGGGGGCTCCGCGCTCACCGAGAACACCGAGGTCGCGGTGAGGGCGACGGGCCCGTCACCGGCATCGGCCGTGATCACGGCGACGCCCGCGGGGTGGTTGCGGAAGGCGGCCTTGAACTGGTCGGGGGTCACCGTCTCCGCGCTCGGGTGCGCGACGATGTTGTTCTCGCTCAGCACGGCATGCTCGTCGGGGGAGGTCTTCTGCGGATCAGTCACGGAGAAAGCCTACGTCCGCCGGGATTTCGTCGGCGTCTCGGCGTCACGCGAGGTCATCCCGCCCGTGCCTCGACAGCGGAGGCGCGATCCGTCTCAGACGACCAGCAGGATCTTGCCGATGTGCGTGGAGCCCTCCATCAGGCGGTGGGCCGCTCCGGCCTCGGCCAGCGGGAAGCGTGCCGCCACGATCGGGCGCACCCGGCCGTCGGCGACCAGCGGCCAGACGTTCTCCCGCACGCTGTCGACGATTGCGGCCTTGCCGGCTGCCGAGCGCCCGCGCAGGCTGGTCGCATGGATGGCGCCACGCTTCATCATCAATCGGCCGAAGTTCAGCGCACCGGCCTCCCCGCTGAGGTTCCCGATGTTGACGATGTGGCCGTCCATGGCCAGCACGCTGATGTTCTTCTCCAGGTAAGAACCACCGATCGAGTCGAGGATCACGTGGGCGGACACGCCGTCGGCCCTCAGCCGCTCGGCGAAATCCTCGTCCCTGTAGTTGATCAGGATGTCTGCACCCAGCTCCTTGCAGGCGGCGAGCTTCTCGGCCGATCCCGCGGTGACCGCCACGCGGGCGCCGCGCGCCTTCGCGAGCTGGATGGCCATCGTCCCGATCCCGCTCGAGCCGCCGTGCACGAGCAGCGTCTCGCCGGCCCGCAGGTCGCCCAGCAGGAAGACGTTCGACCAGACCGTCGCCGCGACCTCGACCAGCGCCGCTCCGTCGACGAGATCGATGTTCGACGGGAGCTTCAGCACCTGGCCGGCCGGCACGCTCACCCGTTCGGCGTACCCGCCGCCCGAGAGCAGGGCCGCGACGCGATCCCCCACCTGGAGACCGGTCACGCCCTCGCCGAGCTGCAACACCAGACCGGAGACCTCGAGGCCCGGCCATTCCGGTGCACCGGGTGGCGGAGGGTAGTGGCCCTCGCGCTGGCTGACGTCGGCGCGGTTCACGCCGGCGGCCACGATACCCACCAGGACATCGCCCGGCTGCACCACCGGTTCGTCGACCTCGGCGAGCTTCAGCACGGAGGCGTCGCCCGGCTGCTGGATGATCACGGCCTTCATACTGACCAACCTAGACCGCTCTTTGCGGTCCTTCCGGATCTGACCTACACTGGGTTGAGGTAGTTGAAATCTGCCATCCATTTTCATGCCCTTTTTCACCTCGTTCGCGGGGTGGCCGAGGGTGGGAGAGAGACGGTGATTTCACTCTTAGGGTGGTGGCTCAATTGGTAGAGCAGCGGTCTCCAAAACCGCAGGTTGCAGGTTCGAGTCCTGTCCGCCCTGCAAATCGGAGTCGGCGGTTGCCTGCTCCGATCGCTTGTGAAAGGTACTGACGGTGGCACGAAAGATAGTCGACGAACCCAGCGAGGCCGTCGTCGAGCGCGCCAGGAGCGACAGGGAAGCCAAGCGCAACCCGTTCTCCCGAATCGTGCTTTTCATCAGGCAGGTCATTGCAGAACTCAAGAAGGTCGTCACCCCGACCCGCAAAGAACTGATCAGCTACACGCTGGTCGTGCTCGTCTTCGTCGTCATCATGATGGCTCTCGTCTCGGGTCTCGACTTCCTGTTCAGCTGGGCGGCGGTCTTCGTGTTCGGCGATGCGGGAACCAGCCCCCTGGGTCTGTAGCCCCCCGGTCTGCAGGCACCCCTGCCATACCTCGCCACCGATCACGCTAAAGAAACGGAACGTATTCCAGTGCCAAAGTCACACCGCGACGATCTCGACCTCGGGGCTGCTGAAGAGCAGTCGAGTGAGGTCGAAGAGGCTCAAGAGGGCGACCACACCGAGATCGAGTCGCCCAGCGACCTCGATGCACTGCTGCGCGCCATCGACGGTGGAACCGACGACGAGCACGTCATCGATGAGAACGGCGACGGCGACACGGTCGACGTGGACGATGCCGAGGCCGACGCCGAAGTGAACGAGGCGCTCGCCTCCGACGACGCCGACGACACCGAGGCCGCCCTCGAGGCGATCGAAGACGAAGAAGAGATCGACGGCGCCCTGACCGACGCCGAAGACGACGACTTCGTGTCCGACTCCGTCGTCTCCGCCGACAGCGAGGGCGACCTCGAACTCGACGCCGAGCTGGAGGCTGACGCAGAAGCTGCCCCGGCGGCAGATGGCGAGTCCGCTGACGCCGAGTCCGCCGAGGCTGAGGCTGAGCCCGAAGAGGTCGACCCTTACGACGCCTTCCGCGCCGAGCTCCGGTTCCTGCCGGGCAAGTGGTACGTCATCCACTCCTACGCCGGCTTCGAGAAGCGCGTCAAGCAGAACATCGAGAGCCGCAAGTCGTCGATGGGCATGGAGGACTACGTCTACCAGGTCGAGGTCCCGATGGAAGACGTCGTCGAGATCAAGAACGGCCAGCGCAAGCTGGTCACCCGTGTGCGCATCCCCGGCTACGTGCTGGTGCGCATGGACCTCAACGAGGACAGCTGGTCGGTCGTCCGCCACACCCCCGGTGTCACGGGCTTCGTCGGCAACTCGCACAACCCCACCCCGCTCCGTTTCGAGGAGGCCTTCAACATGCTGAAGAGCCTCGTCGAGATCGTCGAGGCCCCCGCGGCCAAGACCGGCGGAGCCAAGGGCGGCAAGGCCGTCTCCCGCTCCATCCCCGCCGAGATCGACTTCGAGATCGGCGAGACCATCACGATCAAGGAGGGTTCCTTCGCGGGCCTGCCCGGATCGATCAGCGAGATCAAGCCCGAGAGCGGCAAGCTCACGGTTCTCGTCTCGCTCTTCGAGCGTGAGACCCCCGTCGAGCTCAGCTTCGACCAGGTCACCAAGCTCTGAGCTGATTCCGCGCCGCCGCCTCTGCGGCGCGGGTAACGCCCCCCACAAACCACCGATTCCGGGAAGATCCCGGCTTTCGGGAGCGCCATCCATCCGGGTGGCACGAATGAGAAGAGAAGAAAATGGCACCGAAAAAGAAGGTCACAGGTCTGATCAAGCTTCAGATCAAGGCCGGCGCCGCCAACCCCGCACCGCCCATCGGGCCGGCGCTGGGACAGCACGGCGTGAACATCATGGAATTCTGCAAGGCCTACAACGCCGCAACCGAAGACCAGCGTGGCAACGTCATCCCCGTCGAGATCACCGTGTACGAAGACCGTTCGTTCACGTTCATCCTGAAGACCCCGCCCGCCGCCGAGCTCATCAAGAAGGCTGCCGGCGTCGCCAAGGGTTCCGGAACGCCGCACACCGTCAAGGTCGCGAAGCTCACCAAGGAGCAGGTCCGCGAAATCGCCCAGGCGAAGTTCGTCGACCTCAACGCGAACGACCTCGACCAGGCAGCGAAGATCATCGCCGGTACCGCCCGTTCCATGGGCATCACGGTAGAGGCATAGGGAGGCTCTCATGGCACAGAAATCAAAGGCCTACCGCGCAGCTGCCGCGAAGGTCGAAGAAGGCAAGCTCTACACCGCCGCCGAAGCCGTCGTGCTGGCGAAGGAGACCGGTTCGGCCAACTTCGACAGCACCGTTGAGGTCGCCCTCAAGCTCGGCGTCGACCCCCGCAAGGCAGACCAGATGGTGCGCGGCACCGTCATCCTGCCCCACGGCACCGGCAAGACCGCCCGCGTCATCGTGTTCGCAACGGGCCCCGCGGCCGACGCAGCCATCGCTGCCGGCGCCGACGAGGTCGGTGGCGACGAGCTGATCGAGAAGGTGGCCGCTGGCTACACCTCGTTCGACGCCGCCGTCTCGACCCCGGAGCTCATGGGCAAGGTCGGTCGTCTCGGTAAGGTTCTCGGCCCGCGTGGCCTCATGCCGAACCCGAAGACCGGCACCGTCACGCCCGATGTGGCGAAGGCTGTCACCGAGATCAAGGGTGGAAAGATCGAGTTCCGCGTCGACAAGCACTCCAACGTGCACTTCGTCGCCGGCAAGGTCAGCTTCACCCCCGACCAGCTGCGTGAGAACGTCGGCGCTGCGCTCGACGAGATCGTGCGCCAGAAGCCGTCCTCCTCGAAGGGCCGCTACATCACCAAGGGCACCGTCTCGACCACGTTCGGTCCGGGCATCCCCGTCGACGTGAACGCACTCGCGTAGGCATCAGGTTACAAACGAAAGGGTCCGCTTCGGCGGGCCCTTTCGTCGTTTAAGCTGGGCGGATGCCCGTCACCTATCGCCAGGCCGGCCCGGCCGACGCCGCCCGCCTCTCTCTCGTCGCCACCGCCACCTTCGTGCTCGCCTGCCCGCCGCACACGACAGCCGGCGGCATCCAACAACATCTTGCGGCCACGCTCACCGAGGAGCGGTTCGTCGAATACCTTGCTGACGAGCAGCGGATGCTTTTCCTCGCCGAAGCGGAGGGCCTCCCGGTCGGCTACACCATGGTCATCCTCGGCCCGCCCACCGACACCGAGGTCGCTGCCGCGCTGACCCTCAGCCCGACGGCGGAGCTCAGCAAGTGCTACGTCGTGGCCGGCCGGCACGGGCAGGGCATCGCGGCCGAACTGATGCGACTCTCCGTCGACGCGGTGAAGCAGAGGGGAGCATCCGGAATCTGGCTCGGAGTGAACAACGAGAATGCCCGGGCCAACCGGTTCTACGAGAAGAGCGGCTTCCGGGTGGTCGGCACGAAGTCCTTCTTCGTGGGCGGCGAGCAGGAGAGTGACTTCGTTCGCGAAAGGGCTCTCTGACCCTGCAGAGTCTCCCTAGAGCTGCTCGGCGACGTTGATCACGAGTTTGCCGCGGGTGTGGCCCTCCTCCATGCGACGGTGCGCCTCCGCGGCATCCGACAGCTCGAAGACCTCGTCGATGTGCACGTGCACGTCACCGGAGTTGATCAGGCGCGTGATGATCGTGAGGGTGGAGGCGTCGGGGGAGACCTTGTAGGTCGTCGCCCGGAGGCCCAGGGCGTGGGCGTCGTCGATGACACCCGGCCAGCTCCCCGTGGGTGCGTTGATGAGGAGGCCGCCGGGCCGGAGGGTCTGGAGCGAGCGGGTCCCTGTGTCGTCGTGCACGTTGCCGATCAGGTCGATGACCACGTCGACGCGCGAGACCGCGTCCTCGAAACGGGTCGAGGTGTAGTCGATGACCTCGGCGGCTCCGAGCTCGCGCAGCCAGCTGGCGTTGCGGGCCGACGACGTGGCGATGACGTAGGCGCCGAAGTAGGCGGCGAACTGCACCGCGAAGTGGCCGACCCCGCCCGCGGCGGCATGGATCAGGATGCGCTGGCCCTCGTGTGCCTTCGCGACATCCACCACCATGCCCCACGCGGTCAGCGCGGCGAGCGGAACCCCGGCAGCCTCCAGCAGCGAGAGCCGGCCCGGCTTCTTGCAGAGCTGCATCGCGGGAACGGCGGCGTACTCGGCGTAGGAGCCCTGGCCGCGGGGCGCGCTGAGCATGCCGTAGACCTCGTCGCCGGCCTTCAGCGGGTGCCCCTCGTAGGGTGTCTCGACGACGGTGCCGCTGAAGTCCTGGCCGAGGATGCACGGGTAGGAGACGATCGCAGCGGAGACGCCCCGGCCCGAACGTGTCTTGACGTCGAGGGGGTTCACGCCGGCGCCGGCGACGCGCACGAGCACTTCGGCGTTGATCCGGATCGGCAGGTCGACCTCACTCACGTGCAGCACCTCGGGGCAGCCGGTCTCGTCGATGACCGCGGCGCGCATGCTCGTGGGCAGCCCGCCGGGCCGCTGGATGTCGGCCCGTGGATTGGACAAGTCGCTCACTCCGGTCATGTGCTGCGTCATCGGTAGCTCTCCTTTGCGGTGAGGATCAACTTCGCTGGTGATCGCGAGGTATCGAAGGTGCCTGTCGTCCCCAGTTCTGGGGCCCCTGTCCCAGTGTGCTGCCCGATTGATACGAAGATGTTACGAGGGTGTCACCTTGTTGCTAACAAACCCTCACGCGTGGGTGAGGGGTGGCAGCCTCGTGGAGCCCTGCCGCAGGTCCGAGAGCTCGCGGGCGTGGCGGTCGAGGGCGTGATCCTCATCGGAGACCGGATGCCACGGGGGAACCTCGGTCGTGTGGCCCCTGTCGTCGAGGCCGGCCACGATGGTGAGGCAGTGGGTGGTCAACTCGAACTCACGGTTCTTCGGGTCCCGGGAACGCACATGCGTGCTGATGTGCATCGCCGACCGTCCGGTGTGCACGAGGCGGGCTTCGACCTCGACCAGGTGGCCGATCGGGATCGGCCGGTAGAAACGGATGCCGCCGGAGTACACCGTGATCGCGTCGAGGCCGCTCCACGTCGAGGCGCAGGCGATCGTCGCCTCGTCGATCCAGCGCATGACCGTTCCGCCGTGCGTCTTGCCGCCCCAGTTGACGTCGGTCGGTGCGGCAGGGAACCGGAGCGTGATGCGTTCGGCCGTGCCGACATCCGAGTAGACCTGGCCCTTCATCGCCTCCGCGATCCGTGCCCTGACGCCGATGCGGTTCAGGGCGTCGGTGTGCAGCTCGACGTCGGCGGCGCTCTGCGGCGTCCACGCGGGTACCGGGGTGGGGCGGGCATCCAGACCCACGGCCACGAAGATCACCACGCAGTCGGTCGACGTCACGTAGAGGCCGACTCGCGGGTCGGCCGACGACACGTTCACCCGGATGTGCATGCTCGACGTTCCGGTGTAGATCAGTTTGGCGTGCACCTCCACGAGGTTTCCCGACTCGATCGGAGCGACGAAACTGACGCTGCCGACATAGGCGGTCACGCAGTAGCTCTGGCTCCAGCCGACCGCGCAGGCGTACGCCGCCTTGTCGATCCATTCGAGGACTTTGCCGGCGTGCACTTTCCCGCCCATGCTGGCGACGTCGGTGGGTGAGGCCAGGAAGCGCAGGGTGAGCTCGTCGCTGGGGCCGGTCACAGGATGGCCTCCCCAGCGGGCGCGTGACGCTCGAGGAACTCGTACACCTCTGTGCTGTCGACGCCGGGGAACGCCCCCGTCGGCATCACGGCGAGCAGCGACGTGTTCAGTCGTGCGCTCGGCCAGGACTTCTGGGCCCACTTGGTGGTGAGGCCGGCTGGGGGCTTCCGGCAGCACGACGGATCGGGGCAGCTCGACGCATGGCGATTGACGGTGTCCCTGCCGCGGAACCAGCGCGCGTCGGCGAACGGGGTACCGACGCTCACCGAGAAATGCCCGCGGGAGGTGGACTGGATGCGCGACGTGCACCAGAACGTGCCCGTCGGCTTGTCGGTGTACTGGTGGTACGGGCTGAACCGGTCCTCGGCGTCGAAGACCTGCCGGGCGCTCCAGAAGCGGCAGACCGTCTGGCCCTCCACCGCGCCGAGAACGTCCGTCGGCAGCACGACGTCATCGTTCGCGTACGCCTTCACCACGGTTCCGCTCTCGTGCACCTTCAGGAAGTGCACGGGCAGGCCGAGGTGCTCGGTCGCCAGGTTCGTGAACCGGTGGGCCGCCGTCTCGTACGTGACTCCGAACTGGTCGCGCAGATCCTCGACCGAGAGTTCGCGCTGGGCCTTTGCCCGCTGCAGGAACCCGACCGCGACGGACTCGGGAACGAGAAGCGCGCCGGTGAGGTAGTTCGTCTCCACCCGCTGCCGCAGGAAGTCGCTGTAGTCGCCGGGTTCCTCATGGCCGAGCACGTGGCTGGCGAGCGCCTGCAGCAGAACGGTTCGCGGGTCGGCGTCAGGATTCTGCCCGCGCGGGATGTAGATGCGGCCGTTCTCGAGGTCGGTGATCGACCGGGTGGATCCGGGCAGGTCGGGCACATGGTGGAGCGTGAACCCGAGGTGCGACGCCAGGTCGGCCGCCACACGCTGGGAGAGCGGGCCGCCCTCGTGGCCCACCGCGTCGAGCAGCCCCTGCGCGATCGCTTCGAGCCCGCCGAAGTAGTTGTGGCAGGCGCGCATCTCGCGGCGGAGCTCGGCATTCGCCCGCCTCGCCTCCTCGGGCGTGGCCGCACGTTCCCGGTGCAGGCGTTCGAGCTCTCCGTGGAGGCCCAGGATGGTCTCGATGGCCTCGTCACTGAGCGCCTTCCGCACGGCGACCGTGGGCAGGCCGAGAGAGGCGTAGAGCTTCCCGCGCTGGATGCGCTCCAGCGCGATCTCGAGGGCGGCGCGCTGGCTCGGGGCCTCCTCGCTGAGCAGTTCGTCGACCGTGACGTTCAGCGCCGTGGCGAAGCGCTGCATCTCGCCGAGCTTCAGTTCCCGCTTGCCGTTCTCGATGACCGAGACCTGCGACGCAGCTCGGCCGATGGCGGAACCGAGGGCGTCGAGCGTGAGTCCACGGTCGGAACGGAGCTGGCGGATCCGTCTACCGACGGTCAGGGAATCGAGCATGCGTTCATCCTGTCGCGCGCGCGGGGCAACCGGTCCGCCCCGGCAAGCGCAAGATCTCTACTTCTTGCACAAATCAGAAGAAGGGTGAATTTTCGGCCGCTCCGTCGGCGACACCCGTTCTGGGGGGAGATGTGGCCGTAATGAATCCGCTCTTTCTGTCTCTCTTCTTGACGAGGGCACCGTGCCCGCCATGAATACCGTGCCCGCCATGAAGGACCGTCTTGCTCCCCACCCGAACTCCCCTGATCGCGACCGCCGTGTGCGCCACACTGCTCGTCGTCGCGCCTGTCGCATTCTCCACATCCACTGCCCTCGCGTTGCCGGGCGATCGGACATACTACGACGCGCAGGAGTATGCCGGCCCGACATTCGCCGGTTCCGGCACCGGCGTCTCGATCTCCGGTGACGGTCGCTTCACGGTCTTCGACTCGGTCGACAAGCTCACGGCCGATGCGACTGGTGACCAGAAGCACGTCTACCGCCGCAGCACGTCGGACGGCTCGATCCACCTCGTCTCGACGCACTCGCGAACGGATGGTGCCGACGGTGCATCGTTCGGAGCGTCCGTCTCCGCCGACGGTCGGTTCGTGACGTTCGTCACCACCGACCGCAACGTGTTGCCGGCAGATCCCGGCGGGGCCACGCAGGTCGTGCTCAAAGACATGGACACGGGCGCACTGACCTGGGTGTCGTCGCACCGGAGTTCCGCGGAGGCGGACAAGGAGGCGGTGCGGAACGGCAGCAGTTCGTCCGCGGTCATCTCGGCCGACGGGCAGCATGTCGCGTTCGTGTCCTCCGTTCCGGGCGTCAACACCCTCGGCGGGCCGACCACAGGGGTCGGCAATGTGGAGCTCTACGACGTCGCCACGAAGGATGTCACGAACGTGACATCCGGAATCACCGACGCAGGCGCGCTCGTCGCCGCCCACGGATCGAGCGGCCAACCGGCCCTGTCCGCAGACGGGCGATTCGTCGTCTTCACCTCCGACGCCGACAACATCGGGGTCGCGGCCACGACACCCGCGCCGACGGCCACCCCGGGCGCACGGCTGAACCACGTCTACCGCCTCGACCGCGCGACAGGCACGAAGAAACTGGTGAGTGTCTCCGCGGCGGACACTCTGGCCGACTTCACGAAGACCGACGGCCATTCGTACCTGCCCTCCCTCTCGGCCGACGGCACGGTGGTCGGGTTCATCTCGGACGCGACGAACCTCGTTCCTGGTGGCGAGATGGCAAAGACGACCCATCTGTCCGATGCCTACACGCGCGACATTTCGACCGGCCAGACGCACCGCGTGTCGCTCATGTTGAACGACGTCGCCGCACCGGACAAGGCCGACTCGACCGGGGTGACGCCCTCGACCATGCGAACGCGGTACTGGCGCGAGGCGGTGGGTGGAGCATCCAGAATCGCGGTGTCTGCCGACGGGCGCAGCGCCCTGCTCACGTCGATCAGCCCACTCGTCTGGATCGACGGTGAGTGCCGCAGCTGCCAGAAGTTCACCGACGACAACGACGCGCTCGACGTGTACAGGGTCTCGCTGGGCGCGGATGGTCGGCCGGAGGACATGCAGCCGGTCTCCGTTCGCCGCAATACGCAGGACTGGACGACGGATGCTCGCTCGATGCCTTTCACCCTGGGATCGAGCACCGGGGAGGGCGATTCGATCGCCGACGGGTCGACGCCGCTCAGCGCGGATGGACGCACCGCGGTGTTCGGTTCGCTGGCGGACAACCTGCGCGGCTGGGACTCCACCCGGCTCGTGCTGGCCGGCGACATGACGTTCGCACCCCAGAAACCATACGATCCTCTCGGTGGGCCGGATCCGCGGATGGGGCAGCTGTTCAGCGTCCCGCACTATCTCGACGGCGGTTACCCCGGAAGCTCCGAACCGCGGGTGCGGATGTTCCTGACGGACACCTCGGCGTTCGCGACGAAGCTGCTTGTGCCGGCCTCGGTGCGCGCCGCACTGCAGGCGCACCCGGACGTCCGCGTCGACTACGAGACCCGGCACTCGGTTCTTCCCGCCTTGAGCGAGCAGCCTGCCGTCGCCACGGCGCACAGCTTCCTCGCCCCGGCGACGGTCACGAGCGGTGCCGCCGGAGTCGTCTACGGGCTGAGCATCACTGCGTCGAGTGCGGGCAGCGCGGTGGTGATGCTCGGTTTCGACAATCTCGACCTCGAAAGCGAAGCCAGCGTGCCGACCGGCTGGAAGCGGGCCAAGGATGACGTCGCCCACACTCTCACCTACACGAACACCCACCTCTCGACGGGAGACACCGCGGACTTCTCCCTTCATCTGAAGCAGAACGACGCGGCCAGGGCGCCCACGGCCTCGGTGCAGGCCGACGTGAACGGCTCGCGCACGGTGGCCTCGGCAGACGTGCGACCGACGGCGCCCTCCTGCCAGACGCCGCCCGTTCGCCAGGTGGTCGTCGCAGGCCTCGCGACGGTCATCCGCGATGCGCAGTGTCTGGCGCCCGGTGCGACCGTGACGGTGGCAGCCGACCACGGTGCGGTGAGCATCAGCCCGGTGGGCATCACGACCTACACCCCGGATGCCGCATACCGCGGTGACTCGACGATCAGCGTCGTGGCGACCGACGCCTCCGGCCGGCGAAGTCTGCCCGCCACAATCACGGTGACGGTCGGCGCCCCAGCTCTGGCGGTCGACGACCACTTCCGCACTGCCGCCGGTACTGTGCTGGCGGTGGATGCCGCGCACGGGCTGCTCTCGAACGACGTGTTCCCGACGCAGGCCTCGCCCTGGCGCATCAACGAGGGCTACCCGCCCGCGCACGGCACGGTCGTCATCAACGATGACACCGGTGCACTCACCTTCACTCCCGAGCCCGGGTTCACCGGCCAGGTGACCTTCCGCTACCAGACCCAGGCCCGCGATGCGGGCGTTTCGACCACAGGAACGGTGACAATCGATGTCAACTAGAACCTCCCGCCGCCGGATGCTCGCCGCGGGCATCCTCGCGGCCTCTTTTGTGGCGGTGTGTGCTGTGCCCTTGTCGGCGCAGGCGACCTCGACGGGGAAGTGCATCTGGTACGACTTCGATGTGCAGCCGACGACGCCGGGAGCGCCGAGGGCGCCGTTGGAGGACTGCGCGCTCCACCCGGACTGGCCGGCGGAGGCGTCGTACTACTGGGATAAGCAGAAGACGGTGGTCTTCGAGCCGTGGACGCAGCAGTTCGACTACTCCGCGTTCAGCCAGCTGAACCCCTTCACCGGTGACGGCTACAGCCTTCGCAAGGCGAACGAACTCTTTCCCGACAGGTCGGACGAGGCGTATGTCCGGATTGTGATGGAGTATGCGCAGATGTCTCTCACCGCGAAAGCACGCGCGCTCGAACAGCGGCGGGGAGTGACCGCTGCCGACGCCTGCCAGGTCGTGCCGACGCTGTGGTCAGACAGCGAGATCAGAGACTGGGAAGCTGTCGGACTGCTCCCTCCCAGCCCTCGGCCGGACGGAAAGACGGGTACCTACACCTACAGCTTCTCCACCACGCTGACCGCCGAGCAGCGCTCTGTCGTCTCGGCCGGGCTGGTCGCCTTTGCGGATGCGATCGACGGCAGCAGGCAACCGCGGTTGGTCGAATGGGTGAGCGGCGACCTCAACCCTCCGGTGATCACCTTCACGAATGCTCCGGGGGGATTCGATGACCCAGACTTGATGGCACGGGCGATATCGGTCAGCAACGACAACGGACGGGATGGGCTTCCCCGCTGGTTCAACGGGAATATCGAACTCAACGACAAGCCGGGATCCCTCTCTCTGTGGACCGTCATGCACGAGATCCTTCATGTTTATGGCTTCGGGCACCTCGCACCAGCCGTGAACCCCCAGGTGATGTCAGGGGAACTTCCCTCCCCGGATTATCTGAAGAGGGGGCTGTGGGGGGCCGATCCCGTTCTCCCGATCAACGGCAAGGCCGATGCCTGCACGAAGGTGGGCATCGATGCTGCTGCAGCGCCCGAGTAGTCGCCGAATGCTCGCCGCGGGCATCCTCGCGGCCTCTTTTGTGGCGGTCTGTGCTGTGCCCTTGTCGGCGCAGGCGACCTCGACGGGGAAGTGCATCTGGTACGACTTCGATGTGCAGCCGACGACGCCGGGAGCGCCGAGGGCGCCGTTGGAGGACTGCGCGCTCCACCCGGACTGGCCGGCGGAGGCGTCGTACTACTGGGAGGAGCAGAAGACGGTTGTCTTCGAGCCACGCGGTCTGGCGTTCGACTATTCGGCGTATGGCGGTCTCGACCCGTTCTCGACGGAGTACAGCTTCCGGAAGGCGAACGAACTCTTCCCCGACACCACGCACCTCACCGACGCGACCGCCTAGGCGCAGTATGCCCAGCAGGCGATCACGCCGAAGGCCCGCACGCTCGAACAGCGGCGGGGAGTGACTCCCGCGGACGCCTGTTCGGTCATCCCTCCCCTCTTCTCAGACGAGCAGATACGAGCAGGTGACGCCTGGCTGGCCCCTGTACCGCTGGCAGGAGGGCCGACGGGACAATACACCTACGAACTCGGCCCCGATTTGACCCCGGAGCAGAGAGCGGTGGTGCTGGATGCTCTCGTTCAGTTCGGCACGGCCAGAGGGCCGCGCATGCCTGATCTGGTGCAGCGAACTCCGGGGGATCCGAACCCGCCCACCATCACCTTCACAGACGGGAGCACCGATCCGGAAATGGGCGACGACCCGGGCGGATCGTTCGTCGACACTTCGGACACGGGGCGTGACGGTCTGCGCCGCTGGGTGACGGGGTCGATCGAACTGACCCGGGACATGGATTGGTTGAATGCGAGAGATGTCGCTCACGAGATCGCCCATGTCTTCCAGTTCGACGACACCTTCGAGGCAGGTCCGGGAGTCACGATGGGCACAGCTCCGGCCGGGCAGGGGGTCGGGGTGCGGAATCCATGGAAGCCTGCGAACGGCAAACAGCAGGCGAACCCGGAGGCCTTCGACACGTGCCTCAAGGAGGCGTTCCAGAAGTATTGAGTTCCAGGAATGCAGGGGGTCAGCGGCGCTGCATCAGGTCGAGCAACTGGTCGGCCAGGCGCACGAGCTGCTCGATCTCGTTGTCGTCGCGGTCGACCCAGCGGCATTCGGGCTCGGGTGCGACGGGCACGAACGCCGAGTGCTGCTCCCAGACCACGAGGGTGCGCTCTGCGCCGAGCACGTACTGCTGCCACCAGACCTGGCGGAGGTAGTGGCGGGGAATCGAGCGCCACGCCTTGTTGGTGGTCTTGATCTCGGCGAGTTCGGTGTCACCGGTGCCGGGGTTGACCGCGATCCCGTCGGGCGTCGCGAGGTGCAGGGGTCTGCCGTGCGCGTGGAACAGGGTCGTCGACGGCTCGATGCCGTAGTGCCGGCGCACCCAGCCGGCGAGCACGGGCTCCCGCACGCGGCCGTGGTCGGTGTAGACGTTTCCGCCGAAGTTGTTGCCGTTCAGTTTGTCGTAGGCGGTGTTCTCGACCGACTTGCGCGTGGTGAGGCGCGCAGCATCCGTCGCCGTGACTCCACGACTGCGGGCCCGGATCCACGCCACCCGGTCGTTCGAGTCCGCGACGATCCGCGACAGGTGAGCGGGGCGGGGGGCAGCGACCGGCTCGTCTTCCTCCCAGGGGAAGGTCAGTGTCAAGGCGGTCGTCACTCTTCCATTGTCCTCCCGTTCTGCTGCGAGGATGGAACCAACACAGCGAGGGAGCTCCATGCGCATTGCAGTAACCGGCGGTTCGGGAAAACTCGGCCGCACCGTGGTCGAACAGTTGAGAGCCGATGGGCATGAGGTGTTCAACCTCGACGTGGCGGGCGACCGCGACACGAGCATCCGCGTCGACTTCACCGACTTCGGGCAGACGCTCGACGCACTGCTCGGTGTCAACGACCGGCACGCGGGTCTGGATGCTCTGGTGCACCTTGCCGCGATCCCGGCCCCGGGCATCCTGAGTGATGTTGCGACCTTCGACAACAACATGTTGTCGACCTTCCACGTACTGCACGCGGCGAAACGGGCCGGCATCAGGAACATCGTCACGGCGTCGAGCGAGACCGTGCTCGGCCTTCCGTTCGACACCCCACCGCCCTACATTCCTGTCGATGAGGAGTACCCGGCACGCCCCGAGACCGTCTATTCGCTCACTAAACACCTCGAGGAGCAGCTCGCGATCGAGCTGACGCGGTGGGATGACCAGCTGAAGATCGTCGCTCTGCGGTTCTCGAACGTGATGTACCCGGCCGACTATGCAGAGTTCCCGTCGTTCGATGCGGATGCCCGGCTTCGCAAATGGAACCTCTGGGGCTATATCGACTCCCGTGACGGCGCTCAGGCCGTGCAGAAGGCTCTCGATTGGGACGGCAAAGGTTTTGAGCGCTTCATCATCGCCGCGGCCGACACCGTGATGACCCGCAGCAATGCGGAGCTGGTCGCCGAGGTCTTTCCCGACACCCCGGTGCGGGGCGAGCTGGGCGAGAACACCACACTGCTCTCCATCACGAAGGCCCGCCGGGTACTCGGCTACGACCCACAGCACAGCTGGCGCGACAACTCACAGGGTTGACCTAGACCGTTCATAGCTTTGTCATAGGAACCTGAGAATACTTGTGGGTGTGACCATAGAAAACTCAAGGCTCCCGTCCAGTCCGTCCGCGTCGACCGCCCCGCGGCCGCGACTGTCGCGCGCCGACGGGTCGCCGGTTCGTGCGCTGGTCGTCGACGACGAGCCGACGCTCACCGACCTGCTCTCGATGGCGCTCCGCTATGAGGGCTGGGATGTGAAGACGGCCAGCGACGGTCGGAGCGCAGTGACCATGGCGCGCGAGTTCAAGCCCGACGTCATCGTTCTCGACGTCATGCTCCCCGACATCGACGGTCTCGCCGTGCTGAACCGGGTGCGGGCCGACGGCGCCGAGGTGCCCGTGCTGTTCCTCACCGCGAAGGACTCATTGGACGACCGCATCGCCGGCCTCACCGCGGGCGGCGACGACTACGTCACGAAGCCGTTCAGCCTGGAGGAGCTCGTCGCGAGGCTCCGGGGCTTGCTTCGCCGATCGACCGTGCTGGTCACCGATGCCGTCGACCCTGAGGTCGTCGTCGGCGACCTCGTGCTGAACGAGGACAGCCACGAGGTGCGTCGCGGCGACGACGAGATCGAGCTCACCGCCACCGAGTTCGAGCTGCTGCGCTTCCTCATGCGGAACCCCCGCCGCGTGTTGAGCAAGGCGCAGATCCTCGACCGGGTGTGGAGCTACGACTTCGGGGGGCGATCGAGCGTCGTCGAGATCTACATCTCCTACCTCCGCAAGAAGATCGACGCGGGCAAGTCGCCCATGATCCACACCGTGCGCGGTGCCGGCTACATGCTGAAGACCGCTCCGTGACCCTCCGCCGTCGCCTGATCCTGAGCGTCGCTGCCCTGATCGCCGTGCTGGGCCTGGCGATCGGGCTGGTGTCGACGCTCACGTTGAACGGTGTGCTGGTCAGCCGAGTGGATGCCCAGCTGCCCGGTGGCGGAGGCAGGGGTGCTGATGCTGCACCCAGCACCGGTTACAACCTCCCGTTGTTCAACAACGACCCCTCGACTTTTCTCGATCGCCAGCCGATCGGCACCGTCGGGCTGCTCAGTTCGGGCAGCGTGGTCTTCTCGTCGGGTGCCGTCGTGTCCTCCGGCACGTCGAGGGGAGGCGGTTTTGCCGATACGTCGATCGCCGCGCTCTCCAGCTCCCAGATAGCCCAGCTCGCCGCCCTGCCCACATCGGCCGTGCCTGTCACCGTCGATCTGGGGAATGGTCTGGGGCAGTACCGGGTGGTCTCGTTGGTGACGACGACGGGTCTGTCCGTGGTGATCGGCACGTCCCTCGCTTCCGTGCAGGCCACGATCGCGCAGCAGGCCCTGATCACCGTGATCATCACCGTTGTGGGGCTGCTGCTCGCCGTCGCGATCGGAGGACTGATCATCCGGTTCGCCCTGCGTCCGCTGCAGCGGGTCGCCGAGACTGCCGCCCACGTGGCAGAGCTGCCGCTCGATCGCGGCGAGGTCGCGCTCGCTGTGCGGGTGCCCGACCGCGACACCAACCCGAAGACCGAGGTGGGCCGGGTGGGCTCCGCCCTGAACCGGATGCTCGAACATGTCGCCTCGGCGCTGACCTCGCGGCAGCAGAGCGAGGACAAAGTGCGGCAGTTCGTCGCCGATGCCAGCCACGAACTCCGCACACCGCTGGCGTCGATCAGGGGCTACGCCGAGCTGACCCGCCGCGGAAGCCATGACCTTCCCGACGACGTGACGCACTCGCTCGGCCGCATCGAGTCCGAGGCGAAGCGCATGACGAGCCTCGTCGAAGACCTGCTGCTGCTGGCGCGCCTCGACTCCCGCCCCGACATTGCGCATGAGACCGTCGACCTGACGCTCACCCTCGTCGACGCGGTGAGCGACGCGCACGTGGCCGGACGGGACCACGACTGGATCCTAGACCTTCCGGAGGAGCCGCTCGAGATCGTCGGCGACGGCCCCCGGATCTACCAGATCACGGCGAACCTGCTGGCGAACGCGAGGGTGCACACCCCGCCGGGCACCCATGTGACAGCGGGGCTCGAGTCGATCACGGTCGACGGCCGTGCGTTCGCGGTCATCAGCGTGACTGATGACGGGCCCGGGATCGACCCGTCGCTGATGCCGACCCTGTTCGAGCGTTTCGTGCGGGGCGACGTGTCGCGCTCGCGGCACGCGGGCAGCACCGGCCTCGGCCTGGCCATCGTCTACGCGGTGGCGGAGGCGCACGGCGGCTCGGTGACGGTCGAGAGCGCGCCCGGCCGCACGGCGTTCCGCATTCTGCTGCCGGTGGCCGGAGTGCCGACCGGGCAGGCAGGGTCGGCTCTGCCGCCGCCCGGGCAGGCCGCGCTTCCGGACCTGCCGCCGGCATCCGCCGGCACCCCGGCATAAATGCGCGCGCGGCTCGGTTGAGCAGTCCATGACCGATGTGATCCAGGATGCCGCCGCCCGACTCGAGACGTACCGGGAGGCCCGGCGCCGGTTCGTCACCGGCCCGCAGGGCAATCTCGCGCTCGTGAACACTGAGTGGATCCTCGGTGACCCCGCCGAGGGTCAGCGGGCGTTCGGCGTTCCCGGCCTCTGGTTCCCGCTGCCCGCCGGTGAGTCCGGGCTCCGGCTCGAGGCGACGGCGGCGGACGGCATCCTGGTCGACGGCTCACTCGTCGACGGGAGCGTCGTCGTGCGGGGCCAGGATTCGGAACGGGCATCCGATGTGCGTTTCAGCGACACGGTGACGGGCTTCGTGATCGCGAGCGAGGAGGGCACCTACGCCCTCCGGGTGTGGGATGCCGAGTCGGAGGGCAACCGTGACTTCGGCAGCATCGACGCCTTCGCTTTCGACCCCGACTGGGTGATCGAAGCGGCCTTCACGCCGATCGAGGGTGGCCGGGCCATCGGCGTCGAGCATCTGAAGGACCACGGCGTGACTCGCGAACGAGTGGTTCCAGCCGAGATCACTTTCACAAAAGACGGTGTCGACTTCTCGCTCACAGCGTTCGAAGACAACGGGAATCTGCTGCTGGTCTACAGCGACGCGACCAGCGGCGACACGACCTACGGCGTGGGGCGCTTCATGAAGCTGGTTCCGGATGCTCGCCCCGACGGCAGCGGACCGGGCACAGTGACGCTCGACTTCAACCGCGCGTACCTTCCGCCCTGCGCGTTCTCGTACCACTTCAACTGCCCGATGCCGCCGCTGGAGAACCGTTTCACGGTGCCGGTCGAGGCGGGGGAGAAGAACGTTCTGAACGCTTCGGGCGGCCTCCTGCACTGAGGTCGGACGTGCCAGCGCGCCCGACGCCCAGCCAGAGGTGCGACGATGGGGGAGTGAGTTTTTCTCCGCACCAGATCCCAAAGCCCATCCTCAGCCAGCAGTGGCGGAACGTCACGTTCCTGCACTGGCGCATCTCGACCGCCGACGCGGCGTCACTGATGCCGCCGGGCGTCGTGCCCGACGAGTTCGACGGCAGTTCCTGGGTGGGCCTCGTACCCTTCACCCTTCGCAACACGCGGTTCGGGCCGTCCCCGGCGGCGCCCTACGTCGGAACCTTCCACGAGACGAACGTGCGGCTGTACGCGAAAGACGCCGAGGGGCGTCCGGGTGTCGTGTTCCTCTCGCTCGAAGCCGAGCGTCTGGCAGCCGTCCTGGGTGCCCGGGTGGCCTTCGGCATCCCCTACGTCTGGTCGCACATGCGCGTGCGGAAGACGGCTGGCACACTCGTCTACACGTCGAGGCGGCACACCACGCCCAGGGGTGAGGTGGATTCGGCGGTGTCGGTGCGCCCCGGGGCGAGGATCGAGCATCCGGATGCCCTGGCCGACTTCCTCACCGCCCGGTGGGCGCTGTTCTCGCGTCACCTCGGCCAGACCCTGTACATGCCGAACCGGCATCAGCCGTGGGCGCTCCAGGAGGCTGAACTTCTCGACTTCTCCGACACCCTCCTCACTCGCGCGGGCCTGCCGGGCGTCGCGAACCGGCCGCCGGACTCGGTGCTCTTCTCGCCTGGCGTGGACACGGTGTTCGGCAAGCCGACCCGCCTGTGATACTGTTGTCGAAGCCAAAGACCGCTGGTCATCGGTGTGCGCCCACTCGTGGGAATGCATCGATCGAAGTTTCGCTCACGCGAAGCCCGCGCAGGTGTTCGAAGTTCAACCCGTGATTCGTCCCGGGTTTCCAGCTCCGCACTCCTGTGCCGGAGCTTTTTTTGTGGGTTTTTCCGGGGCTGCCAGCAAATTTTTGCAGTATTAGTATCCACAAGGAGCGCCATGGCGAACAAAGAAGCCACGGTTGCCGAACTCTCAGACCTGTTTGAGAGCTCGACGGCCGTACTGCTTACTGAGTACCGCGGTCTCACTGTTGCGCAGCTGACAAGCCTGCGTCGTTCCATCAGTGAGCACGCCACCTACGCCGTGGTAAAGAACACGCTGACCAAGATTGCGGCCAACAAGGCCGGTATCAGTTCGTTTGACGACGAGCTGGTTGGTCCTTCCGCACTCGCTTTCGTTCACGGTGACCCCGTGAGCGTCGCAAAGGCTCTGCGCGACTTTGCCAAGGCAAACCCTCTTCTGACGGTGAAGGGCGGTTACTTCGACGGTAACCCGCTGACCGCCGAAGAGGTCAACAAGCTCGCCGACCTCGAAAGCCGGGAGGTGCTGCTGGCGAAGTTCGCCGGTGCCGCCAAGGCTTCGCTGTTCGGTGCCGCCTACCTGTTCACCGCGCCGATGTCGAAGGCCGTTCGCACGGTCGAGGCACTGCGCGAAAAAGTATCTACACAAGGAGAGTAAACAATGGCAAAGCTGTCAAACGACGAGCTCATCGACGCCTTCAAGGAGCTCACGCTCATTGAGCTCAGCGAGTTCGTGAAGAAGTTCGAAGAGGTCTTCGAGGTCACCGCTGCGGCCCCCGTCGCCGCTGCCGGTGCCGCTGGCCCCGCCGCCCCCGCCGAAGAGGTCGAGGAGAAGACGTCGTTCGACGTCATCCTCGAGTCGGCCGGCGAGAAGAAGATCCAGGTCATCAAGGAGGTGCGTTCGATCACCAGCCTCGGCCTCGGTGAGGCGAAGGCTCTCGTCGACGGTGCACCGAAGCCGGTTCTCGAAGGCGTCAACAAGGAAGCTGCCGACAAGGCAGTGGAGCAGCTGAAGGCTGCCGGGGCGACGGTTACCCTCAAGTAACTCTCGTTCAGGCTTTACACAAAGGGCATTCCGGCTTCGGCCGGGGTGCCCTTTGTTCATGCGGATGGTCGCGCTCTCATTTTTGTGGCAGAGTTCTCATAACGATTGTGCAACTGCGGTGAAGAATCCTCTCCACCAGCTTGCCTCGAGCGATTGCGCCGCCTAGTGTTTGTCACTGGAAGCGCTTGCTATGTCTCGTCGCGAGAACAGTACGTGCCGTCACAGCACTCAATGAGGAGAAAAAATGAGGCTTGCCCTGAACCGTCGGGTCACCATCCCGCTCGCCGTCCTGGCCGTCACCGGACTGGCGCTCACGGGTTGCTCGTCGAGCGACCCCAACGACCCGAATGCCGGTGGAGCGTCGACAGCAGCTGTCGTCGGCACCGCCGACGGCGTCGTGAACATCACCGGCACCATCGTCGGCGACGAGGCCA
This sequence comes from Subtercola boreus, assembly GCF_006716115.1. Taxonomy (NCBI): domain Bacteria; kingdom Bacillati; phylum Actinomycetota; class Actinomycetes; order Micrococcales; family Microbacteriaceae; genus Subtercola; species Subtercola boreus. Next base: position 2,540,000 of record NZ_VFOO01000001.1, on the reverse strand, counting down.
CCAAGCTCCAGGCCTCGTGGGCCGACTGGGAGAAGGCCAACAACATCACCATCAACTACACCGGTGACAAGGACTTCGAGAAGAACATCGGCATCAAGGTACAGGGCAACGACCTGCCCGACCTGGCCATCTTCCCGCAGCCCGGCCTGCTCGACGACACCATCAAGTCGGGCAAGGTGCAGAAGGCGACCGACTCGCTGACGGCGATCATCAAGAAGAACTGGTCCGAGGACTGGGCCAACTACGGCGCTGTCGACGGCACGCAGTACGCAGCTCCGCTGATGGCCAGCGTGAAGGGCTACATCTGGTACTCGCCGGCGAAGTTCGCCGAGTGGGGTGTCACGGTTCCGAAGACCTACGACGACCTCGTCGCCCTCGCCAAGACCATCCAGCAGAAGACCGGGCAGCCCTCGTTCTGCGCTGGCTTCAACTCGGGCGACGCCTCCGGCTGGCCGGGCACCGACTGGATCGAAGACCTCGTGCTCCGCCAGGGCGGCACCGACGTCTACGACAGCTGGGTCAAGGGCGACACCAAGTTCACCGACCCGGCCATCAAGAGCGCGTTCGACGAGGTCGGCAAGATCCTCCTCGACCCGACCCTCGTGAACGCCGGCTACGGCGACGTCAAGTCGATCAACTCCACCGCATTCGGTGACGTCGCCACTCCCGTGGCGAACGGCACCTGCGCGATGACCCACCAGGCCTCGTTCTTCGACGGCTTCATCACCGGCGTGAAGAACGCCGCGGGCAACACCGCGACGGTCGCTCCCGACGGTGACGTCTGGGCCTTCCTCACCCCGCCCGTCGACGCCTCCAAGGGCGAAGCGGTCACCGGTGGTGGCGAGATGGTCGGCGCGTTCTCGAACGACGCAGACACCCAGAAGGTGCAGGAGTACCTCGCGAGCTCCGACTGGGCGAACAGCCGTGTCAAGCTCGGCGGTGTGATCAGCGCCAACAAGGGTCTCGACCCGGCCAACGCTTCGAGCGACATCCTGAAGGCCTCGATCCAGATCCTCCAGGACCCGGCCACCACGTTCCGCTTCGACGCCTCCGACCTCATGCCGAAGGCCGTCGGATCGGACAGCTTCTGGAAGGGCATGGTCGACTGGATCGACGGTAAGAGCACGGATGACGTGCTGACTGAGATCCAGGCCGGATACACCTCCTAGGTCACCCCGGTTCAGCAAGAGGGTCACGTCGACAACACCGTCGGCGTGGCCCTCTTGCTCCCCCTCGATCCGTCCCCATTCCTGAAAGGGTTCGCATGTCCGGTTTCTTCCGGTGGCTGGCAGGGCTGCCGCCTCTCGCCCAGATCCCCATCATCATCCTCGCCTTCCTCGCGGTCATCGCGATCGTGCTCTTCCTGGTCGAGATAGCGCCGCGACGTGGCCTCCGCTATACGATCATCCGTCTCGCCGTCTGCGTGCTCGTGCCGTTCGGTGCGCTCGTCTTCTTCGGCATCTACAACTCGGCAATCTGGATCGCGGCAGTCGCCGCCGTTCTCGGCGGGGTCTTCTTCCTGATCGACTACCGATCGCGCCAGGGCGCGGGCTACCTCTTCCAGCTCATCGCGTTCATGGCTCCCGCGTTCATCCTGCTGATCATCGGGCTCGTGTATCCGACGATCAAGACGGCTGGCGCTGCCTTCATGAGCAACGATGGAACCTCATTCGTCGGCTTGAACAACTTCGCCTGGCTGTTCTCCAGCGCAGACGGGCTCACGGCCTTCCTGAACACGATCGTCTGGGTGCTGATCGCGCCGATCGCCTCGACGATCTTCGGTCTCGCCTACGCCTACTTCATCGACAAGAGCCGCGGCGAGAAGTTCTTCAAGGTGCTCGTGTTCATGCCGATGGCGATCTCGTTCGTCGGCGCGTCGATCATCTTCCGTTTCTTCTACGACGTGCGCCAGGGCGACTCGCAGATCGGTCTGCTCAACCAGATCGTCATCTGGTTCGGAGGCCAGCCCGTCGACTGGCTGGGCGCCCAGCCGTGGAACACGCTGTTCCTCGTCGTCGTGCTCATCTGGACCCAGACCGGATTCGCGATGGTCGTTCTCTCCGCTGCGATCAAGGGTGTTCCGCAGGAACAGAACGAGGCTGCATCGATCGACGGCACCAACGCCTGGCAGGCCTTCATCAACGTGACGGTCCCGGGCATCCGCTCATCGCTCATCGTCGTGCTGACCACGATCTCGATCGCATCGCTCAAGGTCTACGACATCGTGAGCGCCATGACCGGTGGCCGCAATGACACCACCGTGCTCGGCTTCGAGATGGTGCGCCAGTTCCAGCTCGGCAGCCGCGACGGCTACAGCTCGGCTCTCGCCGTCGTGCTGTTCCTGCTCGTACTGCCGATCATCGTGTTCAATGCACGCCAGATCAAGAACCAGAGGGAGATCCGATGAGCGCCGTAGCTCCGATTGATATTCCGTTCGACAAGTCGACCAGTCGCCAGCTGGCCCGCGGCGAAGCCGTCATCGAGACGACCAGCCGCCGGGCGAAGAAGCGGATGACGTCGCGGGGCGCGACGACTGCAGCGCTCATCATCGCGATCGTCTGGACCATCCCGACCCTCGGCCTGTTCATCTCCTCGTTCCGCCCGGGCGCCGACATCAAGACCTCCGGCTGGTGGACGATCTTCACCAACCCGGCGTTCACTCTCGACAACTATGCGGCGGCGATCGGTGCGGGCAACGCCCTGTCTCTCGGGCAGGCGTTCCTGAACTCGCTGGTGATCACCCTGCCGGCCACGATCATCCCGATCATCGTGGCGAGTCTGGCGGCCTACGCGTTCGCGTGGATCGACTTCAAGTTCAAGAACGCGATCTTCATCGGCGTTTTCGCGCTGCAGATCGTCCCTATCCAGATGGCACTCGTGCCCCTGTTGACGCTGTTCTCCGACGGAGTGAAGATCGGCGGTTTCTACGTGCTGCCGGGCCTCAACCTGAACGGTGTGCCCGACAGCTTCGCGAAGGTGTGGATCGCGCACGCGATCTTCGCCCTGCCCCTCGCGATCTTCCTCCTGCACAACTTCATCTCGGAGATTCCGTCTGAGGTCATCGAAGCCGCCCGCGTCGACGGTGCCGGCCACGGCCAGGTCTTCTTCCGGATGATCGTGCCGCTGGCCATGCCGGCCATCGCCTCGTTCGCGATCTTCCAGTTCCTCTGGGTGTGGAACGACCTGCTGGTGGCGACCATCTTCACCTCGGGAGGCAACCTGCCGATCACCAAGGCGCTGCAGGACCTTTCGGGTTCGTTCGGGCAGTCGTGGGAGCTGCTCACAGCCGGGGCGTTCATTTCCATCCTGGTTCCGCTCATCGTGTTCTTCGCCCTGCAGCGCTTCTTCGTGCGCGGCCTGCTGGCGGGAGCGACGAAGGGCTGATCCGCCCTCTCCTCCACAACGGACACGTCGGCCCCTTTCTGCACAGCTTGTGCGGGTGGGGGCTTTCGTGTTTTCCGCGCACGTACAGTGGGAACATGAGCGGTGTAGGAGCACGAGGTGGGGGCGGTCGCCCGATGATGGGTGGCGGTGATGCCGACGCGCAGCGCGCTCGCAACGCCGACGCGCCGAAGGTCGAGAACCTGTTCGGGCGCATCGTGGACCTGTTCCGGCCCTACCGGCGGCCGATCATCCTGACGGTCATCCTCGTGCTGGTGTCCGCCGCCCTCTCTGTGATCCCGCCGCTCCTCACTCAGCAGGCGTTCGACCGCGGTCTCTTCCCGCCGGGTTCGGGCCCGAACGTGCCCGTACTCGCCGAGATCGTCGGGCTGATGATCGTGCTCTACGTCGCAACGAGCCTGATCGGGGTCTGGCAGGCCTACCTCACGGCGACGGTCGGCAACCGGGTGATGGGTTCGATGCGGGTGCGGCTCTTCACCCACCTGCAGCGTATGGAGCTGAGCTTCTTCACCAAGACCAAGACCGGTGTCATCCAGTCGCGCCTGCAGAACGATGTGGGCGGTGTCGCTGCCGTTCTCACCAACACCATCTCGAGCGTGCTCGGCAACACCGTGACCGTCATCGCCGCGTTCGTCGCACTGATCCTGCTCAACTGGCAGCTGACGATCATCGCGGTCGTGCTGATGCCGATCCTCGTCATCGCTCAGCGACGGGTGGGCCAGGTGCGGGCCCGCATCGCCACCAAGACGCAGGAGTCGCTGAGCGACATGACGGCGATCACCCAGGAGACGCTGAGCGTCTCCGGCATCCTGCTGGCGAAGAGCTTCAACCAGCAGCAGGCCGAGATCGGGCGGTACTCGGCCGAGAACGACAACCAGGTCTTCCTGCAGGTGCGCCAGCAGATGAGCGGCCAGTGGTTCTTCGCGATGGTGAGCATCTTCCTCTCGAGCATCCCGGCCATCGTGTACCTCGCCGCCGGCTTCCTGCTCGGGAACGGGGCCACCGACATCACGGCGGGAACGATCGTCGCCTTCACGACGGTGCAGGCGCGGCTGCTGTTCCCGCTGCTGGGGCTGCTGCGGGTCGCGCTCGACCTGCAGACCTCCGGTGCGCTGTTCGCGCGCATCTTCGAATACCTCGACCTGAAGCCCTCCATCGCCGACCGGCCCGGCGCGCTCGCGCTTCCCGACGCCCGCGTGGCAGGGCGCGTGCAGTTCGACGATGTCGTCTTCCGGTACGCCGACGCCTCGCCCGAGTCGCGGCCGACGCTCGGCGGCGTCTCCTTCGACATCCGGCCCGGGCAGTTCGCGGCCTTCGTCGGCCCGTCGGGGGCGGGGAAGACCACCGTGTCCTACCTCATCCCGCGGTTCTACGAGGCGACCGCAGGGCGGGTGCTCTTCGACGGCACCGACGTGCGCGACCTGACGCAGGAGTCCCTGATCGCGCATCTCGGCATCGTGAGCCAGGAGACCTACCTCTTCCATGCGACGATCGCCGAGAACCTCCGGTACGCGAAGCCCACGGCCACCCAGCAGGAGTTGGAGGCCGCGGCGGTGCTGGCGAACATCCACGACCGCATCATGAGTTTCGACGACGGCTACGAGACGATGGTCGGCGAGCGGGGCTACCGGTTGTCGGGCGGGGAGAAGCAGCGCATCGCGATCGCGCGCGTTCTGCTGAAGAACCCGGCCGTGCTCATCCTCGACGAGGCGACCAGCGCCCTCGACTCCATCTCGGAACGGGTGGTGCAGAACGCCCTCGACACGGCCTCTCGGGGCCGCACGACGATCGCCATCGCGCACCGGCTGTCGACCGTCGTGAAGGCCGACGTCATCTTCGTTGTCGAAGACGGGGTGATCGTGGAGCACGGCACGCACGCCGACCTCCTGGCCCGGGGCGGCGCCTACTCGAACCTGTACAGCGAGCAGGTCTCGGCGGGGTCGTTCTGAGCGCGGTGCGGGGGGCGAGGAACAGGGCCCGGTAACAGGTCAGACGGCGCTGGTAGGTTGAACGGGTGAAATACGCAGAGACAGTCCTCGACCTGGTCGGAAACACGCCGCTGGTGCGCCTCAACAAGGTCACAGACGGCATCGCGGCAACGGTGCTCGCGAAGGTCGAATATCTGAACCCCGGCGGTTCGTCGAAAGACCGCATCGCCACACGCATCATCGATGCGGCCGAACGCGAGGGGCTCCTGAAGCCCGGCGGAACCATCGTGGAGCCCACCTCCGGCAACACCGGAATCGGCCTGGCGCTCGTCGCGCAGCAGCGCGGGTACCGCTGCGTCTTCGTGCTGCCCGACAAGGTGGGCGAAGACAAGCGCAACGTTCTCCTGGCCTACGGCGCCGAGATCGTCGTCACGCCGACGGCTGTCGCGCCCGAAGACCCCGAGTCCTACTACTCGGTGAGCGACCGGCTGGCGCGTGAGATCCCCGGCGCGTTCAAGCCGAACCAGTACTCCAACCCGAATGGTCCGCTGAGCCACTACGAGACCACGGGTCCCGAGATCTGGCGCGACACGGAAGGCGCCGTGACACACTTTGTCGCGGGCGTCGGAACCGGCGGGACCATCAGCGGAGTCGGAAAGTATCTCAAGGAGGTCTCAGGCGGCCGCGTGCAGATCATCGGCGCCGACCCCGAGGGTTCGGTCTACTCGGGCGGCACCGGCCGGCCCTACCTCACCGAGGGTGTCGGCGAGGACTTCTGGCCGACCGCCTACGACCCGAGCGTCGTGGACACGATCATCGCCTCCAGCGACGCCGAGTCGTTCGAGCTGACCCGCCGCCTCGCGCGCGAAGAGGGCCTGCTCGTCGGCGGGTCGAGCGGGCTGGCGGTCTCCGTCGCGCTCAAGGCGGCCCGCGACCTGCCCGCTGACGCGGTGGTCGTCGTGCTGCTGCCCGACGGCGGCCGGGGCTACCTCGGCAAGATCTTCAACGACAAGTGGATGCGCTCCTACGGGTTCACCGACGAGTCGAGCGAGAGCACCGTGCGCGACCTGATCGGCGCGAAAGACGGCTCCCTGCCCGCGCTCGTGCACGCGCATCCGTCCGACACCGTGCACGACGCCATCGAGATCATGAAGACCTACGGGGTTTCGCAGATGCCGGTGCTGAGCGCCGAACCACCCGTTGTGATGGGCGAGGTCGTCGGTTCCCTGAACGAGGAGGCGCTGCTCGAGCACCTCTTCAGCGGCAAGGCGTCGATGGGCGACAAGGTCGGTACCTTCCAGGGCGCGTCGTTCCCGCTGATCGGCATCAACGAGTCCGTCGCCTCGGCGCGCCAGTTCCTCGGCTCGGCGCCGGCCCTCATGGTGACGGATGAGGGAAAGCCGGTCGCCGTGATCACCCGCCAGGACCTGCTCACCTTCCTGAGTGCCTGAAAGCGACCGCCGACCGAGCCGGGCCACCACCCGAGCCTGACCGAACCCTGAGCCCCGCCGAATAATCGCGCTCCATCGAGCGTTAGGAACCGCATGCCACGCAAACAGCACTTCGAGACCACCGCCATCCACGCCGGGCAGGAGTTCGACCCCAGTACCGGGTCCATCATCCCGCCGATCTACCAGACATCCACGTTCGTGCAGGACGGGATCGGCGGCTTCCGCGGCGGCTACGAGTACGCCCGCGGCGGCAATCCCACGCGCACGTCGCTGGAGACTCTGCTCGCTGCGCTCGAAGGCGGAAAGCACGCCTTCTCGTTCTCGTCCGGCCTTGCTGCCGAGGATGCCCTGCTGAGGGCGGCGCTCGAACCCGGTGACCACGTGGTGCTCGGCAACGACGTCTACGGGGGAACGCACCGACTGATCGACAAGATCCACTCGAAGTCGGGCATCCTGAACGACACCGTCGAGATGATGGACCTTCACGCCGTGCAGAAGGCGGTGGTGCCCGGAAAGACGAAGATCCTCTGGCTCGAGACGCCGAGCAACCCGCTGATGAAGATCAGCGACATCGGTGAGCTCGCCGAGATCGGCCACGCAGCCGGCGCGATCGTCGTGGTCGACAACACCTTCGCCTCGCCGTACCTGCAGAAGCCGCTCTCCCTCGCAGCCGATGTGGTCGTGCATTCGACCACGAAGTACCTCGGCGGCCACTCCGACGTGCTGGGCGGAGCCGTGGTGCTGAACGACGCGGAGCTGGCGTCGAAGGTCGGCTTCCAGCAGTTCGCCGCCGGAGCCGTGTCAGGGCCGATGGATGCCTGGCTGACGGTGCGCGGAATCAAGACGCTCGCGGTGCGGATGGACAGGCACAGTGCCAATGCGCAGGCCATCGCCGAACACCTGGTCGGGCATCCGGCCCTCGACCGCATCTACTACCCGGGCCTCGAGTCCCACCCGGGCCACGAGCTCGCGAAGACCCAGATGTCGGGCTTCGGCGGCATGATCTCGCTCGGGCTGAAGGCGGGCCCGAAGGCGGCGCGCAAGTTCGCCGAGTCGACGAAGGTCTTCCAGCTCGCCGAGTCGCTCGGCGGGGTCGAATCGCTGATCGGCTACCCGAGCGAGATGACGCACGCCTCGGTCAAGGGAACCGCGCTCGAAGTGCCCGACAACATCATCCGGCTGTCCGTCGGCATCGAGAACGTGGATGACCTGATCGACGACCTCGACCGGGCACTGCCCCGGCGCTGAGGTCGCGGGCGCCTGGGTAAGCCGGGCGCCCGGCAGTTCTGCCCGGCACCTCGTCGTCGCAGAGACAGATCGTCACCTGGCGGGGGCTGATGCTCAGAGGTCGGCTTCGCCGTAGGTCGACTCGTCGGCGTTCCGGCCGGTGGACTCGGTGTCGGAGGCCTCGTCCTCGAGGTGCGACTCGTCCTGCTTGTAGAAGATCTGCTTCTCGTCGACCGGATCGGCGGTGCCGTCGGCGGCCTGTTCCTCTTCCTCCTCGGCCTGCTTCCGCGCCGTGAAGGCCTCCTGGCCGGGCACGTGGCGTGCGTCGTCGGGGAACTCGCTTGCGAGGAAGCCGGGGATGTCGCCCATGGTGTGTCTCCTTTGTGGGGGGTACTCCACGGTAGGGCGGGCGGCGGCGTCAGGCAACCCCCGCGCGCGCTCGCACCCCGCGCGCCGCGCCGTCCCCTGGCGCCCCGGCCCGTCCCCCTTGCGCGCCCCCGGGTCGCCCCTCGCGCGCCAGCACGGATCCGCATCCGCGCCCCTTTGTCGCATCCGCGCGTGCGCGCGCAGCCGCGGAAGCGACAAAACGGGGCGCGAACGGAGGTGAGCCGCGGGGGGCGGCGGGTGGCGTGAGGGGTGGCGCGCGGCGGGGTACCCGGCGCGGGTGGCGCGCGGCGCGGGTGGACGCCGCCGCGCGTGGAGTCAGCCGACAGGGGAGGCGGGTGGCGCAGGCGGGCGGGCGGCGGGCGGGGCGGGCGCGGCGGGCGGGGGTCAGGCGGGGCGGGTGAGCCAGGCCGCCGCGCCGAGCAGGGGGGCCTCGTCGAGCAGCCGCGACGCGGCGAGCTCCAGCGTGCGGGCGTAGGCGGGGTCGGCCTCGGCGACGCCGGCGCGGAAGCCGGGCTCGAACAGGTCCCAGGAGCGTGAGATGGAGCCGCCCGCGACCATGACGGTCGCCTCGAAGGCGGCCAGCCAGGGGCCGAGGCAGCGCCCCAGGGCGTTCGAGGCGTGGCCGAGCACCGCCGCGGCCGCCGTGTCGCCGGAGCGCACGCGCCCGGCTATGTCCTTGACGGTCGTCGTTTCGCCGGTCGACCGGGCGAACGCGGCGACGATCGCGCGGGTGGAGACGGTGTCCTCCAGCGGTCCACCGTCGACCTCGAGCAGGTGCACCGTGCCGTTCGTCGGCACGTCTGCACGGTGCTTGACGGGGGTGCCGTGGTCGAGGAAGGTGCTGCCGACGCCGGTGCCGAGGGTGATGCAGACGGCGCGATCGTGGCCGGAGGCCGCCCCGAACATCCACTCGCCGATGCCGTACGCGCTTGCGTCGTGCAGGAATCGCACGGCCGAGGGTTCGGCGCCGAGACGCGCTGCGAGCTCGCCGCGGATGTCGACCCCCGAGAGGTTCTCGAACTTTCCGACGTTGTCGAAGGTGCCTGTTCCGCGTTCGTAGTCGAAGGGGTCGGGCATGGCGATCGCCCAGGTCGCATCGGCGCGCGCGCCTGATTCCGAGCCTGCTCCGGCGACGGCGGCGAGGCATGCGGACGCCCACAGGTCGAGGATCTCGTCGCCCGCCCCGTGCGGGTCGGTGTCGGCTCCGGCCGAGCTGATCACACGGGCGGTGCCGCCGGACATCCCGACGACAGCGGCGGTGATGTGGCTGCCGCCGATGTCGGCGACGTTGGCGAGCGGAGAGGGAGCGTCGTCGGTCACGCCTCGACTCTACCGGCTGCGAGAAGAGTGGCAGGAATCATCCACAGCATGTCATCTCTGCCATTCCCGCGATTGCGGCCGGCGTGCCATTCTGGTCATGTCGCATCCCGCGTGGCCTTCAGCGAGCCGTGCCGGGACGACGCCCCCGCCAACAAGGAAGGCCCCGCATGAGCCGCCGTTTCGTCGACCTCAGCCACACGATCACCGAGGGTCTCGTCACCTACCCCGGCCTGCCGGCGCCGGTGTTCACCCCGCACCTCACCCGTGAGCGCTCGAAGACGATGTACGCGCCCGGCACCGAGTTCGCAATGGACATCATCACGATGATCGGCAACACGGGCACCTACCTCGACAGCCCGTTCCACCGGTACGCCGACGGCGGCGATCTCTCGACCCTCAGCCTCGAGACCCTCGCCGAGCTGCCCGCGGTTGTGTTCTCATTTCCCGGGATTGCTGGCGACGAGACCGACGGGCCCTCGCCCGAAGACCAGTCCGAACCGGGTTTCGACGGCCGTGGCATCACCGCCGACGCGTTCGGCTCCGAAGACCTGCGCGGCGCTGCCGTGCTTCTCTCGACGGGCTGGGACGCGCTGTTCGGCACCCCGTCCTACGCCAGCGGGGCGCCGTTCCTGACAGAGGACGGCGCGCGCCTGCTGGTCGAACGCGAGGTCGCGCTGGTCGGAATCGACTCGCTCAACATCGACGACACCGAATCGGGCGGCGAGCGTCCCGCGCACACGCTGCTGCTGGATGCGGGCATCCACGTCGTCGAGCACCTCACGAACCTCGGCTCGCTGCCGTTCCGCGGGGCCCGCTTCACGGCGGTTCCGCCGAAGGTGGCCGGGTTCGGCACGTTCCCGGTGCGGGCGTTCGCGACGGTCGACGCCGCACGCTGAGCCTGTCGGTCGCTCGACGTACTCTTGTGAAGTGAGCACAGGGTCAGCGACGGGTCAGGATGCCCGGCCGAGCGACTCGGGTGCGGGCATCCTCGGGCGACCGTATCGCTGGGTGACCGTCGGGATGCTCGCGATGATCCTGCTCTCGGCGTTCGAGGCGCTCGCCGTCACGACCGTGATGCCGACGATCAGCGCCGAGTTCGACGGGGGATCGCTCTACGCGCTGGCGTTCTCCGGCCCGCTCGCCGTCGGTGTCGTGGGCATGGTCGTGGCCGGAAACTGGTCGGACCGCACCGGCCCCCGTCGCCCACTCTTCGCCTCGGTGATCTTCTTCGCCGGCGGGCTGCTGGTCGCCGGGCTCGCGACGAACATGGAGCTCCTCGTTTTCGGCAGGCTGGTCTCCGGGCTCGGCGGCGGCGGGCTCACGGTCGCGCTGTTCGTGCTGGTCGCCCGGGTGTTCCCCGAGCGGCTGCACCCCAAGGTCTTCGCCGCGTTCGCCGCCGCCTGGGTCATTCCCTCCCTCGTCGGGCCGCTCGTCGCCGGTCTGGTGGCAGAGACCGTGGGGTGGCGCTGGGTGTTCCTCGGCGTGGTGGTGCTGGTGGTCCTTGCGATGGGGATGGTCGTTCCGGTCATGCGCGGCTTCGAGGCGGTGACCACCGGCGAACCGTGGAAGCTCTCGCGCATCGTCTGGTCGGTCGTGGCGGCAGGCGCGGTGCTGGTTGCCAGCCTGTCGGGGCAGCTCGCCGACCGACTGAATGGCACGGTCGTCTGGATGCTCGCGCTGGCCGCGATCGTGGTCGCCGTCGTCTCGCTCCGCACGCTGCTCCCTCCGGGCGCCCTGCTGGCTCGCCGGGGACTCCCGACGGTCATCCTGCTGCGTGGACTCGTGTCGGGGGCGTACTTCGCGGCGGAGACGTACCTGCCCTATTTCTTCACGAGCCAGTATCAGCTGACACCGGCTCTGGCGGGGCTCGCGCTGTCGTTCGCGGGGCTCTCGTGGGCTGGGGCATCCTGGTTGCAGGGCAGGTACTCCGATCGCATCAGCGATGTTTCGAGCATCCGGGCGGGCATCCTGCTGGTGCTGTTCGCTCTGGCTGTGGTGCTCGCGTGTTCGGTCTTCGCTCTCTCCCCGGTGCTGGCGATCGTGGGCTGGCTGTTCGCGGGGGCGGGCATGGGCGCGATGTACCCTCGGCTCTCGGTGGCCATGCTGCGACTCTCGAGCGTCACGAGCCAGGGTTTCAACTCTTCGGCGCTGGCGATCTCCGACTCGATCGGTGCCGCGTCGTCGCTCGCTCTGACGGCGGCGATCTTCGCCACGGCGGGAGCTGTCAGCGCATTCTCGTTCACCGAGTGCTTTCTGCTGGCTGCCGTTCTCGCGCTTGTGGCGCTCGCTGTGAGCGGTCGCGCACGCTCCTGATCGGGGCTGGCCGCGACACGCCGGGCGGCTCGGATGTCGGTGGTCGAAGTTATCCTCAGACCAACGGGTCGCGGTTATCCACAGAACGCTCGCGACAGGCCTGAATCCGCGGAATGGCCTGTGCACTCAGGGTGTTGAGAAGGTGTGGAAACTCCGCACAACCTGTGGATAATTACACGCGTGTAACTACTTCATCTAGGGGTCTGTTCTGAAGCTGACAACTAGATGTAGTGTTGTACTCCCGACCACAGAGTTTGAAGAGAAAGGCGCTCCCCATGGCAATCACGGTCTACACGAAGCCCTCCTGCGTCCAGTGCACCGCCACCTACCGCGCCCTCGAGAACAAGGGTCTCGAGTACGAGATCTTCGACGTGTCGGTCGATGAGAAGGCGCTCGCAGCCGTCAAGGAACTGGGGTACCTCCAGGCTCCCGTCGTCATCACCGACGACGACCACTGGTCGGGATTCCGCCCCGACAAGATCGCCGAACTCGCTGCGCGCGTGGCCTGACCCGTTTCCTATGGCAGACCTCGTCTATTTCTCGAGCGTCTCAGGCAACACCCACCGATTCATTGAGCGGCTGGGGAAACCCGCTCACCGAATCCCTCTCTATGCAAAAGATCCGGCGCTCCGGGTCGACGAGCCCTACGTTCTCGTGCTGCCGACGTACGGCGGCGGAACATCCGGGGGAGCAGTACCCAAGCAAGTCATCCACTTTCTGAACGATGCGCACAACAGGTCGTTGATCAGAGGCGTGATCGCTGCAGGCAACACGAATTTCGGGGAAGGCTATGGCCTCGCCGGCGACATCATCGCTGCGAAGTGCAAAGTGCCCGCCCTCTACCGCTTTGAAGTATTCGGTACGCCCGACGATGTCGAGGCCGTCACAACAGGATTGGAAGAATTTTGGAAAGCACACTGATCGAGGCGCCGAGTGCGGCGACGGGGCTCGACTACCACTCGCTGAACGCGATGCTGAACCTCTACGACACCGACGGCAACATCCAGTTCGACAAAGACAAAGAGGCGGCGAAGCAGTACTTCCTGCAGCATGTCAACCAGAACACCGTCTTCTTCCACAACCTGCGTGAGCGCCTCGACTACCTGGTCGAGAAGGAGTACTACGAGGGTGCCCTCATCGAGAGCTACTCGTTCGAGTTCATCCAGAAGCTCAACGACCTCGCCTACTCGAAGAAGTTCCGTTTCGAGACGTTCCTCGGTGCATTCAAGTACTACACCTCGTACACGCTGAAGACGTTCGACGGCAAGCGCTACCTCGAGCGTTTCGAGGACCGCGTGGTCATGACCGCCCTCGGCCTCGCCGACGGTGACGAGGCGCTTGCGATCAACCTCGTCGAGGAGATCATCGGCGGCCGGTTCCAGCCGGCGACACCGACGTTCCTCAACACGGGCAAGGCCCAGCGCGGGGAGCTCGTCTCGTGCTTCCTGCTGCGCATCGAAGACAACATGGAGTCGATCTCCCGCGCCATCAACTCGTCGCTGCAGCTCTCCAAGCGCGGCGGCGGTGTCGCGCTGCTGCTGTCGAACATCCGTGAATCGGGTGCGCCCATCAAGCAGATCGAGAACCAGTCGTCGGGCATCATCCCCGTCATGAAGCTGCTCGAAGACTCCTTCAGCTACGCCAACCAGCTCGGTGCCCGCCAGGGTGCGGGTGCGGTGTACCTCTCGGCTCACCACCCCGACATCATGCGCTTCCTCGACACGAAGCGGGAGAACGCGGACGAGAAGATCCGCATCAAGACGCTCTCGCTCGGCGTCGTGGTGCCCGACATCACGTTCGAACTCGCCAAGAACGACGAGGACATGTACCTGTTCTCGCCCTACGACGTCGAGCGCGTCTACGGCGTACCCTTCGGCGACATCTCGGTGTCTGAGGAGTACCGTGCGATGGTCGACGACCCGCGCATCCACAAGACCAAGATCAAGGCGCGCGAGTTCTTCCAGACACTTGCCGAGATCCAGTTCGAGTCCGGTTACCCGTACATCATGTACGAAGACACCGTGAACAAGGCGAACCCGATCAAGGGTCGCATCAACATGTCGAACCTCTGCTCGGAGATCCTGCAGGTCAACACGCCGACGACCTACAACGAAGACCTGTCATACGACAACATCGGCAAGGACATCTCCTGCAACCTGGGGTCGCTGAACATCGCGCTGACCATGGACTCGCCCGACTTCGGCCTCACCGTCGAGACGGCCATCCGCGGCCTGACCTCGGTGTCGAACCAGAGCCACATCACCTCGGTGCGCTCGATCGAGTCGGGCAACGACCGGTCGCACGCCATCGGCCTCGGGCAGATGAACCTGCACGGCTACCTCGCTCGTGAGCGCGTCTTCTACGGCTCTGAAGAGGGCATCGACTTCACGAACATCTACTTCTACACGGTGCTGTTCCACGCGCTGCGGGCTTCCAACCGCATCGCGATCGAGCGTGGCGAGGTGTTCGACGGTTTCGCCGACTCGACCTACGCATCGGGTTCCTTCTTCGACAAGTACACGGATGCCTCGTGGACCCCGTCGACCGTCAAGGTCGCTTCGCTGTTCGACAACGCGTCGATCCACATCCCGACGCAGGCCGACTGGGCCGAGCTTCGGGCATCGGTCATGGAGCACGGCATCTACAACCAGAACCTGCAGGCGGTACCCCCGACCGGCTCGATCTCGTACATCAACAACTCGACGGCATCCATCCACCCGATCGCGTCGAAGATCGAGATCCGTAAGGAAGGCAAGATCGGCCGGGTCTACTACCCCGCGCCGTTCCTGACGAACGACAACCTGGAGTACTACCAGGACGCCTACGAGATCGGTGCCGAGAAGGTCATCGACACGTACGCCGCCGCGACGCAGCACGTCGACCAGGGTCTCTCGCTCACGCTGTTCTTCCGCGACACCGCCACCACCCGCGACATCAACAAGGCGCAGATCTACGCCTGGCGCAAGGGCATCAAGACGATCTACTACATCCGCCTGCGCCAGATGGCGCTGGAGGGCACCGAGGTAGAGGGCTGTGTCAGCTGCACTTTGTGAGGTTCGAGCATCCGTTCGCCTTTCGTTTGTAATGAGTAGAAAAGAAGACCGTGCCTGAACAACTGAAGCTCGCCCGACACGTGCAGGCGATCAACTGGAACAAGATCCAGGACGACAAAGACGTCGAGGTGTGGAACCGCCTCGTTAACAACTTCTGGTTGCCCGAGAAGGTTCCGCTCTCGAACGACGTGCAGTCGTGGAACACGCTCACACCGGCTGAGCAGCAGCTGACGATGCGGGTGTTCACCGGGCTGACCCTGCTCGACACGATCCAGGGCACCGTCGGCGCGGTCTCGCTCATCCCCGACGCCGTGACCCCGCACGAAGAGGCGGTCTACACGAACATCGCGTTCATGGAGTCGGTGCACGCCAAGTCGTACTCGTCGATCTTCTCGACGCTGTCGAACACGAAGGACATCGACGAGGCGTTCCGCTGGTCGACCGAGAACCCGAACCTGCAGAAGAAGGCAGACATCGTTCTCGACGACTACCACGGCAACGATCCGCTCAAACGGAAGGTCGCGTCGACCCTCCTCGAGTCGTTCCTCTTCTACTCAGGGTTCTACCTGCCGATGTACTGGTCGTCGCGGGCGAAGCTCACGAACACGGCTGACCTCATCCGCCTGATCATCCGCGACGAGGCCGTGCACGGGTACTACATCGGCTACAAGTTCCAGAAGGGGCTCGAGAAGGTCGACCAGGCCAAGCGCGACGAGATCAAGGACTACACGTTCTCCCTCGTCTACGACCTCTACGAGAACGAGACTCAGTACACGCAGGACCTGTACGACGAGGTCGGGCTCACCGAAGACGTCAAGAAGTTCCTGCACTACAACGCCAACAAGGCGCTGATGAACCTGGGCTACGAGCCGATGTTCCCGAAGAGCGTCACCGACGTGAACCCGGCGATCCTGTCGGCCCTGTCACCCAACGCCGACGAGAACCACGACTTCTTCAGCGGATCGGGTTCCTCCTACGTGATCGGCAAGGCCGTGAACACGGAAGACGAGGACTGGGACTTCTAGGGCGCCGCGCAGCGGCGCGCTAGAAGTCCCAAGGGGACTGTGTTTTTTGGCTGCGCCGCCGCTGCTGCAGCGCAGCGTCGATGATGGCTGGCTGGGCGCGCCACATCTGGACGCGTGCGGCGACGGGTGGAGTGCGTTGCCTGGACTCGTGCGGCGACGGGTGGCGTGCGTCGACGGGAGGCGCGCTGCGCCGAATGTAGTGCGTCGCCGGGACTCGGAGCGCGCCGGGATGTGACGTGGTGGGGCGCTCCGCGTGAAATGTGCGCGGGCGAAGCTGGGGGCGGGGAGCCCGGGTGGGGCAGGATGGGAACATGAGCCCCACGCTGCAGGTTGTCGTCGCGCCCGACTCGTTCAAGGGAAGCGCGACCGCGGTCGAGGTCGCCTCGGCGATCGGTGGGGGCTGGAGCGAGGCTCGCCCGGGCGACACCGTGGTGCTGGCACCGATGGCGGACGGCGGCGAAGGCACCATCGATGCGCTGGCGCTGGCCATTCCCGGCTCGAAGCGCATGCCGATCACCGTCACCGGCCCCGTCGGTGAACCGGTCGAGGCCGAATGGCTGCTGATCCCCGGCGAGGAGAGCATCGGCACAACGGGCGTTGTCGAGCTCGCGAACACGAGCGGCATCACGCTGCTGTCGACGCTTGCTCCGATGGATGCCCAGACCTCCGGTTTCGGCGAGGCCATCGTCGCCGCGCTCGACCACGGCGTCGAGAAGCTGTTGCTCGCCATCGGCGGAAGCGCCTCCACGGATGGCGGAGTCGGCGCGCTGACCGCCCTGGGCGCCCGGTTCCTCGACCCACAGGGCAACCCGATCCTGCCGGGCGGCGCGGGGCTCGCGGACCTCGTCACCGTCGACTTCAGCGGTCTGCGGGCGCTGCCCGAGGGTGGCGCTGAGATCATCACCGATGTGACCAACCCCCTGCTCGCGGTGGACGGCGCCGCAGCGGTCTTCGGCCCGCAGAAGGGTGCGGACATGCACCAGGTCGCCGCACTCGACCGGTCGCTCGCCGGGCTGGTCCGAATCGTCGGGCAGACGGCGGTGACCACGCGGCCGAGGGAGGCCGCTCGCCTGGCCGACCCCGAGGCACCCGGCTCCGGTGCCGCCGGTGGAACAGGGTACGGCCTGGCGCTCTGGGGAGCGGTCATTCGGAGCGGAGCTGAGACGGTGGCGACGGCTGTCGGCCTGGAGCGGCAGATCCGTGAGGCCGATGTGGTCATCACGGGCGAGGGGCGGTTCGACAGCCAGTCCGCCGCAGGGAAGGTGCCGTCGTTCGTCGTCGGGCTCGCCGAGAAGCATGGGACGTTTCCGCTGCTGGTCGCGGGCAGTATCGAGGCCGATCCGGAGGAGTTCGCGGCCTCGGTCTCGCTCAGTGAGCTCGCCGGGAGCCCGGGGGCTGCAATGGAGAATCCGGTGTCGTTTCTCTGGGCTGCCGGGCGGGCTTTGGCGAACGGCGGCGCGAAGACGTCGACGTCGACGTCGTGACGGCCTCCGACGGCGTGCTGGTCGACCCGCACGAGCTGGCTGCGCTCCTTGCGGGCGAGGGCGGCGACCGGGTGCGGGTGCTCGACGTGCGCTGGAAGCTCGGAGGCCCGCCCGGGCATCCGCTCTACCTCGAGGGCCACATACCGGGAGCGCGCTACGTCGACCTCGACACCGAATTGGCGCGGCACGGCGATAAGGCGGAGGGCCGGCATCCGGTGCCGGTCATCGACGACCTGCAGAGCGCCGCACGTTCATGGGGGATCGATGACGGAGACACCGTCGTGGTCTATGACGACCTGAGCAATCTGTCGTCGGCCCGCGCGTGGTGGCTGCTGAAGAGTGCCGGACTCACCGATGTGCGCCTTCTCGACGGGGCGCTCCGTGCGTGGGTCGATGCGGGATTCGCGCTCGAATCCGGCGAACCGCAGCCGGCCGAACCCGGCGGCGTGACGCTCGAATACGGCGCCCTCCCGTGGCTCGACATCGACGCCGCAGCCGATCTCGGCCAGAACGGAGTGCTGCTCGATGCGCGGGCTCCCGAGCGCTTCCGCGGCGAGGTCGAGCCCATCGACCCGCGCGCCGGCCACATCCCGGGGGCACGCAACGCTCCGGCAACCGGAAATGTCGGCCCCGATGGGCGGTTCCTCGGCCCGGCGGAACTCCGCGCGCGGTTCGAGGCGGTCGGTGCCGAGGCGGATGCCCCGGTGGGCGTGTACTGCGGATCGGGTGTCACGGCCGCCGCCGACGCGGTCGCGCTGACGATCGCGGGCTTCGAGCCGCGCGTCTTCCCGGGCTCGTGGTCGGCGTGGTCGAACACCGAGAGGCCCGCCGCCACCGGAGCGTGATCGGCCGGCCGCGGCGGGACCCGCGGCCTACTTCGCGAGAACGATCACGCCCGCGCTCTGCTTCGACGCACTGACGTAGCCCGACTTGGTGCCGGTCACGGTCACTATCAGGGTCTTGCCGGCGTCAGCGGCGACCGGGGTGTAGGTCGCACCGGTCGCGCCGGCGATCGCCGTGCCGGAACGCTTCCAGGTGTAGGTGAACGTGATGGGCGTGGGACCCCACGTTCCTCGCTTTGCGGCCAGCACCGTGCCCACCTTCGCCGTACCCGAGATCGTCGGAACGGTCGTCGTGAGGGAGCCCTTGGCGACGGTGGCCGTCGGTGCACTCGTCTTCGCGACGGAGCCGTACCCCGCCTTCGAGCCGGTGACCGTGACGGTGAGGGCGGCCTGGGCATCCGCCGCGGTGAGCAGGTAAGTCGACTTCGTCGCGCCGGAGATCTTCACTCCGTTGCGGTTCCACTGGTACGCGAACGTCACGGGTGACGGCGACCAGGTGCCCGTCT
This sequence comes from Subtercola boreus, assembly GCF_006716115.1. Classification (NCBI taxonomy): domain Bacteria; kingdom Bacillati; phylum Actinomycetota; class Actinomycetes; order Micrococcales; family Microbacteriaceae; genus Subtercola; species Subtercola boreus. The sequence continues at coordinate 2,521,062 of NZ_VFOO01000001.1, read as the reverse complement.
TGGCGGTGAGGGTCGAGCCCACCGTGGTGGTGCCGGCGATAGTGGGTGTGGCCGTCGCGGTCAGCCGGTCGAGCACCGGGCTCGTGGCTGTGCTGGTGGTGGTGGCGGTTTCGTAGCCCGACTTCGTGCCACGAACCGTCAGGGAGACGGCGCGGCCGAGATCGGCGGACACCAGTTTGTAGGTGGTGCTGGTCGCGCCGGTGATCGGAATGTCGTTGCGGTTCCACTGGTAGCTGAGCGTGACGGGCGCGGGCCCCCAAGAGCCGGACTTGCCCGTGAGGGTCTGGCCGACAACCGCCGAGCCGGTGACGGTGGGGTTCCGGGAGGTGAGGAGGAGCGGGTCGGGGGCCTGGTCGGCGGTCCACGAACCGCTGCCGGCGGTGACGTGCACTGTCGTGAACCAGAGGCCTGCGCTCGCGAACTGCACGCCGTTGAACTTCAGGCACGCCAGTCCGACGCTGTAGTCGCCACCCCGGGCCCGGGCCTGGCCGGCAGAGCCCAGGACTTGCGCGCCGAGATTCGCGGACGGTTCGAGCACGTCCTTGGTGCCGAAGAAGAAGGCGCTGTCGGCGTAGGCGATCCAGGATGCCCGGGTGCGCTCGGTGCCGACCGGACTGATGAACGTCTGCACGCTCTCGGCGTCGGCGGCGCAGGTGAAATGGGCGCGCGGGTCGCGGCTGCTCGGGGAGGCGACGAGGTCGTCGTCCCAGAGCGCAACGTGTCCCGCGGGGAAGCGGGTCTCGGTGCCGGAGTCGTAGAGGTAGTACGCGCCGTCGGAGACGGGGGTCGCAGCCGACGCGGGGAGAGCGCCCGCGCCGACGAGGGCGATGGCGAGGGCCGAGCAGAGCAGGGTGCCCGTGAGGCGGGCGCGGGTGGTCAGGGTCACGGGGGGCCTCTTCGGTCGATGGATGCTGCGGGCATCCGATCGTCACAGCGAGGCGTGTCGCGGGGGTGAACGCTCGGTGAGCGGGAGGAGGGCGACGGGTGGACGCCGGGGCCCGGCACCGCGGCCGCCGCCGTAGTGCTGCGCACCAACCCGGCGGCGGCACCACGGCCCGGCGGCGGCACCACGGCCCGGCGGCGGCACCGCGGCCGCCGCCGCCCGTGTCAGGCGCGCGGGGTCGAACCGAGGGCCTGCGCCCGGCGGTACTGCTCACTGATCTGCGGCACAGTGTCGACGGCGAGTTCCGCGACAAAGGTCACGGGCCACGTGGGCCGCGAACCGGTGAGCGTCCACGCGGCCTGGCGCGCGGCACCGTCGGCCACGTACTCGCCCGGTGTCGGAACCGACACCGGCACGTCGAAGACCTGCGCCGCGACCGTCTGCACGGCAGCGTTCTGCGCCGCGCCGCCCACAAGCAGCAGCCGCTCGGTCTCGACTCCCAGTGAACGGATCGCCCCGACACCGTCGGCCAGACCGCAGAGCATGCCTTCGATCGCGGCTCGCGCCAGGTTCTCCCTACTGGCCGACGCGATCGTGAGACCGGCCAGCGTGGCGGTGGCGTGGGGGAGGTTGGGGGTGCGCTCTCCTTCGAAGTAGGGAACGAGAACGGCGCCTCCTGCCCCGGGTGCCGCCGCCAGCGCGAGGCGGGCGAATTCGTCGTAGTCGACGCTCAGCAGTTCGCTGATCGAAGACAGGATCCGTGCAGCGTTCAGTGTCACGACGATCGGCAGGTAACCGCCGGCGGCATCGGCGAAGCCGGCCACGGTTCCGGTCAGGTCGGCGACCGGATGATCGGTGACGGCGAAGGCGGTGCCGGAGGTTCCGATGCTGATCACGACGTCGCCGGGCCGGGCGTCGAGCCCGAGTGCGGCACCCGCGTTGTCGCCCATGCCCGCACCCACGAGGATGCCCGCGGGGATCGATCCCGTGATCCCGGTGGTATCCGGATGCCCGGGGTCGGCGTAAGCCCCGTCGCCGCCGTGCGCCACAGTGGTGCCGACGATGTGTCCCGTCGGTACGACGCGAGGGAGGATGACCGGCGCGCCGGGTGCGGGATCGCCGGCGTCGGAGTTGGTTCCGCCCTCACCGACCACCTCGGTCAGTTCTTCCTCGAGCTCGGCCTCCGCCACCCCGACCGCCTCGACCCCGGGACGGCCGAGGGCCCGCTCGAAGAGGTCGAGGTCGTAGGCTTCCGCCGCCGGGCTCCAGTACGAGGTGCCGCTCGCATCCGAGCGATCGGTGGCGAGGGCATCCAACTCCGGGCCCAGCGGGCTCTCGTCGGCCGGCCCGTAGCCGAGCAGGCGCCAGGTGAGCCAGTCGTGAGGCAGGGCGACCGCGGCGACGCGCTCCGCGTTCGCGGGTTCGGCATCGCGGAGCCAGCGCAGTTTCGTGGCGGTGAACGAGGCCACCGGCAGTGCGCCGACGCGCGCGGCGTACCCGTCGGGGCCATCGGCCCCGACCTCGGCGAGCAGGTCGATCGCGGCTTGGGCGCTCCGGGTGTCGTTCCAGAGCAGGGCGTCGCGGATGACGCGGCCCCGGGCATCCAGAACGACCATGCCGTGCTGCTGGCCGCCGATCGAGATCGCGGCGACATCGTCGAGTCCGCCCGCGTCACGGATCGCCGCCAGAAGGGCGTTCCACCACGCGGCCGGGTCGACCTCTGTGCCGTCGGGGTGCGAGGCGCGCCCACTTCGGACGAACGCGCCCGTCTCGGCATCCCGGATGACGATCTTGCAGCTCTGGGTCGACGAGTCGACCCCGGCGACCAGCGTCATGGTCAGCGCGCGCCGGTGAGGTGCTCGAGCGCCAGCTGGTTGAGGCGCACGAAGCCGAAGCCCTTACCGTCGAAGTACGGCGTCGGGTCGAAGTCCTCGTAGGCGCTGCGGTCGGCGAGGAGGTCGGTGTAGGTCTCACCCGGGTTGAGGGTGGGCTCGGCCAGTTCCGGCACGCGGGACGCGGCCAGGGCCTCCTGCACCTCGGGGTCGGCGCGGAACGCCGCAGCCCGCTCCTTGAGCAGGAGGTAGGTGCGCATGTTCGCCGCAGCCGAGTCCCAGACGCCCGTGATGTCTTCGGTACGCGACGGCTTGTAGTCGAAGTGGCGGGGTCCGTCGTAGACCGGGCCGCCTTCGGGCGAGCCGTTCTCGAGCAGGTCGACCAGGGCGAACGCGTTGTAGAGGTCGCCGTGGCCGAACACCAGGTCCTGGTCGTACTTGATGCCGCGCTGGCCGTTGAGGTCGATGTGGAAGAGCTTGCCCTGGTAGAGCGCCTGCGCGATGCCGGCGGCGAAGTTCAGGCCGGCCATCTGCTCGTGACCGACTTCGGGGTTCACGCCGACGAGCTCGGGGCGCTCGAGGGTCTGGATGAACGCCATCGCGTGGCCGACCGTCGGCAGCAGGATGTCGCCGCGGGGCTCGTTCGGCTTCGGCTCGATCGCGAACCGGATGTCGTAGCCCTTGTCGGTGACGTAGTCGCCCAGCAGGTTCACCGCCTCGCGGTAACGTTCCAGCGCCGAGCGGATGTCTTTCGCAGCGTCGTACTCGGCGCCCTCACGGCCGCCCCACATGACGAACGTCTTCGCGCCGAGCTCTGCGGCGAGGTCGAGGTTGCGCAAAACCTTGCGGAGCGCGAACCGGCGCACGGCCCGGTCGTTCGAGGTGAAACCGCCGTCTTTGAAGACCGGCGCGCTGAACAGGTTCGTGGTGACCATCGGCACTTCGAGCCCGGTGCTCGCGAGAGCGCCCTTCAATCGGTCGATCTGGGTCTGGCGCTCGGCGTCGGTCGAGCCGAAGTCGAACAGGTCGTCGTCGTGGAACGTGAGCCCGTAGGCGCCGAGCTCACTCAGGCGCTCGACGGCCTCGACGACGTCGAGGTGTGACCGGGTCGGGCCGCCGAAGGGGTCGGAGCCGTTGTAGCCGATCGTCCAGAGTCCGAAAGAGAATTTGTCAGCGCGGGTGGGCGTCAGGGACATAAGGGGTGCTCCAGTCAGCATCGTTGGTGAGGCGGACGTGGTGTTCGGTCGACGTCCGTGATAAAAAGTTACCACGGACAACATATTGCGGATGCAGGGCTTCTGTCAAAGGGCTGGCACACTGTTTTCCTGACATCGATCCCGGGAGGTCACGTGGTTCTCGCGAACACACCGCGGCGCCTGTCCGCCGGCGTCGGCAACAGCAATGACCAGACCCGCCGCCACAACCTCTCGACCATCCTGACCTTCCTGCACCACGGCGGCCCCCAGGCCAGGGCGCAGCTCACCGGTCTCTCCGCCCTGAACAGGTCGACCACGGGCGCCCTCGTCGTCGAGCTCACCGAGCTCGGTCTCGCCTTCGAGACGGAGCCGGCCGACTCCGGTCGGGTGGGCCGGCCTAGCCCGATCGTGAACGCGAACGCGAATGTCGTCGCGATCACCGTCAACCCCGACATCGACGCGGTCACGGTCGGTGTCGTAGGGCTCGGCGGTGTGCTCCACCATCTCGTCCGCCGGGAGACGGATGCCGTACCGACGGTCGGGGCGAGCATCCGGATCGTGCAGGAGGTGCTCGACGGTCTGCGTGACGAGCTCGCGGGCTACCGGGTGGTGGGCGTCGGGATCGCCGTGCCCGGGCTCGTCGACTCCCGGGAAGGCGTCGTCGCGCTCGCCCCGCACCTCGGCTGGCGGGACGAACCGGTCGCCCGGCCGTTCGCCGACGCGCTCGGCCTCCCCGCCACGGTGGCCAACGACGCTGCGCTCGCGACCGTCGCCGAGAGCCTCTTCGGCGCCGGCCGCGGCGTGCAGGACCTCGTCTACCTCAACGGCAGTGCGAGCGGCATCGGGGGAGGGGTTCTCGCGGGCGGAGTGATGCTCCGCGGCCGCCAGGGGTACGCCGCAGAACTCGGCCACACGCTGGTGAACAGCTCGGGCATCCGGTGCCACTGCGGCAAGCGCGGCTGCCTGGAGACCGAGGTCAACCTCGGGCGTCTGCTGGAAGTGCTGGGGCGTGAGACGGCCGGGCTCGACGAGGTCGATGCGCTGATCGCCGCGGTTCCGGATGCCCGCCCCGAGATCGAGCGCCAACTCGACGTGCTGGCGCTCGCCATCGGCACCTTCGTCAGCGTGTTCAATCCGGAGTCGATCATCCTGGGCGGATTCCTCGGGTCGCTGTACGAGGCCGATCCTTCGCGGCTTCGCGCCTCCGTCGACGCAGCCTCGGTCGCGGGGCTTGCCGAACCGGTTCGCCTCGAACGCGCGCAGCTGCGGTCGAGGTTGCTGACCACGGGCGCGGCGGAACTGGTGTTCGCCGACCTGCTGGCCGACCCCGCGGGCACCGTGTTCTGACGCGGGGTGCTGCCGAGCATCCACCGCTCGCGGTAGTCTCTCGCCATGAAGATTCTGCTCGTGGGTGCCGGTGGTGTCGGGGATTCGATTGCGAAGATCGCGGCCCGCCGCACCTTCTTCGACGTTGTGGTGGTGACGGACTACGACCTCACGAGGGCGGAGTCCACGGTGTCGTGGATCCAGGCGAAGCACGGCCCGGAGGTCGCCCGCCGGTTCCTCGCCGACCGGATCGATGCCTCCGACGCCGCAAGCGTCGAGGAGGTCGCACGGCGGCACGGCGCGACCCACGTCATGAACGCTGTCGAGCCGCGCTTCGTGCCCACCATCTTCGCCGGGGCTCTCGCGGCCGGCGCCAACTACCTCGACATGGCGATGAGCCTCTCCGAGCCGCATCCCACCAACCCCCACGAGGAGACCGGGATCAAGCTCGGCGACGACCAGTTCGCCCAGGCCGCCGACTGGGAGAAGGCGGGCACGCTCGCGCTCGTCGGCATGGGGGTCGAGCCCGGGCTCTCCGATGTGTTCGCCCGCTACGCCGCGGACCACCTGTTCAGTGAGATCGACGAACTCGGCACCCGCGACGGGGCCAACCTCGTTGTGCGCGACGAGTCGGGAGCCGAGATCTTCGCGCCCTCGTTCAGCATCTGGACGACCATCGAGGAGTGCCTGAACCCGCCCGTGGTGTGGGAGAAGGAGCGTGGCTGGTTCACGACCGCGCCGTTCAGTGAACCGGAGGTCTTCGACTTCCCCGACGGCATCGGGCCCGTCGAGTGCGTGAACGTGGAGCACGAAGAGGTGCTGCTGATGCCGCGCTGGGTCGACGCGAAGCGGGTGACCTTCAAGTACGGGCTCGGCAACGAGTTCATCTCCATCCTGAAGACGCTGCACCAGCTCGGCCTCGACAAGACCGCGCCGCTGACGGTGCGGTCGGCTGCCGGCCCTGTGGCAGTTGCACCACGCGACGTCGTGGCGGCCGGGCTGCCCGACCCTGCAACGCTCGGTCCCCGGATGACCGGCAAGACCTGCGCGGGAGTCTGGGTCACCGGTACGGGGCTCGACGGGTTCCCGCGGGAGGTGTACCTCTACCACGTGGCCGACAATGAGTGGACGATGCGCGAATACGAGTCCCAGTGCGTCGTCTGGCAGACGGCGCTGAACCCCGTGATCGCGCTGGAGCTGCTGTCGCTCGGGGTGTGGGGCGGGGTGGGCGTGCTCGGCCCGGAGGCGTTCGACGCGCTGCCGTTCCTCGAGCTGATGGCGCTGCCGGTCGAGGAGGGCGGCTACGGCCAGCCCTGGGGGCTGGAGGACCGCGCGGTCTGACCCGTGCGGTCATGTTTGAGTTTTTATCGACTATTGGCTAATCTGAGGGTGATCACTACCTCTACGAGAGCTGAGAAACGATGACCCTGCGCGCCCACACCTCTTTGTCCGGTTTCGGCCGACGGGCCCTCGGCGCTCTCGCCGTGCTCGGGGCTTTCGCCTTCGTCGGCGGCGTGACTGCTGCCCCCGCCAACGCTGTTCCGTTAGACTTCGTAGTTTCGTCAGGCGACCCCGATTTCGGATTCCAAAAAACAGGAACTGTGCAGACAAGGACTTTTGCACTGCTCAATTCCGGAGACGATGACATCACGATCGAGGCGCCCACTCTGCGGACCCTGTCGGCCCCTTTCGCCGCATCAGCCATTTCGTTCACCAACACCACCGTCATTGCACCCACCGGTCATGCGACCTTCACGGTGACTTACACGGTGCCGGCCGTCGGAATGCCGTCAGATGTCCCTGTCGTTCTCTTCGCGACGGACCAGGTGACCGGAGATATGCGGCTGCTCACCCTCCGGTTCAAGGGAACCCCCACTGCGACTGACCCCGCCCATTTCACGGCGACGACCTCGGGTGGCGGAACCTCGGCTGACTTCGGGACTGTCAGCGTCGGGAGCTTCGCCGCGAAAGATGTCACCCTGACAGTCGACGGGGTGCTGCCGATCCGTTTCTCGACAGACAACATCACCATCGTCGACTCGGCCGGCAATCCGCTGCCGAGCGTGAAGGTCACGGCCTCCTCCTTCGGGACCGCCGGTGCGGTCACCAATCCGGGAGTAACGGCTGCGTTCGAACTCACCTACAGTCCGCTCGCCGCGGGCTCCTTCACGGGCAGTGCGAGAGTTTCCGGGTTCGCGGTTTCGACGGGCAGCGCCAGAGTTTCCGAGTCCGCGGTTTCGGGCTCGGTCGAGACGAGCGCCATCACGGTCGTCGTGCCTCTGTCCGGCTCCGCGGCCGCAATCACCCCGACCACGCCACCCACGACCGCGCCCGCTAGCCCCGGTGCGACCGTCACACCTCTTCCCACGGTGACCGGCACCACGGCGTCGACCGCGGCGGTCGTCGCGCCGCGACCCGGGACCGGAACGGGATCGCTGGCTGAGACGGGAGCGCCCGTCGCCGGAATCGTCGGTCTGGGCGCGATGGTCGGGCTGCTCGGGTTCGGGGCCCTGGCCGGCCTGACCGTGACACGTCGACGCCGAGCGAACAACGCGTAGGGTGCAGACAAGGTTGACAACACGGGCAAAGACGCAGAAGAGATCTGGATCGGCGATGTTCACGTCGCCAACATCCGCCAGAAAAACGGTCACGGAGACCGAAGCCCAACCGGGATGCGGTGTCAGCTGAGGACGACGTTCACTCCGGCCACCACCGTGTGGTAACACTCGCCTCCTTCGACCTGCGGCGCACGGCGCGGGTCGAAGGAGATTCCGGCATTTGTCAGCGTGTGGGCCCGGGCAACGGTGGGTTGGGCGTGCGCTGCCGGTCGAGGAGGGCGGCTATGGCCAGCCCTGGGGGCTGGAGGACCGCGCGGTCTGACCATGTGGTTTGAGTTTTCTTCGCTTTATGACTATCCTGAGGGTAAATCACTACTTTCACGAGAGCTGAGAAACGATGACCCTACGCGCCCCCACACCTCTGTCCGGTCTCGGCCGACGGGCCCTCGCCACTCTCGCGGTGCTCGGGTCTTTCGCCTTCGTCGGCGGTGTGACTGCTGCCCCCGCCAACGCTGCCGCGTTCGACGTGTTCTTCGCGTCGGGTAACCCGGATTTCGGTTTCGCGAAAGCGGGTACGGTGCAGATCAAGGAGTTCGACATCCAGAACGGCGGTGACGATTCGATTGCGATCGACCCCGCGCCCCTGACTGCCCTGACCGGCCCGTTCACCGTGACCGCCGGGAGCTTCTCCGCGCTGACGGTCATACCGAAGAACGGACATGGCACGTTCAAGGTGAACTACACCGTGCCCGCGGTCGGAACGGTTTCCACTGTTCCGGTGACGCTGGTGGTGACCGATCAGGCCGACAACACCACGAAGAACCTGTCGATCACTTTCAAGGGAACATCGATCGCGACCGACCCCGCCCATTTCACGGCGACGACCTCGGGTGGTGGCACCTCGGCCGACTTCGGGACCGTCAGCGTCGGCAGCTTCGCCACGAAAGACGTCACCCTGACTGTCGACGGGGTGCTGCCGATCCGTTTCTCGACAGACAACATCACCATCGTCGACTCGGCCGGCAATCCGCTGCCGGGCGTGAAGGTCACGGCCTCCTCCTTCGGGACCGCCGGCGCGGTCACCAATCCGGGAGTGACCGCTGCGTTCGAACTCACCTACACTCCGCTCGCCGCGGGCTCCGTCACGGGCAGCGCGAGAGTTTCCGGGTTCGCGCTTTCGGGCTCAGTCGAGACGAGCGCCATCACGGTGGTGGTGCCTCTGTCCGGCTCCGCTGCCGCAGTCACTCCGACCTCGCCGCCCGCCACCCCGCCGGCAACGCCTGGAGCCACGGTCACACCTCTTCCCACGGTGACCGGCACCACGACGTCGACTGCGGCGGTCGTCGCACCGCGGCCCGGGACCGGAACGGGATCGCTGGCTGAGACGGGAGCGCCCGTCGCCGGAATCGTCGGTCTGGGTGCGATCGTCGGGCTGCTCGGATTCGGCGCCCTGGCCGGCCTGGCTGTGACACGTCGACGCCGCGCGAACAACCTGTAGGGATCGCTGACGGTTCCGGTCGCCGACCAGACATCGCCGGCCGGAACCTGTAGCGTGAAGACATGGCTGACAACACGGGCAAAGACGCAGAAGAAATCTGGATCGGCGACGTACACGTCGCCAACATCCGTCAGGAGAACGGTCACGGAGACCGACCATTCATCGTCGAGAGCCTCACCGGCACGGAACTTCACACGGCGGCCGACAAGCATGCCGCCGAACTCTGGATCGCGCTGCACTCCGACACGATCACCGAGAACGAACTCGGGTAGTCGTCGGCGTCAACTGAGGACGACATTCACTCCGGCCACCACCGTGTATTGGTACTCGCCGCTGTCGACCTGCGGCGCACAGCGCAGGTCGAAGGAGACTCCGGTACCTGTCTGCGTGAGAGCCCGGGCAGCGGTGAGGTGAGTGTTGCCGTCCGGATCGGTGCCTGAGAGGATCCTGACCGAGACGAAGGCTCCGACGTTCTCGCCGAACGTGAGGAAGTCGTCGAGGGCGGACTGGTAGACGAGGTCGTCGAGATTGGCGTCGACGGAAGGTCCGGCTGCGGACGGTACGCCTTCGACGCCCGACCCGGCGCGGCGAAGGCGACCGAGACCAGCACGATCGCGAGCGCAAATCCGAGACATCCGAAAGCCACTTCGGCGATCGCAAAACGTTTCCAGCGCCGCATCGCATGCGCTGTCTCGTCGGGTGACCCCTGCTCAGTCACCGTGTGTACCGCCGAGCGTGTCCCGGGAGGGACCACGCGGCTCAATCTGGCGGAGAATGGGGGATTCGAACCCCCGAGAGCTTTCACTCAACACGCTTTCCAAGCGTGCGCCATAGGCCACTAGGCGAATTCTCCTGGCGAACCGTCTCCCTCGTGCAGAAACGGCCAAAGAGCATCTTACGGCATTCCTGCCGGACGCTCGCATCAGTAGCGAACCGCCGCCAGCGCCTCCGGGATGGAAGTGTCTCCGCTGATGGCCTCGAACTGTGCGCCGATCGCGATGCCGTCGAGCAGCGCAGCCGCGACGAGGGCCGCGACATCCTGGCGAGGGATCGTTCCACGGCCTGTGCTCTCGGCGAGCGTGACCTGGCCCGTGCCCGGTTCGTCGGTCAGGCCTCCGGGGCGGATGATTGTCCAGTCGAGGGCGCGTTCCCGCACGTTCGCGTCGGCGGCCGACTTCGCGGCAAGGTAGATCTGGAAGATGTCGTCCGACGCGGGGTCGAAGTCGTCTGCTCCCATCGAGGAGACCAGGACGTAGCGGTGGATGCCCGCCGCTTCCGCAGCGTCAGCCAGGAGGATCGCGCCGTCACGGTCGACGGTGTTCTTGCGCTCTGCCGTCGACCCCGGCCCCGCGCCCGCTGCGAAGACCACCGCATCGACACCCGTGAGGTCGAGGGCGAGGGTGCGGGCATCCACCTTCTCGAGGTCGATGAGTACCGGGATGCCGCCGGCCGCGAGCACGTCGCTGGCGTGCTCCGCGTTCCGGATGATCGCGACGGCGTCGTGTCCCTGGTCGGAGAGGATTTTCTCGAGGTGGAGTGCGATAGCTCCGTGGCCGCCGGCGATTGCGATTCTCATGCTTCCATCCAACGCCCCCCAAGCCCGATCTGCCAACTCACCGGGCCCTGATCCCGGCGGCTTCGCAGCCGGCGTCCCGCTCGGCTTCGCGGTTCGCCTCCCGTCGGCTAAACTGATGCCCGGCTCCCCGCGTGGCGCCATCCAGGCCAACTCCCCCAGGGCAGAAATGCAGCAAGGGTAACCAGGCTCTGGCGGGTGCGCGGGGGGTCCTTTTTTTGTGCACTCACGCTCCTCTCGCTCACAGCCGACAGACTGCTGACGATCAGTACACAGGGGGTGCGCGCTCAGGCCGGGCTCCCTAGGCTGGATCCGGCAGACCTGCACCGCGGGTTCGCCGGAACCGCAAGGAGAACCGTGGCCCGCAGTATCTACATCACTTCCGCCGAAGGTCATTCGGGCAAATCGACGATTGCGCTCGGTGTCCTCGACATTCTGGGGCGCACCGTCGGCCGGGTGGGTGTGTTCCGCCCGATCGCTCGGTCGGTGAGCGAACGCGACTACGTGCTCGAGATGCTCCTGGCCCGCAACGGGGTCGATCTCGACTACGACGACGCGATCGGCGTCTCCTACGAGGAGGTGCACAGTGATGCGGATGCCGCGCTGTCCCGCATCGTCGAACGGTACAAGTCCGTCGAGAGGCTGTGCGACTCCGTCGTGATCCTCGGTTCCGACTACACCGATGTCGGCAGTCCCTCGGAGCTGTCGTTCAACGCCCGTATCGCCGCGAACCTCGGGGCACCGGTGCTGCTGGTTCTCGGTGGCCGGGCGGGCCAGGGTGCCACCGAGCTGCTCGGGCACTCCGACGCCCGTACGCCCGACGACATGCGCCAGATCACCGAGCTCGCACTGGTGGAGCTGAAGGCCGCCCACGCAACACTTCTCGGCATCGTGGCGAACCGCAGCGACCCCGAGAACCTCGAGAAGATCCGCGACTCGATTGGGCGCGCCGCCTCGGCCGCGCTCTCGGCGCTGGCAATTCCCACCTCGGTCGACGTGCGTCGGTCGCGCGTGCCGATCTGGTCGATCCCCGAAGACCGTCTCCTCGTGGCGCCGAGCATGGCGAACCTCGTCGAGTCGACCGGCGGGGTGATGATCAAGGGCGATCCCCGGCTGCTCGGTCGCGAGGCGCTCGGCGTCGTGGTGGCCGGCATGTCGATGGTGAACGTGCTGCCCCGCCTCATGGAGGGCGCCGTCGTGGTGATTCCCGGCGACCGTACCGAGGTGCTGCTGGCCGCCCTGATGGCCAATGCGTCTGCCACGTTCCCGAGCCTGTCCGGGATCATCCTGAACGGTGGCTTCGACCTCCCGGAGCCGATCGAGCGGTTGATCGACGGCCTCGAAGCGTCGCTGCCGATCATCAGCACACCGCTCGGCACCTACGACACCGCTGTGCGCATCACGTCGACCCGGGGGCGGCTCGCCGCCGATTCACAGCGCAAGTACGACAGCGCGCTCGCCCTCTTCGAGCAGTACGTCGACGGCGAGAAGCTGCTCGAACTGCTCGACGTGAGTACCTCGACGGCCATCACCCCGCTGATGTTCGAGTACGGGCTCATCGACCGTGCCCGCTCGGCTCAGAAGCACATCGTGCTGCCCGAGGGAACGGATGACCGGGTGCTCCGTGCCGCTGCGACGGTGTTGACGCGGGGCATCGCCCGGCTCACGATCCTGGGGGAGGAGGAGGAGATCCGCTCCCGTGCCACCTCCCTCGGCTTCAGCCTCGACGAGGCGGCCATCGTGAGCCCCTTCGACCCGGAGCTGCGGGAGCTGTTCGCCGAGAAGTACGCGATCATCCGGGCGCACCGTGGAATCACGCTCGACATGGCCAGGGACACGGTGACCGACGTGTCGTACTTCGGCACGATGATGGTGCATCTCGGCTTGGCCGACGGGATGGTGTCGGGTGCCGCGCACACGACAGCCCACACCATCCGGCCGGCCTTCGAGATCATCAAGACCCGGCCCGAGGTGTCGGTGGTGTCGAGCGTCTTTTTGATGGCACTGGCCGACAGGGTGCTCGTCTACGGGGACTGCGCGGTGATTCCCGACCCCACATCGACCCAGCTGGCCGACATCGCCATCTCGTCGTCGGAGACGGCCGTTCAGTTCGGTATCGAACCCCGGGTGGCCATGCTCTCCTATTCGACGGGCGTCTCGGGCTCGGGAGCCGACGTCGAGAAGGTGCGGGAGGCGACAGAATTCGTGCGGGCGCGGCGACCCGACCTGCTCGTCGAGGGCCCGATCCAGTACGACGCTGCGGCTGACGCGGCGGTGGCGGCTGCGAAGATGCCCGACTCCGACGTCGCGGGCCGCGCGACGGTCTTCATCTTCCCCGACCTCAACACGGGGAACAACACTTACAAGGCCGTGCAGCGGAGTGCTGGCGCGATAGCCGTCGGTCCTGTTCTCCAGGGCCTCAACAAACCGATCAACGACCTCTCCCGGGGAGCCCTCGTGCAGGACATCGTCAACACGATCGCCATCACTGCCATCCAGGCGGCGACAGTCTCCGAGCCTGTGGTCGTGTCGGCGCAGGTGCAGCAGTGAGCGCCGTCCTGGTCGTCAACAGCGGGTCGTCGTCGCTGAAGTACCAACTCATCGAGATGACCGGCGAGACGGTACTGGCCACAGGGCTGATCGAGCGGATCGGCGAGGCCACGGGCTCGGTGAAGCACACGGTGGCGGCCGGCGTGGTCAGTGTGCCCGGCGCGGCGGAGGTTCGGGGCGATGACGAGACCTTCCGCGGAACGGAGCCGGTCGCCGACCACGCCGCAGCCTTCCGCGTGATGATCGACGCCTTCGAAGCACACGGCCCGTCGCTGGCCGAGAATCCGCCGGTCGTTGTCGGCCACCGGGTCGTGCACGGCGGCAAACGATTCTTCGAGCCCACCGTGGTCACCGACCTCGTGAAGATCAACATCGAAGACCTCGCCGAGCTGGCCCCGCTCCACAATCCGGCGAACCTCGACGGCATCACGGCGGCGCAGCAGGCGTTCCCCGCCGTGCCGCACGTCGCGGTGTTCGACACGGCGTTCCACGCGACCCTGCCGCCGGCGGCCTTCACCTATGCCATCGACGCGCAGCTCGCAGAGAAGAACCGGGTACGCCGGTACGGCTTCCACGGCACATCGCACAAGTACGTCTCCGGCCGCACGGCCGAGTTCCTCGGTCGGCCGCTCGATGAGCTGAAGACGATCGTGCTGCACCTCGGCAACGGAGCGTCGGCCTGCGCCGTCGACGGTGGCCGTTCGGTCGACACATCGATGGGGCTCACTCCGCTGGAAGGGCTGGTGATGGGCACCCGGTCGGGAGACCTCGACCCCGCGGTGCTCATCCACCTGCACCGGAAGGCAGGTCTCGGGTTCGATGAACTCGACGCGCTGCTGAACCGTCGGAGCGGCCTGGTCGGGCTGAGCGGCCGGGGCGACATGCGCGATGTCGTGGAGGCCGCGGACGCCGGCGACGCGGCGGCCGCCCTCGCCCTCGACGTGTACCTCCACCGGCTGAAGCACTACGTGGGCTCCTACCTCGCCGTTCTGGGGGGAGCGGACGCGATCGTCTTCACCGCCGGAGTGGGGGAGAACAGCGTCGCTGTGCGCGGTCGGGCGCTCGCCGGGCTCGAACGCCTCGGAATCCGCATCGACCCCGAGCGGAATGCGTCCCCGGAGCGCGGTGCCCGCCTCATCTCGAGCGACGACTCCGCCGTCGCGGTGCTGGTGGTGCCGACGAACGAGGAGCTGGAGATCGCTCGGCAGTGCCTGTCCGTGATCTGACCTGTCCGGGCATCCCGGCGGCCGGCGCGGGGTCAGCCGGTCATCCGGATGCCTCGGCTGGCGTCAGTCGGCGATGAGCCGTTTGCCGAGGCTGACCGTGTGGTCGGGTTCGTAGCCGAGAGCCTCGTAGAAGGCGAGCACGTTCTCGTTGCCCGCCCGCACCTGCAGGTTCAGTTTCGGGCAACCCAGCGCGATGAGCAGGCGTTCGGCCTCGGCCATGAGGGTGCGGCCGTGTCCGTGGCCGCGGTGCTCGGGTGCGACAGCGAGGTAGTTGACCCAGCCGCGGTGCCCGTCGAAGCCGACCATCATGGCGGCGACGATGGCTCCGGCCGTGGCCTCGCCAGTTCTGTCGTCGACGCCGACGATGAACAGGTCGGGTTGCACGGTCAGCTTCCGGGCGATGTCCTTGTGCGGGTCGTTCCACGGGCGAACCAGACCCGAAGACTGCCACAGGGCGATCACGGAGTCGGTGTCGGACGTGTCGAAAGGGCGGAGCTGCATCGTTCGAGTGTAGGAGATCGGCCTGTCCGCTCATCCACAGGCAGAGCCCTGGTGCGAGCTCTCCACAGGTTCGGCGACGGGGGCCTGAGTGTCGGTGCTGGCGGATACGATTGGTGCCATGGTCACAGCCCTTTACCGCCGCTACAGGCCTGAGACGTTCGGCGAGATGATCGGCCAGTCGCAGGTCACGGAGCCGTTGATGACGGCGCTGCGCACGAACAGGGTGAACCATGCATACCTCTTCAGCGGCCCCCGGGGGTGCGGCAAGACCACGTCGGCGCGCATCCTCGCCCGCTGCCTGAACTGCGCAGAGGGCCCCACCGACACTCCGTGCGGTGTCTGCCCGAGCTGCGTCGAGCTCTCACGCGACGGATCGGGTTCGCTCGATGTCGTCGAGATCGACGCGGCGAGCCACAACGGCGTCGACGACGCGAGAGACCTCCGTGAGCGAGCCGTCTTCGCTCCCGCACGCGACCGCTACAAGATCTTCATCCTCGACGAGGCGCACATGGTGACGCCGCAGGGGTTCAACGCGCTGCTCAAGATCGTGGAGGAGCCGCCGGAGCACATCAAGTTCATCTTCGCGACGACCGAGCCCGACAAGGTCATCGGCACCATCCGGTCGCGCACGCACCACTACCCCTTCCGGCTGATCCCGCCGGCGCAACTGCTGGAATACGTGCAGGCTCTCTGCGAGATCGAGGGCATCACGGCTGCCCCGGGCGTTCTGCCGCTCGTGGTGCGGGCCGGCGGCGGTTCGGCCCGCGACACGCTGTCGCTGCTCGACCAGCTGATCGCCGGTTCCGAGAGCAACCACATCGAGTACGAGCGAGCGGTGGCGCTGCTCGGCTACACCCACGCCTCCCTGCTCGGCGAGGTGATCGACGCCCTCGGAGCCCACGATTCCGAGGGTGCGTTCGGCGCCGTGGACCGCGTCATCCAGACGGGGCAGGATCCGCGCCGGTTCGTCGAAGACCTGCTCGAGCGCCTGCGCGACGTGATCATCGTCTCGGCGACCCGGTCGGCCGAAGGTGCCGCCGCGGTTCTCCGCGGAATGCCGAGCGACGACATCCTGCAGATGCAGCAGCAGGCGGCCCTCTTCGGCTCGGCGGAGCTCTCCCGCACGGCAGACATCGTGAACGCCGCGCTCACCGAGATGACCGGAGCCACCTCACCGCGCCTGCACCTCGAACTGATGATCGCGCGGGTTCTCGTGCCCGCGAGCGACGATACGGCGCGCGGGGCACTGGCGCGGGTCGAGCGTCTTGAACGTCGCGTCGGTGTTGACAGCGGTGTCGCTGGCGGTGTTGGCAGCGGCGTCGGCGGCGGTGCGATCGAGGGCGTGAGGCCGGCGGCTGCCGGTGGGTCCGCGCGCGGAGCCGTCGCCGGGGGCACCTCGGCCGCCCAGGCAGGCGCTCTGGAGAGTCCGTCTGGCACGGGAGCCCCATCCGGTGGGGGATCGCCGTCCGGTGCGGGATCGCCCGCTGCTGCGGGGTCGCTGTCCGGCGCCTCGAGCGAGACCCGGTCATCCACGTCGCCGCCCGAGCGCGCGTACAGCATCGACCGGCCGTCGGGCTCGTTCGCGCAGACGGGTGACGGTGCGGCGAATTCCGGCGCACCTGCTTCCGGCGCGGCGGCTTCCGTGGTGCCGACACGTGCCCAGGAGTCCTCCGAGCCGGACCGGGCGTCGAGCACGGTCGCACCATCGATGCCCGAGCCGACCGAGCCGACCGGACCGGCGGATGCTTCCAGGCCATCGTCTGAAGCGACGCCGGTCACCTTCGCGCAACTCCGGGACTCGTGGCCGCAGATCCTCGAAACCGTCGAGAAGGCGAAGCGGTCGGCGTGGATGATCGTCTACACCGGTTCGATCCGTGCACTGGAGGGCGACGTTCTGACCCTCACCTTCCCCAGCCAGAACGACGTCGACAACTTCCGCCAGCAGCAGGTGCCGGGCCAGGGCGTGAGTGAGGTGCTGCGGCAGGCCATCGTCGACGTGCTGGGTCTCCGCGTGAAGTTCATCGCCCGTGTGGATGCGACGAATCCCGCCTCGCCCGAAGCGCAGGCCGCGCAACGCGGCACAGTCGCGGCGCCCCCGGCGCGCGCGGCCGCGCCGACCCCGGCCACCGGCGCACCGGCACCGGCACTCGCGGACAGACCGCGCCAGACGCCTGCGCAGACCGCCTTACCTGCACAGACCCCCTCACCTGCGCAGACCGCCTCTCCTGCGCAGACCTCTCCGACAGCGCAGGCCCCATCAGCGGCGCAAGCCGCTCCACCAGCCCAAGGCGCTTCACGGGCACAGGCCTCATCGACGCCCGCAGTGCCGACGCCCGCAGTGTCGGCGACGTCCTGGCCCGTCGTCGCCATCCCTGTCTCGAGCCCGGAGAGCGACGAACCGGTACGCACGGGGCAGGGACGTTCAGAGCCGGAGTCGAGGGAGCCGGTGCGGGCGGCGACGGTGGTCGTCGACATCCCGATGTCCGAGATCCCGGAGGACATTCCCGAAGGAGCCGTCCCCGACTTCGACCCGACCGTTTCGTGGGCCGGGGCCGACGACGACATCCCATTGCCCGCCGGGCCCTCCGACGACAGCTTCGGGTCGCCGTCAGGGCCCCCGCGCCAGAACACGATCCCGTCGTCCTCCCGGGCGGGAGTCCCGTCTGCGACGTCGCCGCAGAGGACCGAGCCGCAGACCGCTTCGCCCCGGGCGGCCAGGGCTGCGACATCCGATCGCCCTGTGCCGCAGTTCGGTGAGAAGCAGCGTTACGGCGAGGCGGTCGTGCGAGAGATCCTCGGCGCGAGCTTCATCGAGGAACGACCGGTCGCGCCGCGCCGGTCACCCGAGCGGGAGGGGTAGCCCGTGTACGAGGGAATCATCCAGGAACTGATCGATGAGCTCGGCCGGCTGCCCGGGATCGGGCCGAAGTCGGCGCAGCGCATCGCCTTCCACATTCTGCAGACCGAGTCGTTCGACGTGACCCGGCTGGCTGAGGTGCTCATCGAGGTGCGCGACAAGGTGCACTTCTGCTCGATCTGCGGCAACGTCTCCGAGCAGGACACCTGTGCGATCTGCCGGGACCCGAGACGTTCGCAGAACGTCATCTGCGTGGTCGAGGAAGCCAAAGATGTTGTCGCGATCGAACGCACCCGGGAGTTCAGGGGGCTCTACCACGTGCTGGGCGGTGCCATCAGTCCGATTGACGGGATCGGGCCCGACAACCTGCGCATCCGCGAGTTGATGCGGCGCCTCGCCGACGCCACGGTCGAGGAGGTCATCATCGCGACCGACCCCAACCTCGAAGGCGAGGCGACGGCGACCTACCTGTCACGGCTGCTGACCACTCTGGAGATCCGTGTAACGCGGCTCGCCTCCGGGCTGCCGGTCGGTGGCGACCTCGAATACGCCGACGAGGTCACCCTCGGCCGCGCGTTCGAGGGCCGCCGGTTGGTCGAGCAGTAGCGTGCGGTGGCGTCCGCCGGTTCCCGGGCAGACCGCCGGCGGTCGCCCGCACGGGGATGATCGCCCAGACCGCGATGACCGCCCAGACGAGACGGGACACACAATGGATGACGCACACTCGGCAGCCCCCGCCTGGCTCGGTGACCCGAACCTGCTCGCCGCGTTCTGGCGGTACGAACGCGCGCTGATGACGAACGACGTCGCCGAACTCGACGAGCTGTTCGCCCGCGGCGGCACAACCGTTCGGAGCGAAGCCGGGTCGGCTCTTGTCGGGCACGACGCCATCGCCTCCTTCCGGGCCGCCCGCCCCCCGGTTCCCCTCCGGCACCTCCGCCGGGTGCACCTCCGCCCGATCTCCGCCGACGCGGCGGTGATCATCGCGGAGACGATCCGTGGTGACCGGGGCACCGGAGTCCAGACGCAGCTCTGGCAGCGTGTCGAGGGGCTCTGGGAGGTCACCGTCGCACACGTCTCGACAGTGCCGGGCCTCCAGTTCAGCGCGCCGAAACTGACTGCCGCCGAGGAACGTGCGATCTGGGCCACGCCCGAGGCCCGCCGCCCCCTGGTCGAGTCTGTGGCACACCCGGATGCTGTGGCACACCCGGACGCTGTGGCCCACCCTGATGCTCAGGCCCACCCCGACGGCACCGGCCGTGTCGGCTCCCTTGCCGGGGTTCGCGTCGCCGTCAAAGACCTCTTCGCCATTGCGGGGGAGAGGATCGGCGCCGGCAACCCGACGTTCCTCGCGGGGAAAAGCGCGGAGACCACGACATCGCCGGCGGTTGCAGCGCTGCTCGCTGAGGGTGCGGAGATCACCGGTCTCGCCCAGACCGACGAACTCGCCTTCTCGATCGCGGGCACGAACGTGCACTACGGCACCCCGCCGAACCCGGCCGCCCCCGGCCGCATTCCGGGGGGTTCGACGAGCGGCCCGGCTTCGGCAGTGGCGCTCGGCCTGGCAGACCTCGGGCTCGGCACCGACACGGCCGGCTCGATCCGGGTGCCGGGCTCGTACACGGGACTCTTCGGGCTGCGCACGACCCACGACGCGGTCTCCCGAGAAGGACTCGTGCCACTCGCGCCGAGCTTCGACACCGTCGGTCTGCTGGCGAGGGACCTTCCGACGCTGGCCGCCGGTGCCCGGGCGATCCTCTCGACCGGAAGCACCGCGCCCGGCAACAGTGCAGACGCGGCACGTTCAGACTCGGCAGCACCGCCGGCCGCGATCTCGACCCTGATCGTCGATCCTTCGCTCGTCGCACTCGCAGACGCCGACACGCAGGCGAGCTTCGAGGCCGGCCTGCGTGCTCTCTCCCTGGCGTCGGGCACCCCGGTCGTGCAGACTTCCTCGGCGATAGACCCGGCCGAACTCGAGGTGTGGTTCGATGCGTTCCGTCTGGTGCAGCAGTTCGAAGCCTGGGTTTCCGACCGCTCCTTCGTCGAAGCGAACCCGGGTGCGCTCGACCCTGCGATCTCCGAGCGTTTCCGGGTCGCCAGCGGCCTCACCGACAACCAGGCTCTGGATGCCAGGCTGGTGCTTGCGCGCGCAACCGTCCGCCTGGAGCAGCTCGTGCCACCCGGCTCGGCCCTGGCGCTCCCGTCGACATCGGGTCCGGCACCGGAACGTGACGCCTCACCTGCCGAGATCGACCGGGTGCGCGGCGCGACGCTTCGACTGACCTGCCTCGCCTCGCTGTCAGGGCTACCCGCCCTGACGCTGCCCTTCGGCCGTGTCGGCACTCTCCCCGTGGGCCTCTGCCTGATCGGCGCCCGTGGGGCCGACCAGGCCCTGATCGGGCTTGCGACCCCCCGAGCCTGACGCCCGGTTCAGCAGCCCGGCCTGATCTCGCTGCCGCCAACATCGCCAGACCTGCCAGACCCGCCAGCGCCGCCAAGCCCGTCTGTGCAACCCGTGCCTCCGCCGGCCGGTGCGACGATGATCTGGTAGCTCGCCGCCGCCGTTCCCCCGGAATTGCGCGCGGTGACACCGAAGTCGAAGGAGCCTGCGGCAGACGGTTTGCCGGACAGCGCACAGGTGGAGGCGCTGAGGGTGATTCCGGCCGGAAGTGTTCCGGAGCTGACCGCGCAGGTCGACGGAGCGCTCCCCGTCGGGGTGAGCCGGTAGCTGTACGCGGTACCGACTTTCGCCGACCTGAGCGGCCCTGCCGGAGCAAGCGTCGGCGCAGGCAGAGTGACGACCAACCGGAACGTGCTGGTTGCATCGGGGCCTGCGAGGTTGTGCGCGACCAGCGTCACCGACTGAGAATCCTCGACGGTGGGCGTGCCGGAGAGTTGCCCTGTCGCGGCGTCGAACGACAGCCCGGCGGGCAGGGAACCGCGGAGGCTGAGAGTCGGGGCCGGCGTTCCCCGTGCTTCGAAGACGTGGGTGTACCAGACGCCGACCGTTGCGGCATGCAGGGAGTCGGCAAAGATCCAGGGAGCCTCCGGTGTCACCGGAGCGCGGCCCGAGACCGTTTCGTTCAGGGGATTCGAGGCGTACACCTTGCCGAGACTCTCGTCGATCGCCACGCCCCGTGGAGCCTTGCCAAGCGGCACGTCCATCACCGGGGGCACGGCGGCGGACACGGCGAACTGGGAGACCGTCATGCCGAGCGAATTGCCGACGAACGCGTAGTGGGTTCCCGAGTCGATCGCGACCGACAGCGGTGCCCGGCCGACGCCCACGGTGTCGACAGCGGGGGATGACGCGGTGACGTCGAAACGTGAGGCGGTGTTGTCGCGGAGGTTCGCGACGACGGCGGTGTGGCTGGAGGAGTCGATCGCCACTCCCGACGGAGACGCACCGACGGGAACGGTGGTCGGCACCGGATCGGGAGTGCCGGTGTCGTCGGCCGCCGTGCGCGCCGCGAAGACGGAGACGGTGTTGTCGCGCGAGTTCGTCACCGCGACGACCTGGGCTGCGGCATCCACGGCGACTCCTGACGGCTCCTGGCCCACCGGAACGCTGCGGAGCGCCGGCGACACGGCATCGGGGGAAGCCAGGAAGGAGTAGACGCGGTTCGTCGTGGAGCTGGTCACGTAGACGATGTGATTCACCGGGTCGACGGCGAGGGCCGACGGATGATCGACCGTGACGGCCACGGCGGCCGCAGGATCCGGATCGTCTGCGTCGAATCTCGACACCGTTCCCGAGTCCGAGTCGGCGACGAAGATCTGGCGCTGGGATTCGTCGATCGCTATCGCGACAGGGTGCAGGCCGACCTCCACCCGGGTGACGGGCTGCTCGTCGAGGCTGCCGTCGAAGATGGAGATGACGTTCGACGACTGGTCTGCGGCGAACACCCTGTGGGTCGTGGAATCGACCGCCAGGGCGCCGGGAACCCCGCCCACCACCGTGAACGAGCTCGAGAACGCCGATGCGCTGAGCGGCGAGACACCACCAGCCACCAGGAGGGCGGAGCAGGCGAGGGCCGCGACTGCAAGAGCCGGGCGGGGCGAGACATGACGCGATTCAGACATGCCGCCATGCTACTGAGCAATCCTCGATTAAGCCAGTGCCCCGATCAACCCAGAGCCCCGATCACGCCGGAGCCCCGATCACGCCAGAGCGGAGACCAGCGCTCCGAGGTCGGCCGCGGTGAGCGGAACCCGGGTGCCCCCGGTGACGAGCGAGGCGAATCCGCCATCCGAAGCCATGATGGTGATGGTGTAGAGCTTCTCCGTCGCCGAGGTGTTCACGATCCGGTGTTCCGAGCCGGGCTGCAGCGTCAGCACGTCGCCGGGGCCGAGGGGGAGGACCGCGTCGTCCGAGTGGGCTGCCCCGGTTCCGGCGAGCACGATGAAGGTTTCGGCGGAGTCGGCGTGCGAGTTCAGCGGCTGCGCCCCGCCCGGCTCCCAGATCTCGAGGAACACACTGGCCGAGCTGCCCTGCGCAGGCCCGGCCAGCTCGGCGAGTACGACGGTGTCTCCTGTGCTGATCAGGTACCCGGGCAGGTCTGCGATGTTGCGGACGATGGGTGCGGCTCCGGACACGGAGGCCTCCTCGGGGGCTCGGCTCGAACAACTAGAATGGGGAGTCGCCTTTCACCGTGATGTCGGGAGCCCCCCTGTGAGTTTGATCGTACAGAAGTACGGCGGATCCTCCGTCGCCGATGCTGAGAGCATCAAGCGCGTGGCCAAGCGCATCGTCGAAACCCGCAAGGCCGGCAACGAGGTCGTGGTCGCCGTCAGCGCGATGGGCGATTCGACCGACGAACTGCTCGACCTCGCGCACCAGGTCACGCCGATCCCGGCCCCGCGTGAGCTCGACATGCTGCTGACGGCCGGCGAACGCATCTCGATGGCCCTGCTGGCGATGTCGATCCGCAGCATGGGGCACGACGCCCGCTCGTTCACGGGCAGCCAGGCCGGCATGATCACGGATGCCCGGCACGGCCAGGCCCGCATCGTCGATGTGACGCCGGGGCGCGTCCGCGACGCTCTCGACGAGGGCGCGATCGCGATCGTGGCCGGCTTCCAGGGGTTCAACCGCGGCACCGGCGACATCACGACGCTCGGCCGGGGCGGATCCGACACGACCGCGGTGGCGCTCGCGGCGGCGCTGAATGCCGACGTCTGCGAGATCTACACCGACGTCGACGGCATCTTCACCGCAGATCCCCGGCTCGTGCCGCGGGCGAAGAAGATCGACCGCATCTCGAGCGAGGAGATGCTGGAGCTCGCTGCGAACGGCGCCAAGGTGCTCTACATCCGCGCCGTCGAGTACGCCAGGCGTCACGGCGTCACCCTGCACGTGCGATCCTCGTTCAACAACAACGAGGGCACCATCGTCTACAACGCCCCCGATGTCGACCCAGCCCGAGACCCCGAGAACGCCCGAGAGAACAGCGAGTCACCTGTGGAAGAGCCACTGATCGCGGGGGTCGCAACCGACCTCAGCGAAGCGAAGATCACCGTCGTCGGTGTCCCCGACATCCCCGGCAAGGCCGCCCAGATCTTCAACATCGTGGCGAAGACCGGCGCGAACATCGACATGATCGTGCAGAACGTCTCCGCGGCGTCGACCGGGCTCACCGACATCTCGTTCACGCTCCCGAAGTCCGACGGGCAGAGCGTGCTGACCGCCCTGACCGCCGAGCAGGGCGACGTGGGCTTCAAGGCGCTGCAGTACGACGACCAGATCGGCAAGCTCGCGCTCGTCGGTGCGGGCATGCGCACGAACGCGGGTGTCTCTGCGAAGCTGTTCACCGCGCTGTACGAGGCGGGCATCAACATCGAGATGATCTCCACCAGCGAGATCCGCATCTCGGTCGTGACCCGAGCCGACACGGTGAACGATGCCCTCCGGGTGGTGCACGCCGCCTTCGGCCTCGACGCCGAGAGCGACGCGATCGTGCACGGCGGCACCGGCCGCTGACGCCCACCCGCTGACGCCCGGCCCGGTGTGACCGCCGCCCGGGCGCGCACCGTCACACCGGGCATCCGCCTCCCGCCGATCGGTACACTGGACGTTCGGATCAAGAGGGATGGACCACGTGGGTAATTCAGGGTTGAACGTCGGTGTTGTGGGAGCGACCGGGCAGGTCGGCAAGGTCATGCGCCAGCTGCTCGAGGAGCGCGACTTCCCGATCCGGAGCATCCGGTTCTTCTCGTCGGCGCGGTCCGCCGGCACCACGCTCGAGTTCCGCGGCGAGCAGGTCGTGGTGGAGGATGCCGCGACCGCAGACCCGACGGGTCTCGACATCGCCCTGTTCTCGGCCGGTGCGACGGGCTCGAAGGCCCTCGCGCCCGTCTTCGCCGCTGCCGGTGTCACGGTGATCGACAACTCCAGCGCCTGGCGGATGGATCCCGACGTGCCCCTCGTCGTGAGCGAGGTCAACCCGCACGCGATCGACGAGGCCCGGAAGGGCATCATCGCGAACCCGAACTGCACCACGATGGCCGCCATGCCCGTGCTGAAGGTGTTGCACGCCGAAGCTGGGCTGGAACGGCTCATCGTCAGCACCTACCAGGCCGTCTCGGGCAGCGGCCTGGCAGGGGCCGAGGAACTCGCCACGCAGGCCATCGCCGCGGTCTCGTCCGGCCGGCTGCTCGACCTCGTGCACGACGGGGCGTCCGTCGACTTCCCCGAGCCCGTCAAGTACGTGCGCCCGATCGCCTTCGATGTCGTGCCCCTCGCCGGGTCGCTGGTCGACGACGGCTCGAACGAGACCGACGAGGAGAAGAAGCTCCGCAACGAGAGCCGCAAGATCCTCGAACTGCCGGGACTGCTGGTGAGCGGCACCTGCGTGCGCGTTCCGGTCTTCACAGGCCACTCCCTCTCGATCAACGCCGAATTCTCCCGGCCGATCAGCCCGCAGCGCGTCACCGAGCTTCTGGGTGAGGCCCCGGGAGTTGAACTCTCCGAGGTTCCGACGCCGCTGCAGGCTGCGGGCAACGACCCCAGTTACGTCGGTCGCATCCGCCAGGATGAGGGCGTGCCGGACGGCCGCGGTATAGCCCTGTTCATCAGCAACGACAACCTCCGGAAGGGTGCGGCGCTGAACGCGGTGCAGATCGCGGAGATCTTTGCGAAGCGCGCCGTCGAGGCCATCGCCGGCTGAGGTTTTCTCAGGTATGATCTTCTGTCATGCCTCCTTCCCTTCTCCCCGCCGTCATTGTCGCCGGCTTCCTGCTCTGGCCTGCGGTGTCGATCGCGGTCGCTCTCTGCCTCGGTCGGATGATTCACCGCGCCGACCTCGAGGAGGGCCGTACGCACCGTGACCGGATGCCCGGGGTCCTGTCGAAGGGATGCGCGAGTCGCGCCCGGTTCACTCATTCGGGGGTCGCCGGCCAGGGCAGTTCCCCCAAATGGGTTACCCTCCGCTGAGACGGTCAGAGCGACCGGTCGTCGATCGACGGGGGGTACCGGGATGTCACCCCACCTGTCACGCAGGCAACTCCTTGCGGGCGCGGCGGCGGGCACGGCCGTCGTGGCGGCACAGGCCGCTGTCGGCGGCACGGCGGTCGCTGCCACGCTCCCCGCCCGGTCCGGTGCGGCGCCCGCAGCTGCCGGAGTGCATGCGGCCGTCGCGCGCTCTGCGCCCTTCCCTGTGGGCTACTCGACCGGTTCCTCCCTCCTCTTCGAGACCCGCGCGAACATCGCGAAGACCCTCGACACGATCGTCTCGTCCGGCGGAACCCTCGTTCGCTTCGACATCATGTGGGTGCTCGCCCAGCCCACCGCGACGACGTTCAGCTGGGGCATCTTCGACTATGCGGTCACGGAGGCGAGGGCGCGGAGCCTCAAGATCCTTGCCATCATCACCACCTGCCCGCCCTGGGCGTCACTGAACGGCGGCAACGCGGGCGGCACGATGCGACCGAAGACGGCGGCGCTCTACGCCACCTTCGCCGGCGCAGTGGCGAAGCGTTACAAGGGCAGGATCCCGGCCTACGAGATCTGGAACGAACCGAACGCCCGGGACTATTTCGCACCCGACCCCGATCCCACCTTCTACGCCACGATGGTGAAGGCGGCCTACCCCGCGATCAAGGCCGCGGATCCGGCTGCGACGGTCATCGCTGGAGCGCTCGGCCCGGCCGCCGACGTCGACGGCCAGATGAACCCGATCCGGTTCATCACCGCCATGTATGCGGAAGGCGTCGCGGGATCGTTCGACGCCTTCTCCTTCCACCCCTACGACTACACGCACTCGCTGTCGGCCGCGACTCTCTGGGACAACACCCCGGCCCGACGGATGATCGAACTGCACGCCGTCATGAAGGCCAACGGTGACGGGTCGAAGAAGATCTGGATCACCGAGTACGGCGCCCCGACCGGCTCGGGCGGAGTCTCGGAGACGATGCAGGCCGCCCTGATCAACAACTCTCTCGTGCAGTGGGGCGAGGTCTCGTACGCCGGGCCGTTCCACATCTTCACGGTCACCGACAACTCGAACGAGACCTACGGTGTGGTCTCGTCGACGTTCGTCGCGAAGAAGTCGTTGGCGACCGTGAAACGGCTCCAGGCGTCTGGCCTTCCGCTCAGCACCCGCGGAACGGCCTTCAAGAACAATGCCGATCCTGCACTCGGTGCCGTCGTGTCGGTCAGTTACGCGATGGGAACCGGAGCTGTACAGGAATGCGAGAACGGCAGTCGCTACCAGACTCCGAACGGCTGGTTCAGCTCGCCACCGGCTGTTGCGACGCTGGCCCGGCTCTACCACTTCGTGCCGAAGAGCGCCTTCGCCAACACCTACCAGGACTACGACAGGGCAGGTGGGTTCCGCATCTTCTACACGGCTGCCACGGGGGCGCACGCCGTCGCAGGCGTCATCCTTGCCAAATGGACGTCGGCTCTCGGGGCGGCGAAGACCGACGAGTACACTTTCGCCTCCGACGGGAGCCGGGCGAACGACTTCGTGCACGGTCGAATCGTCTGGTCGGCCACGACCGGAGTCGTCACCGTGACGAGGTATTGACAGCCGCCCGATCGCTGCTGGCAGGCTTCTTCTTCGTGCGGAGCGAGCGGATGGCCGGCAGTTCGACGAACCGGTAGCTGAGCGAGGCGATGGCGACGGCTACGGCGAAGACGAGCACCGTGTTCCAGGCCCACCCGAGCCAGTCGTCACCCGCGATCCAGCCGAGCCGGTAGAGCACGATGATCACCGGGAAGTGCCAGACATAGAGGCTGAGCGAGATGGTTCCGAGCCAGAACAGCACCCGGTTGTCGAGGATGCGCGAGAGCGCCCAGATCTTGCCGTTCTTCATAGGGATCATCAGCAGCAGCACGAGCCCGGCGCTGAAGATCGCGAAGAAGATTCCGATGAACGAGGGGAAGCGGAGGAAGCTGACGCCCGAGGTGACGAGGCCGACGGGGATGAGGATCCAGGCCACCGTGCGCACGGAGAGCCGGCCGAACCGGAAACCTCCGCGGCGGTACCAGACCGACACGGCGACGCCGACCAGCATTCCCCAGCCGAAGTTGTCGGCCCAGCTGAAGAAGCTGCGCGTGAAGACCGCCTGCCAGGTCGGTCCCCACTCCGAGTCGAGCAGCGAGATGCCGCTCTGGTGGAGCCAGAGCGCAGAGATGATGTGCGACGAGACGCCGATCACGATCAGCACGATTCCGGGCAGGGCGACGGCGAGCACGCGGTTGATCTTCAGTCGGCGGGCGAGGCTGGCCGCTCCGATGCAGAGGAACGGCAGCAGCAGGTAGAAGGTGAGCTCGCTCGTCAGCGTCCATGACGCGCTCAGCCCGGTCTGCAGCTCGCCCGGGATGAAGTTCTGGACCAGGGTGATGTGCGCGAGTACCGACCAGGGGTTTGTGATGGTGCCTGTGCCGTTGTCGTTGCCCGAGTGCACCGTCGTCATCGCGTTCAGTACGAAGACGGCTCCGAGGGCGAAGTTCGCGACGAAAAATGCGACGACGTAGGCCGGATAGACCCGGAAGACCCGCGCCCGTGCGTACCTGCCGATCGAGGGCAGCGGCCGGCCATCCAGGATCGCGTTCAGGAACGGCCAGTAGATCAGCACGCCCGACAGCACGAAGAAGACCACGATCGCCTGGCCGAGGATCTCGATGTGCAGGGTGTTCAGTACCTGGGGGTTGAACTGGGCGGTGGCGTGCACGAGGACGACGCAGATCGCGAGCACGCCGCGCAGGCCGTCGAGGCCGATGAAGCGTCTGGGCAGCGTGCTGCCCTCGGGCATCAGTCGTTGTTCGCTCATGAGGTGAGGGCCCCCTGTCGCTGAGGTGTGCGTGTGCGGGTGCGTGTGCGTGCCGCAGACGGCGAATGGATGCCCGGCGGCACGCCCGGCGATTCCCGACCGGCGACTCCCAGGTTCATCAGGAGGATCGAGAAGGCCATGGTGAGCGGAGGAACGGTGACCACAGGGAAGTCGAGTTGGAAGGCGATGAGCACGAGACCGAAGAACGCGGCCCCCATCATGCCGAAGCCGATCTCCGTCGATCGGAGGCCCCGCACGGCCACCGCCAGGCCGACGATGAGCAGCGCCAGGAAGGCGAGGCCCGCGAAGATCCCGCCCCGGTACACCACGAGGAGCGGCGTGTTCGCCACATGGTTGACGAGGTAGCCGTACGACGAGTCGACGAACTCCCGCAACGCCCAGCCGCGGCCGAAGATCCAGTGGCCCTCGAGCTGCCCCGGATAGTTCTGGAAGGCGGCGATGCGGTCGAGGGCGCCCTTGTCGGAATTGCTGAACGAACCGGTGATCCGCCCGGCGATGCTCGGGGTCAGGGCGAGGAAGCCGATGGCCACCGCGCTGACGATACCGATGATGAGCCGCCGCACGGCCGACTGGTTCTGGATGAGCAGAATGATGACGACCGCGAAGATCACCGAGATGATCGCCGAACGGCTGAGGGTGGCGGCGATGCCGACGACCAGCACGATCATCGCCAGCACGCGCAGCCGGCCGGCGAAGACGTATGCGGCGACAGCGAGCGCCATGAAGAAGAAGAGGCCGGCGGTGTTCGGGTCGGTGTAGAGCCCCGTGGCCCGCACCGACAGGGAACCGCTCACCTCCACGGTGCGCACGATCGGGCTGCCGGCACCGCCGTAGCCGATGACGGTGAGACCCTGCACGAAGGCGCCGGTCTTGTCGACGACGCTCAGGACGATCGACAGCACCGCACCGCCGCAGGCACCGACCACGAAGGCGCGGCTGAGGGCGAGGCGGAGGGTGGG